>CAJYQC010000168.1 GCA_913776885.1 uncultured Variovorax sp.
GGGGAGAGGGTTGGGGTGAGGGCAGGTGCGGAAGAGTAAGCGCGGCTCTTATCTAGAGGCCGCCGCCCTCACCCCCGCCCTCTCCCCGGGGGGAGAGGGAGCAGGAAGCTCAGCTCTTCCTTGCGTCGCGGTACAGCTTCTCGACCTTGGGCAGGTTCGCCTCGAGCTTCGCGATGCGATCCGGCCCGCTGGGGTGCGTCGACAGGAAGCTCAGGCCGCCCTGGTTCTTCGACGCCGTGGCCATCTTCTGCCACAGCGAGACCGACGCCTTCGGGTCGTAGCCCGCGCGCGCCGCGAGTTCGAGCCCCACGAGGTCGGCCTCGGTCTCGTCGCCGCGGCTGAACTTGAGCGTGAGCAGCTGCGTGCCGGCGCGCGCTGCCAGGTCGCCCACCTGCCCCCAGCCGAGCAGCTGTGCACCGATGGAGAGCGCTGCGCCCGTGCCCGCGCTCTTGGCCAGGCGGGCGCGGGCGTGCTCGCGCAGGGCGTGGGCCATCTCGTGGCCCATCACCATCGCGACCTCGTCGTCGGTGAGCTTGAGCTGATCGAGGATGCCGGTGAAGAAGGCGATCTTGCCGCCGGGCATGCAGAAGGCGTTGACCTGCTTGCTGCCGATCAGGTTGACCTCCCACTTCCAGTCGCGGGCGCGCGAGTTCCACGGCGTGGCGAACGGAATGAGCCGCGCGGCGATGGCCCGCAGGCGCTGCAGTTGCGGATTGCCGTCGCCCGCCAGCGCCCCCTTGGCGCGCGCCTGCGCGAGCAGCTGGCCGTACTGCTGCACGCCGGCCGTCTCGATCTGCTCGACCGGCACGATGTTGCGCGCCACCGAGGCCTTGCCCACGTCGACCTGCGCCAGGGCAGGCTTCGCGAGCACCGCGCCGGCGGCCGCCAGCAGGAAGGCGCGCCGCGGATTCCACGCGGAAGCTGCGGAAGGGACGGGCGCGGCGTCGAAGGGGTGGTCGCATCGTGTGCACATAGGAGCCGGATGATAGGAACAAATGAAGACAAGAAGCCCGGGAACCCGGGCCGTCGCTCATGGACAATCCGGGGCACATGTCCGCCTCGCCCGCTGAATCCCCCAAGCCCCCCTCACCGCCCTGGCGCGACGCGCTGAAGGTCTACCTGGAACCCGCCACCCTGCGCATGCTGGCGCTGGGCTTCTCGGCCGGGCTGCCGCTGCTGCTGGTGCTGGGCACGCTGAGCTTCCGCCTGCGCGAGGCCGGCATCGACCGCACCACCATCGGCTACCTGAGCTGGGTCGGGCTGGCCTACGGCTTCAAGTGGGTCTGGGCGCCGCTGGTCGACCGTCTGCCGCTGCCGCCGCTCACCACGCTGCTGGGCCGCCGCCGCGGCTGGCTGCTGCTGGCGCAGTGCATGGTCATCGCCGGGCTGGCGGGCATGGCGGTCAACGACCCGCGCCACGGGCTCACGCCGCTGGTCTGGTGCGCGCTGCTGGTGGCCTTCGGCTCGGCCACGCAGGACATCGCACTCGACGCCTTCCGCATCGAATCGGCCGAGCCGCGCAAGCAGGCTGCGCTGGCTGCGGCCTATCAAACGGGCTACCGCCTTGCGATGATCTGGGCCGGCGCGGGCGTGCTGTGGGTCGCGGCCTGGGCCGAGGTGGTGCCCGCCGCGGCGGCCACGGGTGCTGCCGCCTACCAGAACGGCGCCTGGAAGACGGCCTACCTGGTCATGGCGGCATCGATGGCGGTGGGCGTGGTCACGGTGCTGCTGTCGCCCGAGCCGGTGCCGGGCGCCATGCCCAAGGCCCGCAGCGTCGGCGAGTGGCTGCGCAACGTGCTGGTCGAGCCCTTCGCCGATTTCATCCGCCGCTACAAGTGGCAGGCCGCGCTGATCCTTTCGCTGATCGCCATCTACCGCATCAGCGACGTGGTGATGGGCATCATGGCCAACCCGTTCTACGTGGACATGGGCTTCACCAAGGACGAGGTGGCCTCGGTCAGCAAGATCTACGGCGTGATCATGACGCTGGTGGGCGCCTTCGTCGGCGGCGTACTGTCGATGCGCCTGGGCGTGATGCGCGTGCTGATGATGGGCGCCGTGCTCAGCGCCGCCAGCAACCTGCTCTTCGCCTGGCTGGCCACCCGCGGGCACGACCTGACGGCGCTGATCGCGGTGGTCTCGGCCGACAACCTGGCCGGCGGCATCGCCTCGGCGGCTTTCATCGCGTACCTGTCGAGCCTCACCAACATCAGCTACTCGGCCACGCAGTACGCCCTGTTCAGCTCGCTGATGCTGCTGCTGCCGAAGTTCATCGCCGGCTACTCGGGCGCCTTCGTCGATGCCTACGGCTACAGCAGCTTCTTCGTCGGCACCGCCCTGCTGGGCGCGCCGGTGCTGGTGCTGGTGGCGCTGGCCTCGCGGCTGACGGCGACCGCAAGCCCCCGGGAGCGTCATTAGGGCCCGGGCCTTATAGGAAACGGCCGACGTTGCGCCGACCGCGCTGCTGTTAGGCTGTACCGGTATACATTCGTTTCCTTCGTCCACACCTTCGTCCAATAACCTTCTCTTCCCGCCGCGCCCTGCCTTTTGCCGCGCGCCGACAGACAGCCCAACACCCCTACAAGATCGTGCCGTCCCGAATTCCTCCTCTTCAGATAAGCGCCTTCACGGCCACCAGCGCCGTCGGTGTCGGCAAGGAAGCGCTGGCCGACGCGCTGGCGCAGTCGCGCAGCGGGCTGCGCGCGAACGACTTCGGCGACGCGCCGCTGCCTACCTGGATCGGCCGCGTCGACGGGCTCGAGGAGGTCCGGCTCCCCGAACCGCTCATGCAATGGGACTGCCGCAACAACAGGCTGGCCTGGCTGGGCCTGCAGGCCGACGGCTTCATTGAGGCCGTGGCCGCTGCGCGCGAGAAGTACGGCGCCTCGCGCATCGCGCTCGTGCTGGGCACTTCCACCGCCAGCATCGGCGAGACCGAGCTGGCCTACACCCAGCTCGACGAGCAGGGCATGTTCCCCATCGAACAGCGCCGCGCAGCGGTGCACACGCCGCATTCGCTGGCCATGTTCACGCAGCAGCTGCTGGGCATCAGCGGCCCCAGCGAGACGATCTCGACCGCCTGCTCCTCCAGCGCCAAGGTGTTCGCTTCGGCCGAGCGGCTGATCCGCCTGGGCCTGGCCGACGCGGCCGTGGTCGGCGGGGCCGACACGCTGTGCGGCAGCGTGCTATTCGGCTTCAACTCGCTCGAGCTGGTGTCCAGCGAGCCGTGCCGGCCCTTCGATGCCGACCGCAATGGCATCAGCCTGGGCGAGGCCGCGGGCTTCGCGCTGGTGGAGCGCGTGCAGGCCGGCGCCGATGCGTCGCCGCTGCTCCTGCTGGGCTACGGCGAGGCGAGCGACGCGCACCACATGTCGACGCCGCACCCCGAGGGACTGGGCGCCGAGCGTGCGCTCGACGATGCGCTGGCGCGCGCCGGCCTCGCGCCCGAGGCGATCGACTACATCAACATGCACGGCACCGCGAGCCAGAAGAACGACGAGGTCGAGGGCGCGCTGGTGGCGCGCCGCTTCCCGGCGCGCACGCATGCCAGCTCGACCAAGGGCTTCATGGGCCACACGCTGGGCGCCGCGGGCATCGTCGAGGCGGTGATCAGCCTGCTGGCCATCGAGCGCGGCCTGATGCCCGGAACGGTCAATACGCAGGCGCTGGACGAGGGCTTCGGCCCGCAGATCCGGCTGGCGCCGGCGCACGGCGAGGTGCGCTACGCGCTGAGCAATTCCTTCGGCTTCGGCGGCAACAACTGCTCGCTGGTCTTCGGCAAGGCGCAAGCATGAAGCTCGCCCCCAGGCTCCGCGCACTCCGTGTCGCTCCTCCATCCCCCTTCCGGGGGCACCACCAGTGGCCCGGCAAAGCCGGTTCCACGGTGTTCCGCGAGGAGGCAATCCAATGACAAACACGACAAGCGCGCCCACTCCCCCCACCCTCTACATCGAAGGCCCCGCCTTCTGGACTCCGACGCGGCCGGGCTGGGAAGCCGCGCGCGCGGCCTTCCGCGGCGAAGGCGCACTGGCCGACCCGCCCGTGAAGCGGCCGTCGCCGCAGGTGCTGGCGCCGGCCGAGCGCCGCCGCGCGCCCGACACCGTGGCGCTGGCGCTCGAGGTGGCCGCGGCTTCCCTCGCCGCCTCGGGCCGCAACGCGGCCGACGTGCCCTGCGTATTCACCTCGGCGCACGGCGACCTGTCGATCAACGACTACATGTGCAGCACGCTCGCGAGCGACCCGAAGATGCTGTCGCCCACCAAGTTCCACAACTCGGTGCACAACGCGGCCGTGGGCTACTGGACCATCGGCACCGGCTGCATGGCGGCGAGCAACGCGGTGTCGGCCTTCGAGTACAGCTTCGCCTCGGGCCTGCTCGAGGCGGCGGCGCAATGCGCGGCCGACGAGGAGCCGGTGCTGCTGGTGGGCTACGACACCCCCACCGTCGGCGCGCTCATCTCGGTGAACGACAGCCGCGGCCTGCTGGCGGTGGCCATGGTGCTGGCGCCCGCGCCCAGCGAGCGCACGGTGGCGATGCTGCAGTGGTCGCTGGACGGCAGCGCCGCGCAGGCCACGCCGCCGCAGTCGGACGCGGCGAAATCGCTGGCCGGCATCAACCCGATGGCCGACGCGCTGGCGCTCTTCGAATCGCTGGCACGGCTGGATGCGGGCCCGCCCGCGCCGGTGGCGCTGCCGCTGTCTCCCACCCTTTCACTTCGGCTGCAGCTGCAGCCCATCGACCGGAGCTGACCATGACCGACGCCGCTGCACCCGACACCTTCGACGCAGTGATCATGGGGGGCGGGCTGGCGGGTCTCACGCTGGCGCTGCAGCTGCGCCAGCGCTTTGCCGACCTGCGCGTGCTGGTGCTGGAGCGCCGCGCGCACCCGGTGCCGCACGCGGCGCACAAGGTGGGCGAGTCGTCGGTGGAGATCGGCGCGCACTACTTCGACACGGTGCTGGGCCTGAAGGCCCACATGGACGCCGCGCAGCTGCGCAAGTTCGGCTTTCGCTTCTTCTTCAGCGAGGGCCGCAGCGACATCGACCAGGTGACCGAGATCGGCGCGAGCCGCTACCTGTCGGTGCCCAGCTACCAGATCGACCGCGGCATCTTCGAGAACTTCCTGGCGGAGGAAGCCGTGCGGCGCGGCGTGCACTTCGTGGACGGCGCGCTGGTGCGGCGCATCGAACTGGCCGACGACCCGGCCACGCCGCACCGCATCGAATGGACCCGCGGCGAGCACACGCGCCACGCCCAGGCCCGCTGGGTGATCGACGCCTGCGGGCGCGCCGGCATGCTCAAGCGCAAACTGGGCCTGGCCGAGACCAACGCGCACGACGTCAACGCGGTGTGGTTTCGCATCGGCGAGCGCATCGCCATCGACGAATGGAGCGACGACGAAGCCTGGCGCATGCGCTGCGACCCGCAGGCGCGCTGGCTGTCGACCAACCACCTGGTGGGCGCGGGCTACTGGGCCTGGCTGATCCCGCTGGCTTCGGGCTCGCACTCGGTGGGCATCGTGGCCGACCCGAAGCTGCACCCGCTGGACACCATCGACACCTTCGAGAAGGCGATGGCGTGGTTCGCCACCTACCAGCCGCGGCTGTTCGAGGCGCTCGACGGCAAGCGCCACCTGCTGCAGGACTTCGCCTTCCTCAAGCACTTCTCGCACGGCTGCAAGCAAGTGTTCTCGGGGCGCCAGCGCTGGGCGATGACCGGAGAGGCGGGGCTGTTCCTCGACCCGTTCTATTCGCCGGGCAGCGACTTCATCGCCATCGGCAACACCTACATCACCGATCTGATCGCGCAGGACCGCGCGGGTCGCCCGATCGACAAGCGCGCGCAGCTGTACGACCAGCTCTACCACTCGTTCTACGAAAGCACGCTGGCGCTCTACCAGGACCAGTACCCGCTGTTCGGCGACCCCGAGGTGCTGCCGGTGAAGGTGATCTGGGACTACGCCTACTACTGGGGCGTGCTGTCGCAGATCTTCTTCCAGAACCGCCTGACCGACCTGCACGCGCTGGGCAGCCTGAAAGCCGAGCTGCAGCATTGCCAGAGGCTGAACGTCGAGGTGCAGGCGCTGATGCGCCGCTGGTCGGCCAGCAGCCGGCGCGCCAACCCGGCCGTGATGCTCGACCAGGCCGCGATGCCATGGTTCGCCGAGCTCAACCGCAGCCTGCGCGACACGCTGGACGACGCGGCCTTCCGCGCGCGCATCCGCGCCTCGACCGCGCAGCTGCGGCAGCTGGCTGGCGAAGTGCTGGCGCGCGCACGCGCCAGCGACCCCGGCGTGGACGCCGGCGCCCTGCCCGCGCTGCTGGGGGAGAACCTCGGCCTGCCGGCCGTGACCGTCGGCATTGGCGCCAGCGGGGGTGCGGAAGCCATGCTTTTCGAAGCCGATCCGGTTGACGTCGCCGGCTGAGGTTTACTCAACTTTACGGAGCGTTCAAGCCCTCTTGCTCCCGGTGGACGACCATGAAGCGCATGAGCACCCCCCAACTCCTGATGATCGAAGACGACGCCCGCCTGGCGCAGATGGTGGGCGAATACCTGACGCAGTCGGGCTTCGCGTTCAGCCATGCCGGCGACGGCGCCACCGGGCTCGAGCAGCTGCAGCAGCACGCGCCCGACCTGGTGATCCTCGACCTGATGCTGCCCGACACCGATGGCCTGGAGGTCTGCCGCCGCATCCGCGCGCTGCCCGGACCGCTGTCGAAGGTGTCGGTGCTGATGCTCACGGCCAAGGGCGACCCGATGGACCGCATCATCGGCCTGGAGATCGGTGCGGACGACTACCTGCCCAAGCCTTTCGAGCCGCGCGAGCTGCTGGCACGCATCCGCGCCGTGCTGCGCCGCCGCGCCGAGAGCGCCACCGAGGCCGAGGCCTCTTCGGTGATGCGCTTCGGCACGCTGGAGATCGACCGCAACGCGCGCACCGTGTCGGTGGGCGGCGCGGTGGCCGACCTCACGTCCTACCAGTTCGACCTGCTGACCGCCATGGCCGAGCGCGCGGGCCGCGTGCTCACGCGCGACCAGATCATGGAGGCCGTGCGCGGCCGCGAGCTGGAAGCCTTCGACCGTTCCATCGACGTGCACATGGGCCGCATCCGCGCCGCCATCGAGGTCGATGCGAAGAACCCGAAGCGCATCCTCACGGTGCGCGGCGTGGGCTACGTGTTCGCCAAGCAGCAGGACTGAAGCGATAACGCAGGAAGGGTTCCAGCCGATGCTGCGCAACCTCTATTCGCGCCACCTGTACGTGCGCATCTGGCTCGCGGTGGTGGGCGGTGTCGTCATCCTCACGCTGATGGCGAACTGGATCGTGCGCGAGGCCGCCGAGGCCGAGCGCGAACGGCTCGCGCCGGTGCCGCGCAACGTGGTGGTGCTCGACGCGCAGGACAAGCCCATCGGCGCGGGCACCGCGCTGCGCGTGCCGGGCCAGGGCCTGGAGTTCGACGTGACGCTCAGCGACGGCAAGTCGATCACGCTGCGCGTGGCGCCGCGCGAACGGCCCACAGGCACCGGCGGCTTCGCTCCCTGGCGCACGCCCTTCGGGCTGGGCTGGATGATCGCGCTGGTGGGCGTGGCGGTGGCGCTGGGCGTGTACCCGATCGTGCGGCGCATCACGCAGCGGCTGGAGTCGCTGCAGCGCGGCGTGCAGCGCTGGGGCGAGGGCGACCTCTCGGTGCGCGTCACAGAAGAAGGGCAGGACGAAGTGGCTGATCTATCCAAACGATTCAACGCGTCGGCCGAACGCATCGAGCAGCTGGTGCGCTCGCACAAGTCGCTGCTGGCCAACGCATCGCACGAGCTGCGCTCGCCGCTCACCCGCATCCGCATGGGGCTGGAACTGATGGGCGAGCATCCGAGCCAGTCGGCGCGCGAAGAGATATCGCGCAACATCGGCGAACTCGACCAGCTCATCGACGAGATCCTGCTGGCCAGCCGGCTCGACGCGCGGGAGGCCGACATGGGCACCATCGAGCCGGTCGACCTGACCGGCCTCGCGGCCGAGGAGTGCTCGCAGGTCAACGCCGAGCTCGACCTGGCCGAAGGCACCGACAACGCCAGCCTCACGGTGCCGGGCGTGTCGCGCCTGCTGCGCCGTGCCAGACGCAACCTGCTGGAGAACGCGCGCCGCTACGGTGCCGGCGAGATCGCGGTGGAGCTCGGCAGCGCCAACGGCTATGCCACGGTGCGCGTGAACGACCGCGGCCCGGGCGTGCCGCCCGCCCTGCGCGAACGCATCTTCGAGCCCTTCTACCGCCTGCCCGGCGCCAGCGAGCGCAACGGCGGCGTGGGCCTGGGTCTGGCGCTGGTGAAGTCGATCGCCGAGCGGCACGGCGGCACCGTGCGCTGCGAGGACCGCCCCGGCGGCGGCGCCAGCTTCGTGATCCGCCTGCCGTCGACCGCGCGCAGCCACTGACAAACCCGATCCGTTCGCGCGCGCTTCGGCTCCCGCTCCATTCGCAGGACGCCGCGTAAACGGCTTCGCCGGGCCGCAGGGGTCGCTCCCCGTCGAGGGGGCTGGCGCGCGGCACGAAGTGCGCGAAGCCTGGGGAGAGCCAGGTCAGCTTGGCCCCAGGGACGGCAACCTAAAATCCCGGCCCTATGCAGAGATCGCACATCGTTCGGCCCGCGGCCATGTTCTGGGGGCTGGTGGTGTTCATGCCGGTCGGCGTCACCTATCTTTCAGCCATCGTGCTGCTGCTCACCATGCTGGTGGCCGGCGGCCTCGGCGAGCGCTATGCGCGGCTGCGTGCCAACCCGCTGTGGTGGCCGGTGATGGCCTACCTGGCCTGGACCTTCATCGTGCTGGCCATCGGGCAGCACTATCCCGAGACCGGCTCCAACCTGTTCCACGGCATACGCATCGGCCTCACGATGCTGATGGCGATGGCGCTCACGCGCGAAGAGGCCGTCTGGGCGCTGCGCGGCTTCCTGCTGGTCGCCGCGCTCAACATCGTGCTGGTGATCGTGTTCTATGCGGTCGGCGGCTTCAACATCTGGTCGCCGCTGCGCGCGGTGGTGATGGAGGTGGGCAACAAGTCGATCAGCAATGCGCTGCTGTTCAGCGTGGTGGCGTCCACCGCCGCGGTGTGGGGCATCGCGCAGATCGCCGCGCACAGGCCGCTGCGCTCCATCCCCGCCTTCGTGCTGATGCTCGGCCTGGGGCTGGTGGTGGCGCTGCCGCTGACCTCGCGCACCTCGGTGCTCGCGCTGCTGCTGGTGATTCCGATCGTGTGCATCCACCAGTGGCGCAACCACCTGAAGATGCTGGTGGGAGCGCTGGTGCTGGGGACGGTGGTGCTCGGCGCGGGGCTCTACCAGCTGCCGCAGCTGCAGCACAAGGTGGAACTCGGCGTGCAGGAACTCGAGGAGGCGCAGTCCGGCGCCGTCTTCAAGGGCAGTTGGGCCATCCGCTACTACATGTATCGCGACACCGGCCTGATGATCGCCGACCGCCCGCTTACCGGCTGGGGCATCGGCGGCTGGACCGACCAGTGGCACAAGCGCGGCCCCGCCCTGCTGGCCGACTCGAACATGCCTCACAACGACTTCCTGTGGGTCGGCGCGCAGGGCGGGCTGCCTGCGCTGCTGAGCCTGCTGTTCATCATGGTCGCCGCCGTGTGGCAGGCATGGAAGCGGCCCGACATCGCCGGGCGCTACGCGCTGGCCGCGACGCTGATCGCGCTGATCGCCTCGAGTGTGAACTCGGCCATGCGCGACGCGCAGATCGGCCTGGCGCTGCTGTTCATCGCGATGGTCTACCTGCGGCTCGCACAGGAGAAGAACGATCCGGCCCCCTGGCGCGGGCTGTGGCCCCGGCAACTGCGCAGGCCGCACGACGCCGCCTGAACCCCGGCCGCGCGGCATGCGATGCAGCGCGGCAGGGAGCCTGCCTGCCTCAGCAAGAGGCGGAAGGTCTGGCTAGAAGCGGAAGGTCTGCTTCCGCCTGGCTTCCACCTTCACGCGCTTGAAGCTCCACTGCGACGCGGTCGTGGTGCCGCTGTCCCCCAGCACCATGATGGCGCCCGAGTAGGGCGCGCCGCACGCCGCGGGCGCCGTGCCGGGCAAGCCCGCGTTGGTGGCGCAGCTCGGGGCGGCCGAAGCGTTGCGCGGCATGCCGCCGTCGCCCGTGATGCCGTCGACGATGCAGGCGTTGGGGTACGCGGCGTAGTCGAAGCCTTCCAGCGTCTCGCTGCCGTTGTAGTTCGGATTGACCGCCACCGTGCCCACCGGCGTGCCGCCGGAGATGCGCCAGCCCGGCGTGGCCGGCGTGATGGCGATGGACCTGAACTCGGTGGTCGAGATCGAATTGTTCGCCTGCATGAAGTGGTAGAACGTATCGAAGACCAGAATGCGGCGGCGCGCCCGCACCTCCGTCAGCGTGGCGTTGGCCGCCAGCGGGGTGGCGTCGCAGTTAAGGTCGACCGTGAAGTTGAGGTACGCGTAGGGCAGCCCCTGTCCGATGCCGCCGGCATCGCCCTTGAGCTCCAGATCGATGCGCTTGAGGTCCTTCAACCTGGTGCCTGCCAGCCCAGGCAGCTGCAGCACGGCCTTGTTGCCTGCGCCGCCGCCGACATACGCACCGACAGGGTTCGAACCCGCGTCGAGCTTCATCGACAGCACGCCTGCGGTGCTGGCGATGTGCGCCTTGTTGAGCTGCACCTGGGCCGCGAGTTCGGCCGGCTTGAAGGTGTAGGTGAGCGGCAGGTCGAAGCTGTCGTCCTGCGCCGCGGCGATCAGCGCCGCGACGATGCCGTCGAGCGTGGTGTCGCTGTCTGCCAGCGACAGCGCCAGGTGCTCGAGAAAGTCGTCGTAGGCGTCGCCCGCGACGGCCTTGAACTCCGACGTGAACGGGTTCGGCGCGAACGCGCCGTAGCCCGATTCGTTCAGCAGCGCGACGATGTCGGCCTGTGCCTGCTCGAGCTTGCCGGCCAGCGCCGCCAGCGCGGAAAGCTCGGCTTGCTCGATGCCGCTGGGCGACATGCCCGCGGCGAGCGCCAGGATCAGCTCGGTCAGCGGCGTGATGTTGACGTAGCCCGCGGCGCGCAGCATCGAGTGCAGCTTCTGCCCGGCGGCCAGCGATCCGCCCGAAGCCGTGACCAGGCAGGGGAATGCGGGCGCATCGAGCTTGGCGGACCACGTGCCGTCGGCGCCGCTGGTGGCCGTGCCTGAAACGCCGTTGGCGCAGCGCAGCGTCACGCTGCTGCCGGAGGCCGGCGCGCCCGTTGCCACGGTACCGGAGACGGCGACACGGTTGTCGGCCGCGGGCGGCGGAGTGGTCGTCGTGCCACCACCCGAAGGGAACAGGCTGAAACCGCCGCCTCCACCACCGCCACCGCCTCCGCAGGCGGAGAGCCCCAGGGCGAGCACGAGCGTGCTGGCGGCAACACTGAAAATTCTGATCCTCACATCGACTCCTCATCTGGTCTGGCGCCAGAGGGACGATGCTAGGAACAGGCCCCCGAAGGAACCATCACCGGAATCCGTAGTTCAGTGGCGGCAACACCCGCAAATCGGACGGCGGCCGCGAAGCCGGGAGACCGGTGAACCCGCAGCAGGGCTGCGGGCGGCGGGCTTCAGTGCCGCGCCGACACCGCCTCGCCGGCCTTCAGCCGGTACACCGTGCCGCAATACGGGCACTTGGCCTCGCCGGTGCGCGCCACGTCGAGGTAGACCTTCGGGTGGCTGTTCCAGAGCTTCATGTCGGCCTTGGGACTGGGGCAGAACACGCCGCCCTGGTGATTGAGTTCCTTGGCCAGGAGTTCGACTACTGCATTGGTGGACATGGGATCGTTCTCTCGTTCTCTTCTTCTGCTCAGACTTTCGTGAGCCAGTGCGCGTACTTGGGATTCTTGCCGTTCACGATATCGAAGAAGGCCGACTGGATCTTCTCGGTGATCGGGCCGCGCGCGCCGCCGTCGCCGCGGTTGCCGATCTCGATGCGGTCGAGTTCGCGGATCGGCGTGACTTCTGCGGCCGTGCCGGTGAAGAAGGCTTCGTCGGCGACGTAGACCTCGTCGCGCGTGATGCGCTTCTGAACCAGTTCCAGGCCCAGATCCTTGCACACGTGCAGGATGGTGTTGCGGGTGATGCCGTTGAGGGCGCCGGCCGACAGGTCGGGCGTGTAGACCACGCCGCCCTTGACCACGAAGATGTTCTCGCCAGCGCCTTCCGACACGAAGCCGCTCGCGTCGAGCAGCAGCGCCTCGTCGTAGCCGTCGTCCAGCGCTTCCATGTTGGCCAGGATCGAGTTGGTGTAGTTGCTCACCGTCTTGGCCTGCGTCATCGTGATGTTGACGTGGTGGCGGGTGTAGCTCGAGGTCTTCACGCGGATGCCGCGCTTCATGCCTTCTTCGCCCAGGTAGGCGCCCCAGGACCAGGCCGCGACCATGGCGTGCACCTTGTTGCCCTTGGGGCTCACGCCCAGCTTCTCGGAGCCGATCCAGATCAGCGGGCGCAGGTAGCAGCTCTCGAGCTTGTTCTCGCGCACCACCTGCTTCTGGGCCTCGTTGAGCTGCTCCTGCGTGAAGGGGATCTTCATGCGCAGGATCTTGGCGCTGTTGAACAGGCGCTCGGTGTGCTCTGCCAGGCGGAAGATCGCGGTGCTGCCGTCGGCCGTCTTGTAGGCGCGCACGCCCTCGAAGGCGCCGCAGCCGTAGTGCAGCGTGTGGCTCAGCACATGGATCTTGGCGTCGCGCCAGTCCACGAGTTCGCCGTCCATCCAGATCTTGCCGTCACGGTCGTCCAGCGAGGGGGGGATCGAGCTCATTTCCTGATTCCTTTGGGATCGGTGTGGGGTGCGACAGGAAGGGAAGTCGCAAAAGCTTTCGATTTTACGGCGCCGGGCCGAACGGCCTGCCCGACAATGGCCGGCTGTCCAAACCGTTGGAAAAAGGGTTTCCGTGTCCGTATTCAAGAACGTCATCGTCTATCGCATCGAACCCGCCTGGTCCCAGACACTGGCCGAGGCGGAAGAGGGCCTGGGCAGGCAGCGCTTCGAGCCCTGCGGCCCTTCGCAGGAAAAGTCCGCCGGCTGGATCGAGCCCCGCGGCGAAGCCAACGGCCCGTTGATCGAATCCATCGACGGCCAGTGGCTGGTCGAATACATGATCGAGAGCAAGCAGGTGCCCGGCTCCGTGGTTCGCCGCAAGGTCGACGAGCGCTGCGCCCAGATCGAGGCCACCACCGGCCGCAAGCCCGGCAAGAAGGAAAAGAAGGAGCTCAAGGAAGACATCACCCTGGAGCTGCTGCCCATGGCCTTCACGCGCACCGCCCGCGTGACCGTGTGGATCGACAAGGCCGAGAACCGCCTGGTGATCAACAGCGGCAACGCCTCGCGCGCCGACGAAGTGGTCACCAGCCTGGTGAAGTCGCTCGACGGCTTCGCGGTGGCGCTCATCAACACCCAGGTCGAGCCCGCCGCCGCCATGGCCAACTGGCTGCTCACGCAGGAGCCGCCGGCCGGCTTCACCATCGACCGCGAGTGCGAGCTCAAGGCCAGCGACGACTCCAAGGCCGTGGTGCGCTACGCCAAGCACCCGCTGGACATCGACGAGGTCAAGCAGCACATCACCGACGGCAAGCGCCCCACCCGCCTCGCGCTGACCTGGGACGACCGGGTGTCCTTCGAGCTCACGCACGGCCTGCTGATCCGCAAGATCGCCTTCCTCGAAGGCACGGGCGACGGCGCAGCCGGCGGCAAGAAGGAAGACAACTTCGACGCCGACGTGGCCATCGCCACGGGCGAACTGGGCCAGCTGGTGCCCGCGCTGCTCGACGCGCTGGGCGGCGAGGCGGCCTTCACTGCCGCGCCGCAGGACGAAGCAGCCAAGCCTGCTGCCGCCCAATCCGAGGCTGCGGCAGGGGCCGAAACGGAAGACGCGCCGTTCTGAGACCGTCAGGAAGGCGGACAGCCGGACGCAGAAGAAATACAAAAACTACGCAAAGGTCTCAAAAGAAACCAAGAAGAAAATTTCTGGTTTTCCTTTCGCGACCTTTGCGAAACCTTGGCGTCCTCTGCGTCCGGCTGCCCGCTCCCGCATTCCAGCGGCTTGCGCTCAGGCCACCAGATAGGTCTGCGCCAGCCGCACCCAGCAGGCGGCCCCAAGCGGCAGCACTTCGTCGTTGAAGTCGTAGCCGGGGTTGTGGACCATGCAGCCGCCGAACTCGCCTTCGCCGTTGCCCAGCAGCAGGTAGCAGCCCGGAAGCTTCGAGAGCATCCATGCGAAGTCCTCGCTGCCCGAGAAGCCCTTGGGCGCCTGCCTGACGACGTTCTCCTCGCCCACCAGCTCGGCGCACACCTGCGCCGCGAGCTCGGTCTCGGCGGCGGTGTTGACCACCGGGGGCACGAGTTGGCGGTAGTCGATCTCGGCATCCACGCCGTGCGCCTGCGCGGTGAGGCTCACGATCTCGCGGATGCGCTGCTCGACCAGCGCGCGCGTCTCGGGCCGTGCCGCGCGCACGTTGAGGCCCAGCGATACCGACTGCGGGATCACGTTGTGCGTGGCGCCGCCGCGGATGAAGCCGACCGACACCACCGCCGTGTCGTCGGGCGCCACGTTGCGAGCCACCACCGTCTGCAAAGCCGTCACCACCGCCGCGGCGGCCGCGACCGGATCGCGCGCGCGGTGCGGCATGGCGCCATGCCCGCCCACGCCCTTGATGGTGACGTCGGCCACGTCGGACGACAGCGTGACCGGACCTTCGATCGCCATCATCGTGCCCACCGGCACGCCTGGCGCGTTGTGCAGCGCGTAGACCGCGTCGCAGGGGAAGCGCTCGAACAGGCCGTCCTCGATCATGGCGCGCGCGCCGCAGAGGTTCTCTTCGTCGGGCTGAAAGATGAGGTTCAGCGTGCCGTCGAAGTTGCGCGCCTTCGCCAGCGCCTTGGCTGCCGCCAGCAGGATGGCCGTGTGGCCGTCATGACCGCAGGCGTGCATGCGCCCGGCATTGCGGCTGGCATACGGCAGGCCGGTGGCCTCGGTGATGGGCAGCGCGTCCATGTCGGCGCGGATGCCCAGGCGGCGCGTGCCGCTGCCGAGCCTGAGCTGCGCCACGATGCCGGTGCGGCCGATGCCGGTGTGCACTTCGTAGCCCCAGCTGCGCAGCAGGTTCGCGACCAGCTCGCTGGTGGCGTTCACCTCGAAGCCGAGCTCGGGGTTGGCATGGATCTGCCTGCGGATGTCGACGAAGGCCCGCGTGTCGACGTCGGCCTGCGGCAGCAGGCGCGACAGCAGCTTGTGGGTCTGGGGGCTGAGTTGGCGGGTCATTCGTGGAGCTTCCTGCGTGTGTTCGTCGTGGGGTTCATGCCGCCTTGCGTTCGCGCAGGCTCAGCAGCGCGCAGAGGCTGATCACCCCGCAGGCCATCATGTAGAAGGCCGGCGAGAGGGGATTGCCGGTCTTGGCGAGCAGCCAGGTCACGATGAACTGCGAGGAGCCGCCGAACACCGTCACGCCCACGCTGTAGATCACCGAGATGCCGCTGGCGCGCACGCCGGCCGGCAGCATCTCCAGCAGCATCAGGAACATCGGCGTGGTACCGATGTTCACGCTCGCGGTGAGCAGCGCAGAGAGTGCCAGCACCAGCGGCACGCTCGGGTACTGGCCGATGAGCCAGAACACCGGGTACACCGCGATCACGCTGAAGAGCAGCGAGCCGACCACCAGCGGCTTGCGGTTCGGCAGCCGGTCGGCCAGCCGGCCCGCCACCAGCGACACCGCGAACAGCGTGATGCCCGTGACGCAGCCCGACAGCAGCGACAGCGACGGCGGCATGTGCAGCACGCGGATCATGTAGGTGGGCATGAAGAACACCACGAGGTACATCGTGGCCGTGCCCGCAGTGGTGGCGAGGATGCCCTTGAGCACCAGGCCGCCGTGCTCGCGCAGCAGCCGGCCCATGGGGCTCGATTCATGGCTCTCGGCGACGTGCGTCTCTTCCAGGTGCGCACGGATGTAGAGCCCCACCGGCGCGATCAGCAGCCCGAGCAGGAACGGCAGGCGCCAGCCCCAGCTCTCCAGCGATGCCTGCGGCAGCGCGGCATACAGCGCGGCGCCGGTGAGCGCGCCCAGCAGCGCCGACACGCCCTGGCTCGCGAGCTGCCAGCTCACGCGGAAGCCGCGGCCCTTCACGCCGCCCGCCTCCATCAGCATCGACGTGGCAGCGCCCACCTCGCCGCCGAGCGAGAAGCCCTGCAGCAGCCGGCCCGCGAGGATCATCAGCGAGCCGAACACGCCGGCCGATGCATACGGCGGCGCGAACGCGATGCACAGCGTGCCCAGCACCATGAGGCCGATGGTCAGCGTCATCGCGGCCTTGCGGCCCTTGCGGTCGGCGTAGTTGCCGATGATCACGCCGCCCAGCGGCCGCATCACGAAGCCGATGCCGAAGGTGGCGACTGCCAGCAGCAGCGAGCCATAGGGGCTGTCGGAGGGGAAGAACAGCTTGCCGATCAGCAGCGAGAAGAAGCTGTAGACGGTGAAGTCGTACATCTCCAGCGCGTTGCCCAGCGAGCAGGCGGCGATCAGGCGGAACTGGCTCTGCTTTGCCTTGCCTTGCACAGCGGCGCCAGTTGAAGAAGAACCCAGGATCGGGCTTGCGGGCAATGCGGCTTCGCTCATCTAATGTCACTCCAACGTACAGGTTGCGGTGGGCCTGCGCATCGTCCGTCGGCCCGTTCGCGGCGGAGTATTCAGGCAAAGCGCTGCGGCGAAGAATCACAAATTTTCATGCTGATAACCAAACGGCATCCCCGTCACAAACAGGCCCTGGAAGCCATCGGGACAAGCCCCAGGATGCCTTTTTCCGGGAGCGCCGCACCACGATGAAGCTGCAACAGTTGCGCGTATTGCTGGCCGTGGCACAGCACGGCAGCATCCACGAGGCCTCGCGCAGCCTGCACACCACCCAGCCCGCGCTGTCCAAGACCATCTCCGAGCTGGAGCGCGAGCTCGGCGTGACGCTGATGTCGCGCTCCACCCGCGGCGTGAGCCTCACGGCCTACGGGGCGGCACTGGTCAAGCGCGCGAGCGTGGTCGAGCAGGAGCTGCGGCATGCGCTGGAAGACATCGAGGCGATACGCGGGCACGACGAGGCGCAGCTCAACATCGGCTTCACCGCGGTGGCCTCCAGCGGGCCGCTGCCCGATGCGATGGCGTCTTTCCGCAGGCGCTTTCCCAACGTGGCGCTGCGCGGCTTCGAGCTGCGGCCGCAGCAGATCTTCGAGGGCCTGCGCGAAGGCCGGCTCGACCTGGGGCTGGTCTCCACCTGCAACGGTCCGGGCACCAACGCGTTCCAGTGGGAGCCGCTGTTCTCGGTGGCCATGCACCTGTCCGTGCGCGCCGGTCATCCGCTGCGGCGCGTGCGCACGCTGCAGCCGCTGGTGGACGCCGACTGGCTGGTGCTCGACCCCATCGACGACCCGGGCAGCCCGCTGGTGAGCACGATGAACATGCACGGACTGGAGATGCCGAAGCGCATGGTGCAGAGCGCCTCGAACCTGCTGGGCCTGCAGCTGGCCACCCAGACCGACCTGATCAGCATGTGGTCGGACTTCGTGTTCCACGGCGCGGGGCCGCTGCGGCTGCAGCCGCATCTGCTGGAGAAGCTGCCGATCACCGACGAGCTGCCGGACTTCGACGTGTTCCTGGTCTACCGCTCGGCCGACCTGATGACGCACGCGTGCGCCGAGTTCGCGAAGGAGGCGCGGCACCAGGCGAAGGCGAATCCGCCCTGGCGCAGCCGCGACGCAAGGGCAGCGCGGCCTAGGCTGCCGTGTTGCTGCCGTCGCTGTTGCCGCCCTCTTCGTCGGCCGGCGTCTCGGGGCGCGTCAGCGTCCAGCTCTGCAGCTTGCCGCCGTTGAAGACGGCGTCGACGTACGAGCCGCCGCCATCGGTCCAGCGGTAGTGCTCGGGCTGCTCGTCCTTGGGCGAGCGCAGTTCGCCGAGGGCGCGCGTCATCGCGATCACGTGCATCAGCGTCACGCCCGGCTTGAGCTTGGCATTGAGCATCACCGCACTGGCCACGTAGCCCACGGGCCGATCGGCCGCGCGCTTGAGCACCTGCATGGCGCGATTGAAATGGAGCAGCAGGAACATCACGATCGCGCCACCGGCCAGGGCAACGCCGCCCCAGCCGCCAGCACGCCAGGCCAGCGCCATGACGACGATGGCACCCACGGGCAGCAGAAAGTTCTTCAAATTCATGGCGCGCATTGTCGCCGCCCATGCGCGCCCTCCGAAGTAGCCACCCCGACTACCGCAAGGGGCGAAAAACGGTACTCGGCTCCAAAAGCGATCGGCACCGGCGCCTCGGCAGGCACATTTCACCGCACGGGCATCTGCCCGGGCCACCGAAAAGCGTATGACCATTCCGCGCTCCGTCACATTCGTTCGTCTCACCCTCGCCGCCACGCTCACGGCCGCCGCACTCAGCGGCTGCTACGTCGTGCCGCTCGGGCAGCCCGCTCCGGCAGTGCCGTCTTCGCAGGCCTATGCCGTCGCACCGGGTCCGGTCGCACAGACCTTCAGCGCGCGGCTGTACCCGTCGAATGCCGAGGCCTCGCGCTACGGCGTCGTCACCGGGACAGTGACCAACGACATGAACGGCCGCGGCCACTTCAACGCACAGATCGGCGCAGAGCAGTTCCAGGGAGAGGCAACCCGGGTCGCCGGCTCGCGGGCCACCGGCGTGGCGAACGCCACCGGCAGCCGCGGCGGCAACCTGAGTTGCCAGTATTCGATGAACTCGGCCACGCTGGGCAGCGGCCATTGCGTGCTCAACGGCGGACCGGCGTTCACGATGCACATCGGGGGATAGGGAGGGTAGGCCCGGCGCGACATCGCGCGCGCCGGGTCATTTTTTCTCCGGCACCGGCCACCTGCGCAGGACGGCCGGCTACGACACGAGCTGCCGCATCTTGCGCCGCAGCTCGCGTTCGCGCTTCTGCTCCGCGTTCCAGTCGTCGCGCACAGCCAGCGTGACCGACAGCGCCATCAGCAGGATCACGAAGGCGA
>CAJYQC010000169.1 GCA_913776885.1 uncultured Variovorax sp.
GCCCTGGGCGCCGACGCCGGGGATCAGCAACGGCACCGTGGGCGCGAGTTCGCGCACGCGCTCGATCTCGGCGGGGTAGGTCGCGCCCACCACCAGGCCGAGCTGCCCGTTGAGGTTCCACGGCCCCTGCGCCAGCCTGGCGACGTGTTCGTACAGGAAGGGCTGGCCTTCGACGTCCGCCAGGCGCTGGCCCTGCAGGTCGGAGCCGCCGGGGTTGCTGGTGCGGCACAGCAGGAAGGCGCCCTTGCCCTCGTGCTTGAGGTACGGCGCCACCGAGTCGAAGCCCATGAAGGGCGACAGCGTCACCGCGTCGGCGCCGTAGCGCTCGAAGGCTTCGAGGGCGTACTGCTCGGCGGTGGAGCCGATGTCGCCGCGCTTGGCATCGAGGATCACGGGCACGTGGGGCGCGTTGCGGCGCATGTGCTCCATGAGCTTCTCGAGCTGGGCTTCGGCGCGATGGGCGGCGAAGTAGGCGATCTGCGGCTTGAAGGAAATGACCAGGTCGGCCGTGGCGTCGACGATGCGAGCGCAGAAATCGTAGATGCGGGTGGCGTCACCCTTGAGCTGACCCGGGAACCGGGCAGGCTCCGGATCGAGCCCCACGCAAAGCAAAGAACCGTTTTTTTGCTGTGCGGCGGCCAGCTTGTCGAGAAAAGTCATGAGGCCCGATTTTAGGCGGGCCGTCCGCGCCCCTCAGTTCGGGGTGGGGGAATGCTGCTCGGCGGCAAGGCAGAGGTCGGCCCAGGCACGGGCCTTGTCGGCCGGATTGCGCAGCAGGTAGGCCGGGTGGTAGGTGGCCACCACGCAGGCGCCGTCGATGGAATCCAGCGGCGCCGCGCGCCCACGCAGCTTGCCCAGCGGGTCGCCGCTGCGCATCAGGCTCTGCGCGGCCAGCGGGCCCATGGCCAGCACGACGCGCGGGGCGACGGCCGCTGCATGCTCGCCGAAGGCTTCGTCCATGGCGCGCGGGCTGCCGGGCTGACCGGAAGCCACGCCGCGGTGGGTGCGCATCAGGTGGACGGGCGTGCTGCCGTCGTGCAGCCTCAGCGCGCGCAGCATGTTGTCGAGCAGGCGACCGGCATCGCCCGCAAAGGGATCGCCGTGGCGGCCGTCGGCCTCGGGCGGCATGTCGGCAACGACCAGCCAGCCGCCCTGCACCGCTTCGGTCGCGCCGGCATCGGCATAGAGGCGGCAGGGCGCTTCGACCAGCACGGCCGCGCCCTGGGTGACCGGCGCGGCCGCGCGCGGAGCCGGTGCGTGAGCCTGCACCGGTGCGGCAACGGGCCACGCGGCAGGCGGCGGCGGTGCAGCCACGGGCATCTCGGCTTCAGGTCGTTCGTCGACGACGGGCGCTTCTTCCTCGACCGGCGCGGGAGCCTCGGGCGCGGCAGCCGCTTCGACCACCTCGGGCACGGGCCACCAGACCTTCACGCCCATCTCGTCGAGCATGGCGCGCTGGCGGGCGTCCAGCCTCAGCGTCTGCACCGCGGCGCTCATCGCAGGCCTCCCCAGGCAGTGGGGCTCTCGTTCAGCCGCAGGCTCATGACGACCGCGTCCTCGCGCTTGCCGCCATGCGCCGGGTAGTAGCCCTTGCGCACGCCGACGCTGCGAAAGCCCTGGCGCAGGTAGATGTCGAGCGCGCGCTGGTTGCTCTGGCGCACTTCGAGCCAGAGCCACTGCGCGCCCTCGGCGCGCGACCAGCCGCCCAGCGCCTCGAGCATGAGCGGCGCCCAGCCCTGGCGCTGGAAGGCCGGCGCCACGGTGATGTTCAGCAGGTGCACCTCGTCGACGCCTTTCATGGCGACGAAGTAGCCGATCAGCGTCTCGCCCAGCTGCGTAACCGGCGAGGTCACGCCAGGGGCGATGCCGGGGGCCAGCAGGCACTGGCAGTGGTAGCCCACGGCCATGGAATCGGTGAAGTTGGCGCGCGTCCAGGGATGGCTGTAGGCCGTCTGCTCGACCGCGCAGACGGCGTCGATCCGCTCGACGGTGAGCGGTTCGAGGCGGGCTTCGACGGGCTGGAGGACGGCGCTCATGCGGGCTGGCTAGCGTTGTGCGGCGGCAGCCTTAATGGCGGCGCGCTCTTCGGTGGTTTGCGCCACTTTATCGCGAACGTACAGCGGCCAGGCCTGCGCGGCCGGCACGATGCGCCCGGCGGCGAGCAGCGCGGGCGCCAGCCGCAGCATGGCGGCGGCCATCGGCAGCGCCTCGTGGCGGGCCGCGGCAGGGGCCAGGCGCTCGCCGTAGGCGGCGAAGGCATTGCCGGCGAGCGCCCAGCCGGCGGGCACTTCGAGTTCCTCGGGGGCCAGCAGCAGCGGCTCCTCGCCGCCTTCGGGCTGGCCGAGGGGGCCGTGCGCCGCGAAGTCGTAGCGTGCGGCGTAGACCTGCTCCATGCGCGCGTCCAGCGCCGCCACCACCTGCTGCGCGCCGAAGGCGTGGCGCGCTTCCTCGGCCACCGCGAGCAGGGTGTCGACCGGCAGCAGCGGCACCTTGGCGCCGTACGCCAGGCCCTGCGCCACCGAGCAGGCGGTGCGCAGCCCCGTGAAGGAGCCCGGGCCGCGGCCGAAGGCGATGGCGTCGAGCTCGGCCAGCGCGAGGCCGGCGTCGCCCAGCAGTTGCCGGATCACGGGAAGAAGGGTGCTGGAAGCCTGCGCGCCGCCGGCGCCATCGTGCGACAGGAGCCTGTCGCCATGCAGCACGGCCACGGACAGGTGTTCGGTGCTGGTGTCGAAGGCGAGCAGCTTGGGCGAGGCAGGAGACATCCCTGCGATTATCGAGCGCCGGGCAATTCCGAAGCCCCGCCTGCGGTATCGGCAGGTTTGCCGCCATCGGCATCGTCGCTGCGCAGGATCGCCAGCCCCGCCCGGCGCAGCGGCACCAGCGCCGCTGCCGGCGCCTGCGGCGAAACCAGCAGCGTGCCGGCCGAGGCCACCGGATTGACCACCCAGGCCGAGGCCGCACCGATCTTTTCCGAAGACGCCATCACCACCGTCTCGGCCGCCGAGGCCATCAGCGCACGCTTGATCTCCGCCTCCTCCAGATCGCCCGTGGTCAGCCCCGCCTCGGCATGCACGCCGGTGACACCCATGAAATAGGTGTCGGCATGGATGCGCGAGATGGCCGCCATCGCCGCCGAGCCCACCGCCACCATCGAATGCCGGAAGAGCCGTCCGCCGATCAGCACCACCTCGATCCCCGCATGCGAGGCCAGCTCCACCGCAACCGACGGGCTGTGCGTGACCACCGTGGCCTGCAGGTTCGCCGGCAGGTGGCGCGCGAGCTGCACGGCGGTGGTGCCGCCATCGACGAACACCACCTGCCCCGGTTTCACCAGGCGCGCGGCGGCGCGGCCGATGGCGATTTTTTCGTCGGGTGCAAGCTGCTGGCGGCCGGCGAAGTCGGCCTCGGCCGCCGCCAGCGGCAGCGCGCCGCCGTGCACGCGCTGCAGCAGGCCCTCGGCCGCCAGCTCGCGCAGGTCCCGGCGGATGGTGTCTTCCGACAGGCCGAGTTCTTCGCTGAGCGACTTGGCGACGACGTTGCCGTCGCGCCGCAGTACCGAGAGGATGTGTTGCTTGCGCTGGCTGGTGAGCATGCGGCGATGGTATCGGCTTACGCCGCCTTTTGCACGATTTTTCTTGTTATTGCACGAATTCACACGCATACTGGCCGCCATGACCCTCCAAGACCGCGTCCGGGTGCACGAAGTCACCCTGCTTTCCGACAACTGGTACACGCTGCGCACCACCGCCTTCGACTGGCGCCGCAACGACGGCCAGTGGCAGCGCATGCACCGCGAGACCTACGACCGCGGCAACGGCGCGACCCTGCTTCCCTACAACCTGCAGCGGCGCACCGTGCTGCTGACGCGCCAATTCCGCTACCCGGCCTTCGTCAACGGGCACGACGACCTGCTGATCGAGGCCGCCGCCGGCCTGCTGGACGACGCGGCGCCCGAGGAGCGCATCCGCGCCGAGGTCGAGGAAGAGCTCGGCTACCGGCTGGGCGAGGTGCGCAAGATCTTCGAGTGCTTCATGAGCCCGGGCTCGGTTACCGAGAAGCTGCATTTCTTCGTCGCGCCCTACGAGTCGTCGATGCGCGTGGACGCTGGCGGCGGGCTGGCCGAGGAAGGCGAAGACATCGAGGTGCTCGAGCTCGGCATCGACGAGGCGCTGGCCATGGTGGCCGACGGCCGCATCGCGGACGCCAAGACGGTGATGCTGCTGTATCACGCCAGGCTGCACGTCTTCCCGCCGGGATAATGGGCGGATGCCCTTCGCCTTTCGTCGCGCGGCCTGCGCCCTGATCTTCACCACGCTGGCCCCTGCCGGCGCATTCGCCCAGCAAGCCCTCCCCACCCAGGTCGAGGCCGCCCTCGCCCGCGCCAAGGTGCCGCGCGAGTCGGTGACCATGCTGGTCGCCGAGGCCGACGGCACGCGCCAGCCGCGGCTGGCCTGGCGCACGCAGGCGCAGGTGAACCCGGCGTCGATCATGAAGCTGGTGACCACCTACGCCGCGCTCGACATGCTCGGCGCGGCCTACAGCTGGACCACGCCGGTCTACGTCGACGGCACGGTGAACAACGGCGTGCTCAACGGCAACCTCTACATCAAGGGCCAGGGCGACCCCAAGCTGGTGCTGGAGCGCGTGTGGCTGCTGCTGCGCCACGTGCAGGGCCTGGGCATCACCACGGTGAGCGGCGACATCATCCTCGACCGCAGCGCCTTCGAGACCACGGTGGAGAGCGACCCCGCCGCCTTCGACGGCGAGCCGCTGCGCCCCTACAACGCCTCGCCCGACGCGCTGCTGGTGAACTTCAAGTCGGTCAACATGACCTTCGCGCCCGACCGCGCTGGCCAGGTCGCGCGCGTGAGCTACGAGCCCCCGCTGGCCAGCGTGGCCATGCCGCAGACCGTGGCGATCGTGCCCGGCGAATGCGGCGATTGGCGCGGCACGCTGCGCGCCGACTTCTCCGACGTGAACCGCATCCGCTTCAACGGCGGCTTTCCCAGCGGCTGCGGCGAGAAGAGCTGGGCCGTGGCCTACGGCGACCCGCGCACCTACGCCATGCGCGCCATCGGCGGCATGTGGGCCGAGATGGGCGGGCGCGTGGGCGGGCAGATGCGCGAGGGGCGCGTGCCGGTGGGGCTGAAGCCGGCCTTCGAGTTCGAGTCGCCGCCGCTGGCCGAGGTGATCCGCGACATCAACAAGTACAGCAACAACGTGATGGCGCAGCAGCTGTTCCTCACCATCGGGCTGGCGCAGAAGAACCGCGGCACCTTCGAGGCCTCGCGCGCGGCCATGGGCCAGTGGTGGCGCGACCGCATCGGCACGGGCGAGGCGCAGCCGGTGTTCGAGAACGGCTCGGGCCTGTCGCGCGACGAGCGCATCAGTGCCGCGGCGCTCGGCAAGATGCTGCAGGTGGCGTGGCGCTCGCCGGTGATGCCGGAGCTGATGTCCTCGCTGCCCGCCATGGGCGTGGACGGCACGCTGAAGAGGCGCTCGCTGCGCTCCGGCGGTTCGGCGCACCTCAAGACGGGCACGCTGCGCGATTCGTCCGGCGTGGCGGGCTACGTGGACGGCGCGAGCGGCCGGCGCTACGTGCTGGTGGCCATCGCCAATGGAGAGAACGCCGGCGCCGCGCGCGCGGCCTTCGACGCGCTGGTCGACTGGGCTTCGCAGGACAACTGAAGACAGCCGAAGAGAGCCCGGCTGCGCGGCGCGTCGGCCGGGCCAGGCACTCCGTGCACTGACATGCCCTGAGGGCAAACGCCTGCTTGCGCGCGGCCATGCCGCTGCTGAGAATCGGACGGTCGTTCGATTCCCTACAAGCCAGACGCCCCGCCGGCGCAGGAGACATGCCTTGAACCAGACGCACCCCCAGCCCTCCAGCCCCATGCGCAAGAAGACTGCCGCTTCCACGGCCGTCGCAAGCGCCGCGACATTGCTGCTGCTCGCTGCCTGCGGCGGGGGTGGAGGCGGTGGAGGAGGAGGCATCGGCGTCGGGGTGGGCTTTCCACCGCCAGCGGTCGACAACGGCCGGGGCTCGGTAGTCACCGACCCGCCCGAGAAGACCGCCTCGCTGACGGCCACCCAGTTCACCGCCAGCCTGCAAGGCAGCGACCAGGGCAAGGCCCTGCTGCAGGTGGCGGGCACGCCCAAGTGCGGCGTGGACCTGCGCTACCTCGAATACCGCACCATCGGCGCGAAGAACGAGGCCACCAACGCCACCGCCGCCATCATGGTGCCCACCGGCTCCGACGTGGCCTGCAGCGGCCAGCGCCCGGTGGTGCTCTACGCCCACGGCACCACCGCCGCCAAGGCCTACAACCTGGCCAAGTGGACCGACAGCACGCAGGCCGCCGCCGGCGAGGGCCTGATGGTCGCCGCCATGTTCGCGGCGCAGGGCTACATCGTGGTTGCGCCCAACTACGCGGGCTACGACAAGTCGACGCTGCCCTACCACCCGTACCTCGACGGCGACCAGCAGGGCAAGGACATGGTCGATGCGCTCACCGCGGCGCGCAAGACCTTCTCGGGCATCGGCGCGAACGACGCCGGCTCGCTCTTCATCACCGGCTATTCGCAGGGCGGCTACGTGGCGATGGCGGCGCACCGCGAGATGCAGGCCACGGGCAAACCGGTGACGGCCTCGGCGCCGCTGTCGGCGCCCTCTGCCATCAGCCTGCTGACCGACTACACCTACCTGGGCTGGCCGGCGCTGGGCGCCACGCTGTTCGTGCCGCTGCTGTCGACCAGCTGGCAGCAGCAGTTCGGCAACGTCTACGGCTCGACCAGCGACGTGTACGAGGCCCAGTACGCCAGCGGCATCGACACCCTGCTGCCGAGCGCATCGCCCGGTACGCTGTTCTCCAGCGGCAAGCTGCCTCAGCTCGCGCTGTTCCCGGCCAACGCCAAACCGGGTCCGGTGAGCCCGGAGCTGTCGATCTTCTACGGCCCCAACAACCTCATCAAGCAGAGCTTCCTGACGCAGGCGGCAGGCGACATCCAGGGCAACCCCTGCCCTGGCAACGCGCTGCCTGCCACCACGGCCTCGCTGAACACCGCCTCGCCGCTGGACTGCAAGCCCTCCACGGGCTTCCGCAAGGCCGCCGTCGCCAACGACCTGCGCAACTGGGTGCCGACCCGGCCGATGCTGATGTGCGGCGGCGCGAACGACCCGACGGTGAACTTCGTGAGCACCCGCGCCACCTCGGGCTATTTCCGCGCCAAGGGCATGCCGTCGAACCTGCTTTCCGTGGTCGACCTGGAGGACTCGGCGGCCATCGACGCCTACTCCACCGCCCGCGCCGGCTTCGCGCAGGCCAAGGCCCTGCTCGCGCAGAACACCTCCGGCAGCGCATCGGACAAGGCCCAGGCCGTCACGCTGGCGTACCACGGCACGCTGGCGCCGCCCTTCTGCCTGGCCTCCGCCCGAGGCTTCTTCCAGGGCGTACTGGCCGCCGGAGGCTGAACGAAGAGCCCATTCCAGGAACATCGCGGAACCGGCTTTGCCGGGCCGCTGGCGTTGCCCCCTGCAAGGGGATGGGCGGCCACACGAAGTGGGCAAGCCTGGGGGTTAGGGCCTGTTCACCCTATTTCCGGGGTCGCGAAGGGCAGCCAGGGCGGGCCAGTCAAGGCGCGGGACGACGCGTGTGCGCATGCACACGCTAGGAGCGCAACGCCGAGTGGCCCGCCCTGGCTGCCCTTCCCGCAGGGTTGGTGCTCCAAAGGGCCGTCTGCGGCGTTGCCCGCGCGTGCAAGGCGACCGCCTTGCTGCGCACGGGCGCCTTGCATCCAGCCCCTTGGAGCACCAACGCGACCCCGGAAATAGTGTGAACAGGCCCTAGGCCGCCGCCTTTACGGCAACTTTGCCGAAGCGCCGCGCCTCGCTCACGCCGGGCTAAGTCGCTCTGCCTAGATTGGCGGGGCCCATGACCACCCGCCGGTTACATCACGTCGTCTTCGCCGACGATTTCTTCCGTTCTCCCGCCAACGGGCTCCAGTACCACGTCGCCAACCGGCGCTTCCTTCGAGGCTTCTTCGACTCCGCGCTGGGCCGCCTGGGCCTGCCCGCGAGCGAGGTCGCGCCGATGTCCGAGGGCGGGCGCATCGACGTCGCGCGCCTCATGGACCGGCTGGAGCTGCCCTGCACGCCCGCCGGCTGGGCGCGCGCCTGTGTGACCGACCTCGCGCCACTGGCCGGCCGCGACGGCATGCCGGCCTTCGCGCCGGGCTGCCTGGTGATCGGCTGGGGCCTCACGCCCGCGCAGCAGCGCTGCATCGACACCTGCGGCGCCAGCTACCTCGACATCGAGATCGATCCGCGCCGCTTCACCGAGCACCTGCACTTCTGCGCGCGCACCAACGACCCCGCCATCGAAGCCGCGCTTCTGGCGCGCCGCGTGGACGAGGAGCTGTTCTGGAACCACGCGAGCGCGCTCAAGGGCCGCTTCGCGCGCCACGGAGCCGGGTCGCTCTTCGACGCGAGGCTGCGCGTGGGCCTCTTCTTCGGCCAGAGCCTGGTCGACCTGTCGCTCGTCAGCGGCGGCCGCACCATGCACCCGGCCAGCGTGATCGCGCCGCTGCGCGAACTGGCCCGGGGCGTGGACCTGCTGGTGGTCAAGCCGCATCCGTACGAGCCCGCGCTGCACGACCTCGCGCCCATCCCACGCGCCATTCCCAACGTGGCGTGGACGCGCGAGAACACCTACGCGCTGCTGTCGGCGGGCAACGTGCATTTCGCGGCCAGCCTGTCTTCCAGCGTGCTGGCCGAGGCGCGCTACTTCCGCAAGCCGGCCCATGCGCTGATCCGCGCAGACCGCAACGCGGGCGAACTGCTGCCGGCCGCCTGCTCGGGCTGGATACCGGTGGGCGCGGATCTGGGCTCGAAGGAATTCATGGCAGCCGTCTGCGGCATGGAAGAAGAAAGCACTGCGGTCGACGCCGTGCGCAGCTTCGCCGCCTGGCCCTCCACGGCCATCGACCGCGCCTTCCTCACGCGCTGGGGCCTCGACGACCAGGCCGCCGGCCTGCCCGCGGTGGCCGAGCTTCAACTGGGCCGCTCCTACCCGTTCCGGCCCGGCAGCTCCGCGGCGGGCTGGCTGAGCCATGGCTGGTCGGGCTTCGATGGCGAGGGCGCGCGCAGCGAAGGCGAGCTGGCCTGCCTCGTGGTGCCGCTGCCCGCGCTGTCGGCGTCGTCGCAGGCCGGCGCGCAGTCGCTGTCGCACCAGCAGCCCTACCGTGTGGAGGTGCGCGTGGACTATCGCGGCAACGCCAGGGCCACCAGCGTGCACGCGATGTTCGACGGTGCGGTGCTGCCCGGCCAGCAGACGGCCGGCTCACGGCGGCGCAGCCTGGTGTTCGAGATCGAGCCGGACGCGGCCCGAAAGTGCCTGGTGCTGCAGTTCGTCGTGGCCAGCACCGGCGGGCGCGGCGTGGCGATGCGCCGGCGCACGGCGCCTGCGGCCTTCACGATCAGGAAACTGCAGGTGTCGCTGCGCATGGGCCGGGGCGTGATCTCGGCGCCGCCGAAGGCGAAGAAGGCACGATGGCCCGAGCTGCATCCGGTGCGCGCGATGGCCAGGTTGTGCCGCGCGCTGATCGATTCGGCGCGCGGAATCGCTGGCTGACGAACGAACTCTTCCGCTGCGACCGCGTGCTGGACGGCCGGAGCCGACGAGCCGAAGACTGACGCCGTCGTTGCAGGCAGGCCGGCAGCCGGCCAGGCCGGGCTGACGGAAATTGCCACTCGCCGGCACGCGTGCATTCGCATGCGCCGCACGAACACAGGAGAGTTCCGGATGTCCGATACCCACAAGGCAATCCTCGAAAAGGCCAATGCCGCCATCACCCAAGGCGACTACGAAGGATTCCTCGCGTTCTGCACCGACGACACCAGGTGGAACTTCGTCGGCGAGAGGACCCTCGACGGCAAGCAGGCGG
Organism: uncultured Variovorax sp.; assembly: GCA_913776885.1. Classification (GTDB taxonomy): domain Bacteria; phylum Pseudomonadota; class Gammaproteobacteria; order Burkholderiales; family Burkholderiaceae_C; genus Variovorax. The sequence goes on from CAJYQC010000169.1 coordinate 9,943, forward strand.
TGCGCGAATGGATGGCGACCGCCTACCTGGAGCCGCCCCGGTTCGAGGTGCACCGCCTGATCGCCGACGGCGACTTTCTCGCTGCCCTCGGAGAGATCACGCTGAAGGACGAATCCGGGAAGGCGACCCGCCATGCGTACTGCGATGTCTGGCGCTTCCGCGATGGCTTGATGGCCGAGCTGCAGGCCTTCGTCGTCGAAGCCGGCCCGCAGGCCCAGGGCTGAGGGCCCGCCTCTCGCCTGAACCGGCGGTGCGCTGGACGGACGCCCGTCTATCGCCGCACATTGGCGGCCGCGAGTCCGTGCAGCAGCCCGACCCACTGCTGGAGCCGCTCGAGGACCGCCTGCCGGCCCTCGGCAGTGCGCGCCGCGCCATCTGCGGATGCCGCAAGCAGTTCCTCCGCTGCGGCCGCCACGGTCCTCGCGAACTCGCGTGCGTCGCCGCGCCACACCACCACGCGGTGCGCCAGCCCCAACTGCGCCGCGCGGCCCGCGTTGATCGCCTGCTCGGGCTGGTCGGTGAGCAGCAGCAGGATCGGCCTGCGGTAGACCGCCGCGATCGACAGCGCCGCCATGCCCGGCGCCGAGACGATGAAGGCGCTGCGCGCGGCTGCCTCGATCCAGTGCTCGTCGCGCGCGTGCCAGTGCGGGCGGTGCGCATAGCCCTCGCCGACGAGGTGCGCGGGCACGCCGGCGTCGGCGAGGCCCTGCTCCAGCCCGTCGGCCAGCGCCGGTTCCTGGAAGTGCGGGTTGAGGTAGACGGCCGCGACACGATGCTGCGTCGCATCGCCCCTGTCCACCGCGTCGACCACGGCCACCGGCGTGGCCAGCCGGTGACGGCCGCGTTCGTCGTGCCGGGGCTCGCCGTAGGCGAAGTCGTGCTCGATGCGCGCGAGGCTGCGGTCGATCTGCCAGGCCACGATGCGGCCGAACAGACGGGCGATGGGGCCCGGCATGCGTCCGCTGAAGTTGGTCTGCAGCGCATGACGCAGGCTTGCGCCGTACACGTGCACCACCTTGCGCCGCCAGACGGGCAGCCAGCCCATCAGCAGCAGCGCGGGGTGGAAGGAGTCGTTCACCACCAGGTCGGCATCGCGGAAGTGCGCGCGCAGGCGCCACACGTCGCGCAGCATGCGTTCGGGCCTGAACATGTACAGCGCCACGTTGCGGTCGGTCTCGCGGCGCAGCATGTTCTGCTGCGTGTCGAACTGCACCGCGTAGTGGCGCGAGAGCACCGGCGCGTCGATGCCGAAACCGGCGAGGAAGCGCGCGCCTTCGTCGGAGGTGGTGAGCACGCGCACCTGCGCGCCTGCCTCGCGCAGCGCATGCGTGAGCAGCTGCGCGCGCATGAGGTGGCCGCGCGCGTCCGCGGTCGCGAGGTAGAGGATGCGCGGCGGCATCGCTCAGGCGGGGTGCCGCACCGGCGGCGCCGAGCCGGGGCGCAGGCGCAGCGCCACGCCGGCCAGCCACATGCCGGCAGCTCCCGTCACGCCGAAGCCGCGCTCGGTGTCGCGCACCTCGCGCATCAGCTGCGCGAGCCGCGCTTCTTCATGCGGCGCCACGCAGCGCTGCAGCGTGCGGGTGCACAGGCGGATGTGGCGGTCCTCGTCGGCCATCACGCGCGAGAGCAGGGGATGCAGCGCATGCTGCGGGCCGATCAGCGCGCAGTGGCGCTGCAGGATGCGCGAGGCCATCTGCTCGGCCGCGAGGCCGATGGCATAGGCCGGCACCAGGCCGCCGTGCGCGAAGTGCGGCGCGTGGCGGCGGATCAGCGCCTGCCAGCGCGCGAGCTTGCGTCGGCTGAACCAGTCGGGCCGGGGCGCTTCCTCCGGCGATGCGGCGGCCTGCGCGCTGCCGCCGCGCTCGACGATGGCCTGCGCGAACAGGCGCGCATGCAACTGCTCGTCGGCCAGGTGCTGGTCGAGCTGGCGTGCCAGCCATTCGGGCGGCGCGATGCGCAGCTCGCGCTGCAGCGCCTGCTCGGACGACTCCTCGCCCACCAGGTAGAAGCGCAGCAGCAGCATCTCGCCCGCGTTGCTCGCATGGAGCTGGCGCAGCGCGGCGCGCTTGACGTGGTGCACCAGCCGGGCCTGCAGCGCGGGCCAGCCGCGCAGTCGCGGCGGCGAGAGGCACTCGAAGCCGGGCGCGGAGCCGACCGGGTTGCCAGGCGTGGGGTCAGCGGCCATCGGCCCTGGTCTTCACCGGTTGCGGCGGCTGTTGCTGCTGCCAGCCCAGCACCAGCCCGATGAAGCTGTCCTGCAGGAAGGCGCGCGCGGCCGCGTCGGCGCCCGCGAACTCGCGCTGCTGGCCGTCGTAGCGGATGTAGCCCTTGCCGTCGGAAGCGCCAAGCAGCAGCTTCTCGTTCTTGCGGAAGCCGCGCTGCAGCAGGGGCTGCAGCAGCGGCTGCGATTCGAGACCGTAGAGGAACATGTCGCGCTGCACCACTTGGCGCGGGATCTTGCTGCTGAGCGCCTGCAACTCCAGCGTCCAGTTGCCCTGCCGCATCGCCTCGGCCAGGTCGCGGCCCTTGGCGCCGGGCGCGCGGAAACGCGCGCGTGCCACCGACTTGGAGGCCCGGCTCAGGCCGAGGCCGATGGTGATGTCTGCGTCCCGTGCGCCCTCTGCGCGGTTGTCGTCCACCTGCACGAACACGTTGGCCAGCCGCGCGGCCAGCGAGGGCTTCGCCAGCGCCTCGACGATCTGCTCGGCAGTGAGCACCACGCGCTCGGTACCGGGCTCGTTCACCGTCACCTTGTACGGATCGATGCGGATGTCGTCGAACTCGCCGCTCACCGGCGAGTGCGCATGGCTGCTCACCGACCACTCGCTGCCAGAGCGGCTCAGCAGCGCATGGAAGGTCAGCGGCACGCGCTGGCCGTCGCGCGCGCGGCCCGAGCCCTGCAGCAGCACGTCGCCGACGATGGTCTTTTCGGGGTAGCTGCGGGTGCTGGCGAATCGGATGGTGTGCGCCGCCGCGTCGAGCGCGGCGTGGGTGTCGGCGTCGTCCAGCGCGAGGCGGTTGCACTCGTTGCCGCCACCGGCGAGCGCGGTGAAGGGGCAGCCGGCATCGGACCTGAAGTCGAAAACGCCGCGGCCGGCGAAATCGGCGGCGCCGGAAAGCGTGCAGGCACCGGCGAGCGTGAGGCCCAGCGCCGTTCGCCGAAACGCTGGTGAAGAGAAGTTGCGCATGGTCCTTGGTTGTTCTTCTTGTGCGAAAAGGGAGCGGAAAAAGGGCAGGGCTCGGTCAGGGCCGGTGATACGACAGCGCCTGCGCATCCGCGTGCGTGCGCCCGGTCGTGTGCCAGCCGATGCCGCGCGCGAACGCGCCCAGCATGTCGATGGCCGAGAAACCCAGGATCAGCGCCACGCCCGCGAGCCAGCGCAGGCCGCGCAGCGGCGGCAGGTCTTGATGGTTCAGCGCCTTCATGCTGAAGCCCAGCCGCGTGAACAGCACCGCCAGCGGCCCGATCGGGCCGCTCTTCGCGAGCCACTGCCAGCGCGGCGACACGTAGCTGCGCAGCAGGTGCGGCGTGAGCGAGCAGGTGTCCTGCCCGCGCATCCAGCGCAGCTTGAGCGCCTCGGCGCGCGTGTCGGGCAGGCGGTGCTCGGTGTGGGCCGCGGCCGCGTAATGGATCGGCACGCCCGCCGCCTTCAGCCGCATGCCGAGCACCTGGCAGTGCGCGCGGTAGACGCCGTCGAGCGCCTGGTAGCTGTGCTGCTCGAACACGTCGCGGCGGAAGGCGACGTTGTTCGCGTAGAAGTTGCTCGTGGCGCCAGCATGGTCGGCGTTGGGGAAGTACATGAAGTCGATGGTGGTGAGCGCGGTGCCCACCACGTTGGCTGCATAGCTGGTGCGCCCGGCCACCACGGCGGGCGCGTCGGCGCCCCTGGTGAAGGGCAGCAGCATCTGCAGCAGCCAGTCGTCGTCGGGCAGGCAGTCGGCGTCGGCGAACACCACGTGCGTGCAGCGCTGCGCGTCGGTGGCCGCGAAGCCCGCGTTCTTGGCGTCGTAGTAGCCGGTGCTCGCGTCGATGCGGACGAAGTCGACCGGGCGGCCCGCGAGCGCGCTCACGGCCTCGCAGGTGGCGGCGCTCAGCCCGTCGTGCGTGATGACCACCTGCGCGAGCGCGGCGAGCGGCAGTTTCTGCTTCGCCAGCAATGCGACGAGGCGCTGCAGGCTCGCACCTGCCCTGGCCTCTGCATCGGCTCCGCCGCGCAGGTTGTTGGTCTCCAGGACCAGCGCGCAACGCGCGGCAACTTGATCGGGCATCATCGAATTTTCCTGTCCGGACATCGTTTTGAAGGCTTGCATCCTGCTTTTATCGCACAACAGCGCCCGCCACCAGTGCCGCGCGCCTTGGGGCCGGCCATGAAGGTGACCATCTTCGGCGCGGGCTACGTGGGCCTGAGCTTCGCGGCCTGCCTGGCCGGGGCCGGCCACGAGGTGCTGTGCGCGGATGCGGACCTTGCGCGCATCGAGGGGCTGCAGCGCGGCCTGATGCCGCTGCACGAGCCGGGCCTGGAGGCGCTGGTGGCCTCGGGCATCGCCGCCGGCACCCTGCGATTCACGGCCGACGAGCGCGGGGCCTGCGCGCACGGCGATCTGCTCTTCATCGTGGTGAACACGCCGGCCGATGCGCAGGGGCGGGTCGACCTGCGGCACGTGATCGCGGTGGCCGCCGCCATCGGACGGCATCGCGATCGCGACGCGCTGGTGGTCTGCAAATCGACCGCACCCGTGGGCACGGCCGCGCAGGTCGAGGCCGTGCTTGCCGGCGAGTTCGCGCAGCGCGGCGCGCGGCACCGCATTGCCGTGGCGGTGAACCCCGAGTTCCTGCGCGAAGGCTCGGCCGTGCGCGACTGCCGCCAGCCCGACCGCGTGGTGATCGGCAGCGAGGACCCGTGGGCCGTCGAGCTGCTGACCCGGCTCTACGCGCCCTTCATCCAGGACCCGCAGAGGCAGCTGCTGGTGATGGACCGCCGCTCGGCCGAGCTCGCCAAGTACGCGGCCAACGCGATGCTCGCCGCCCGCATCAGCTTCATGAACGAGATGGCCCGCGTGGCCGAGCTGGCGGGTGCCGACATCGAGGCGGTGCGGCGCGGCATCGGCGCAGACCGGCGCATCGGGCCCGACTTCCTGCAGGCCGGTGTGGGCTACGGCGGCTCCTGCCTCGCGAAAGACGTTCGGGCGCTGGTGCATGCGGCCGAGCGCGGCGGCCATTCGCTGCGCATTCTCGCCGCCGTCGAGGCCACGAACTACGAGCAGAAGGGCCGCCTCTTCGACCTGATGACGCACCACTTCAGCGGCCGCATGGCCGGCAAGACCGTCGCGGTGTGGGGCCTGGCCTTCAAGCCCGATACCGACGACATGCGCGACGCGCCCAGTCTGGTGCTGCTGCAGCGGCTGTGGGCGGCCGGCGCCCGCGTGCGTGCGTACGACCCTGCGGCGATGCCGAATGCGCGCAGCATCGTCGGCGAGCGCGACGACGTGCACTGGTGCGCCGCTGCGCACGAGGCGCTGCAAGGTGCAGATGCGCTCGCGCTGGTCACCGAGTGGGAGGAACTCCGCCGGCCCGATTTCGTGCGGATCGCCTGCGAGCTGAACGCACCACCCGTCATCTTCGACGGGCGCAATCTCTACGACGACGCGCAGGTCGAGTCGGCCGGCATCGCGTATTACGGCATCGGCCGGGGCCGGTCGTCACTGCGGCCGCGCTGAGCGCCGCAAGCAGGATGATCAGGCGTAGAGCGGCTCTTCCGCCATCTGCTCGCACTGCTCCTCGAGCATGAGGATCTGCCCCTTCCAGTAGTCGCTGGAGCCGAACCACGGAAAGTTGATCGGGAAGATCGGGTCTTCCCAGCGCCGCGCCAGCCAGGCGCTGTAGTGGATGAGGCGCAGCGTGCGCAGCGGTTCGATCAGCGCCAGCTCGCGCCGGTCGAACTCGCGGAACTGCTCGTAGCCGTCGAGCAGGCCCGACAGCTGCGCGGTGCGCTGCGCGCGGTCACCGGACAGCAGCATCCACAGGTCCTGCACCGCGAAGCCGGTGCGCGCGTCGTCGAGGTCGACGAAATGGGGCCCGCCGCCGGGGCGGTCGGTGGGCGTCCACAGGATGTTGCCGGGGTGCACGTCGCCGTGCAGGCGCAGCTTGCGGGGCTGGAAGTCGGACGAAGGCGGATTCGCCGCGAGCGCCGTGGCGCCGATCATGTCCAGCGCCGCGTTGCATGCCTTCTCCCAGTCGCGCTGCACGTCGAGCGGGATCTTGTCGTTCTGCAGCAGCCAGTCGCGCGAAGCGATGCCGAAGTTCTGCAGGTCGAGCGCGGGCCGGGCCTCGAACGGCCTGGCGCCGCCCACGGTGTGGATGCGCGCCAGGAAGCGGCCCACCCATTCGAGCACTTCGAAGTCGTCGAGCTCGGGCGCGCGGCCGCCGCGGTAAGGGCTCACGCTGAAGGCGAAGCCGGCGTGGTGGTGCAGCGTCTTGCCGTCGAAGGCCAGCGGCGGCACGGCCGGCACCTCGGCAGCGGCCAGTTCGAGCGCGAAGCCGTGCTCCTCGAGGATCTCGGCCTCGCTCCAGCGGCCGGGGCGATAGAACTTGACCACCACCACGCTGCGGTCTTCCAGGTGAACCTGGTAGACCCGGTTTTCGTAGGAGTTCAGGCCGGTGAGTCGGCCGTCGCCGTACAGTCCGAGCGTCGCGAGCGCGTCGAGCACCACGTCGGGCGTGAGGCTCTCATAGGGATGTGTGTTCGCGGGCGCCGCGGAAGATTGGGTCATGCGGCGATTGTCGTCGCCGCCGGGCGCCCGTCCGTCTCAGGACGTGACGGCCTGCCTGGAAAGGGAAAGGATGTGACCCGTGCGCGGATCGCCCTTGCCGCCCAGCACCTGCGCATAGGCCGCCTGCACGGCCGCTGCGCCATCGTGATGCTCGGCGCGAAGCCAGGGCGCCTTCGCGTCGGTGACGGTCGCCATGAAGTCGTGCCAGGCCGCGACCATGCGGCGGCCGAACTCCTCGGGGCCCCATTCGGCGGTTCGCTTCTTGATCTGCGCCGGCGCGAAGAAGAGCGTGGCGCGCGGGCCCGGCAGGTCCTTGCCTGCGCCCTTGGCCGCGAGCTGCTCGACGTGCGTGCCGCCGATGGAGCTGCTGTACTTCAGGTTGGCGAAGCGCTCGTGGATGGCGCTGCGCAGCGCGCCGTTGCCGGCGAAGTCGACGTACACGCAGGGCGTGTCGGCCGCGATGGCATCGAGCGCGTCATAGGTCACCACGCGGTCGTAGCAGCCGAGGCTTTCGCAGAAGGCCACGTTGGCGGGCGAGGTCAGGCCGATCACCTCGATGCCCTCGCGCTTGTGCAGCTGGAAGGCGGTGCCGTAGGCCGTCTTGCTCGAGGCGCTCGACAGCAGCATGGTGTTGGCGCCGAAGAAGTCGTTGTCGGCCATGAAGTCGTCGATCAGCCACGAGGTGATGAACAGCGGGCGCAGCAGCGCCTGGATGTCCTCGGTGCCCGCCGTGTAGAGCGGGTCGCTCGCGCAGCGGAAATACTGGTTGTAGACGGCCGGCAGCTCCGCGCGGTGCGGCGCCACGTCGGTGAAGCGCTCGGGCGAAAGCCGCCCGGGGCTCAGCACCGCGCCCGAGGCCATCGGCCAGTAGCCGTACAGCCGCTCGCCCACCGGCACGCCCGGGTGCAGCGACTGCACCACGCTCGCGAAGCCCCACACGGGGATGCTGCCCCAGCCTTCTTCGCCGCTCGGGAAGAACTGCCAGTAGCTCATCGCGTCGCCGAAGGCCGCATACGTGATGTTGTTGGAGGTGAGCGCGAAGCTGTCGATGCGCACCCGCACCTGGCCGTCGGCAAGCGCCTCGTCGGTGGCGGTGTGAAGGCGGGTGGCGGCAAGCTGGTCTTTGCGGATGAGGAGGCTGGTGGTGCTCATGAGCGTGGCTCCTGGCTGGCGGTTGCGGGATTCGCCGACGTTAGCCAAGCTTGATGAAAGGCGCCATCGCGCGGCGGCTTCCGGCGTCACCCGTGAGACATCGGCGGGCATGAAAAAAGCGGCCCGGCTTGGGGCCGAACCGCTCTGTATGTGATCCCTTCAAGAGAACACCGAGGAACCGGCTCTGCCGGGCCTCAGGTGTTGCCCCCGGTAGGGGGTTGGCGAAGCGACACGAAGTGCGCGTAGCCTGGGGGCGAGCTCAAGCAATCGTCAGTTCGACGTCGATGTTGCCGCGCGTGGCGTTCGAGTACGGGCACACCTGGTGGGCGGTGTCGACCAGCTTCTGCTTGGCTTCGGCATCGAGGCCGGGCAGCGTGATCGCCAGCTTCACGGCGATGCCGTAGGCGGCGCCGCCGTTCGTCGGGCCGAGGGAAACGCTGGAGTCGATGGCGACGTCTTCAGGCACCTTCACGCCGATCTTCGGGCCGACGGCCTTCATCGCGCCGATGAAGCAGGCGGCATAGCCGACCGCGAACAGCTGCTCGGGGTTGGTACCGGGCTTGCCGGAACCGGGCGAGCTCAGCTTGACGTCGATCGCGCCGTCGCTGGACTTGCCTGCGCCGTCACGGCCGCCGACCGTGTGGGCTTCTGCGGTGTAGAGCACTTTGTCGAGCTTGGTGGTCATGGTGATTCCTTTGGTGGTGATGAAGTTGAAGGGAGGGTGGTGAAAAGGCTTCGTTTCTCTTTCCTTGCGGAGGTCGACCGGAGCGGGAGAAACATGTTGCGTGGCGTCAGGCCGCCTTCCTGATGCGGTCGCGCAGCGTCTGGATCTGCTGCGTGAGCGAAACCAGCTCGGGCACCGAGCACTCGGCCGCAGCCATCAGGCAGGCGGGTACGTTGGAGGCGCGGCTCTTGAGCCTGCGGCCTGCGGCGGTCAGCGTGATGTGCACGCGCCGCTCGTCGGCCACGTCGCGCACGCGGGCCACGTAGCCGTTGGCCTCCAGGCGCTTGAGCAGCGGCGTGAGCGTGCCCGAGTCGAGCGAGAGCCGCTCGCCGAGCTCGGAGACCATGAGGCCGTCCTGCTCCCAGAGCGCGAGCATGACGAGGTATTGGGGGTAGGTGAGCTGCAGCTTCTCCAGCACCGGCTTGTACAGCCGCGTCATGGCCAGCGAAGCGGAATAGACGGCGAAGCAGAGCTGATTGTCCAGCTTCAGCATTTCGTCGGCATTGATGGCGGTGGAGCGCATGGGGTGGATTGTAGCGAACAATTAGATTGTGTGCAATATAATTTGCAAGCGTTGGTATCCGGGCAGCTCCAGGCGCATGAGACACGACTTTCGTGTCCGCCTGTTGACCCGGCCCCAGGGGCCACCCTTACAAAGGCGGAAACTCCCGTTGGAAAGGTCATCGTCATGCAGCCCAACACACGATTCCTTAGTCCTTCCGAAGCCGCAAGGCGGCTCGGCGTGTCAGCCAAGGCCCTGCGGCTCTACGAGCAGCGCGGGCTGGTGGCGCCTGAGCGCACGTCCGCCGGCTGGCGCGCCTATGGACCCGGGCAGATGGCCCGCGCTGCCGAGATCGTCGCGCTTCGAACGCTCGGCTTCAGCCTTGCACAGGTGGCGCGGGTGCTGCAGGGAGACCCGCAGGGCCTGGAGCAGACATTGGCTGCGCATCAGGCGGCGCTGGAAGCGCAACTGCACGGCCTCGCAGGGACGGTCGCGAAGATCCGCAGCCTGCGAGGCGATCTGCTGCAGGGCCGCACGCCGACCATCGGCGAACTCGCGGACCTGAGCGCACCGGCTTCCGAGGTCCGCGCCGCGTTCGAGCTTCCCTGGCCCTGGGACGGCGAGCTTTTCGAGCTGCGCGACGTCCGAGCACTGAACTACATCATCGGCCCCCTGGGCAGCGGCAAGACCCGGTTCGCGCGCAGCCTCGCGCAGGCGCTGCCAGACGCCGTCTTTCTGGGGCTGCAGCGGCTCGAGGAGGCAGAGGTGGCGAATGCGAAGACAAGGCTGCATGCCGATCGCCAGTTGAAGTCGAGGGTGGACGAGGCCATGGCCTGGCTCGTGGAAGACGGCGCCGCGCGATCGGACGCGCTGCTGGTGCTGCTCGCCATGCTCGATGACGAAGGCTCCAGCAACTTGGTCGTGGACATGATCGAGCAGGGCCTCGACCAGCCGACGCAGGAAGCATTGATCGCCTGGCTGCGCAGACGAGGCCCCGGTGCTCGGCCCATCTTCATGCTGACCCGCTCCAGCGCGATCCTCGACCTGTCGGCCGTGGGCCCCGGCGAAACCATCATCCTGTGCCCCGCGAACCACAGCCCGCCGACGCAGGTGGCGCCGCATCCTGGCGCACCCGGCTACGAAGCTGTCGCCACCTGCCTGGCCACGCCAGAGGTGCGCGCCCGGACGGCGGGTGTCATCGCGCGGAGGCCGGCATGCCGACTCGAGCCCGCTATGCCCTGAATCTCTTGCGCGTCAGCCCCAGCGCGATCCAGAACGCCGCCACCGCATACACCGCCAGCACCAACGCGTGCACCCACCAGCCGGTGGGCCACTGGTCCATGAAGAGCGGCCGCACCAGCGCCACCGCGTTCGTCAGCGGCAGCCAGGCCGCCACGGCCTGCACGGCGGCGGGCAGCTGTTCCAGCGGAAAGAACACGCCGCTCAGGAACATCATCGGCGTCATGAACAGCGTGAAGTAGTAGGTGAAGAAGTCGTAGCCCTTGGCCAGCGCGTTGAAGATCAGCGCGATCGACGAGAAGGTGATGCCCGCGCCGATCAGCACCATCCACGCGACGATGAGCTTGGGGCTGTGGCTGATGCCGAGGCCCAGCATCACGAACAGGATTGCCGTCACGGTGAAGATCGACTTGAACGCCGCCCACAGCATCTCGGCCAGCACGATGTCGTCGAGGCCGACCGGCGCGTTCATGATGCCGTCCCAGGTCTTCTGCACGTGCATGCGCGAGAAGGCCGAGTACAGCGCCTCGAAGCTCGCCGCGTTCATGGCGCTCATGCAGATCGAGCCGCTCGCGAGGAACAGGATGTACGGCACCTTCGTGCCGTCGACCGACACCTCTCCCACCAGTGCCCCCATGCCGTAGCCGAAGGCCACGAGCCAGATCAGCGGCTCGGCGATGTTGCCGATCAGGCTCGGTATGGCGAGCTTGCGCCACACCAGCAGGTTGCGCAGGAACACGGGCCACCAGCGCAGCGAGAGTTCGGGCGGTCGCCATGGAGAAGGCGAGGGAGGCGTGAGTGCCGGTGCCGCACTCGGGACGTTGTTCATGGGTGCTGCTCCATTTCAGAAATACCGCGGAACCGGCTTTGCCGGGCCGCAGGTATTGCCCCCGGCGAGGGGGTTGGCGGCCACACGAAGTGGGCAAGCCTGGGGGTGAGCCTCATCTTTAGCCGTCCTCCCGGATCTGCCGGCCCGTGAGTTTGAGGAAAAGATCCTCGAGGTTCGCGGGCCGATGGAAGGTGCGCAGTCCACCGTGGCTTGTCAGCGCGTCGAGCAGCCTGCGCGCGTTCTGGGTGTAGAAGAACACCGTCTCGCCGCTGACCTCCACGCGCGCCGCCATGGCCTTCAGCTCGGCCGATTCGGCCAGCGACAGCGCGCCGTTGCCGTACACCTCGACCACATCGGGCTCCAGGTGCTCTGCGATGAGGTCGCGCGGGCGGCCCTCGGCGATCTTGCGGCCGTGGTCCAGCACCAGCAGGCGCGAGCACAGGCGCTCGGCCTCGTCCATGAAATGCGTGGTCAGCAGGATCGACTTGCCCTGCTGAAGCAGCACCTGCAGCCGCTCCCACATCAGGTGCCGCGCCTGCGGGTCGAGGCCGGTGGTGGGCTCGTCGAGCAGCAGCAGCTTGGGGTCGTTGACCAATGCGCGCGCCAGCGAGAGCCGCCGCCGCATGCCGCCAGAGAGCTCGCCCGGCTTCGCATCGGCCTTGTGCGAGAGCGCTGCGAACTCGAGCAGCTGCGGCACGCGTGCGCGCACCTGCGCCTTGCCGAAGCCGAAATAGCGGCCGTACACCACGAGGTTCTCGGCGCAGCTGAAGTCGGGATCGAGCGTGTCGAACTGCGACACCACGCCCAGCTGCGCCTTGATGGCCAGCGCATCGCGCGGCATCTGCAGCCCGAGTGCGGATATCTCGCCGCCGTCGGGTGCGGTCAGGCCCAGGCACATGCGGATGGTGGTGGTCTTGCCGGCGCCGTTCGGGCCGATCACGCCCAGGCACTCGCCCGGCGCGATCTCGAAGGAGAGGTCGTCCACGACCGTGGTGTCGCCATAGCGCTTGCGCAGATGGCTGGCGTGGAAGAGGGGAGGCGGGCTGGAGGATGTCGTAGGCGGCACGCGGCCATTCTGACGCAGCCGCGTGGCGGGCGTCCCATCGCTTCAATCGATGGACAATTTGCCGATGTCCCGAGCAAGTCCGTCATGGTGCGCGTTGTTCCTTGCCGCGGCGGCGGCGCATGCCGTTGCGCAGACGCCTGACGCGGGCAAGCGATGCAAGGAGCTTCAAGCGGTCGCGAATGCGAGCCCTGGCTTCGTTCCGCGCCACGGTGCGGTCGTGATCGGCACCGGCCGGGCCCGTCTCTACACCGCGCCCGACGCGGCCTGCGACAGCGGCAGGTTTCTGATCCCGAAGGACCGCGCGACCGTCTACACGCCGTTCAGGGAATGGGTCCAGGTGATGTACATCCACCCCGAGACCGGCGAGGACACCATGGGCTGGATGCTCGGCAGTCGCCTGGAAACGGCGGGCAAGATGGGCCCTCGCTAACCCGGGGCGGCGCGCGCCGCCAGCGGCCCCACAATCTCTCCCCATCAACGGTTGAATATCTGGCATTGCACGGGGGGAGGCCCAAGGATGCTGCGTTTCTGGTTGGCGCTGGCGGCGTTGTCGCTGCTCGGCGCCTGCGCACCTTTTCACCGGCCCCTCGCGGCCGCGGACCGCAACAAGGTCCAGGAAGTCGACCTGCGCGTGATCGTCGCGCAGGAGAGCTTCATGTTCTCCGCGCAGTCGCCCGGCGTGAGCGCGGCCACGGGCGGCGGGCTGATCGGTGCGCTCATCGATTCCTCGGTGCAGCAGTCGCGGCAGAGGGACATGAGCGCCGAGGTGCAGGCCATCGTCGGCCCGCTGCTCGACTACGACTACCGCGCCGAGGCCGCCCGCGCGCTCCAGGCGCAGTTCGGCGAGCCCTCCACCTTTCCGCTGAAGATCCGCTCGGCGCAGCTGCTGCCGGCCATGCCGGTCAAGGCCGAGCACGAGGCCCGCATCGCCGCCACGAAGAACGGGCCGGCCTACATGGTGCTGTTGCTGCAGTACGCGCTGGAGCCCGGGCTGGGCGCCTTCACTACGCGCAGCTCGGCGCTGCTCTGGCAGGACGGCAGGAGCGAGCCCAGCTACCGCGC
>CAJYQC010000170.1 GCA_913776885.1 uncultured Variovorax sp.
TGATCAACATGACGGTGGGCATCGTGTTCCTGGTGTTCGCCTCGGGTTTCGCCGCCAACACCTATTCGGTGTCGCGCAACGTGAAGATCGCGCTGGCGCTGGTGGCGATCGCTTTCGGCTTCCAGTATCTGCTGGGCCTCAACCTGCCGCTGTACTGACATGGAAGTCCTGCACAACCTCTCCTTCGGGTTCAGCCATGCGCTGACCCTGCAGAACCTGCTGTTCTGCGCCCTCGGCTGCACGGTGGGCACGCTGGTCGGCCTGCTGCCGGGCCTGGGGCCGCTGGCCACCATCAGCCTGCTGCTGCCGCTGACCTATTCCATCCCCACCACCGGCGCGCTCATCATGCTGGCGGGTATCTACTACGGCGCGCAGTACGGCGACAGCGTGAGCGCGATCACGATGAAGATCCCGCATGCCAGCAGCATCGTGGCCTGCATCGACGGCTACGCGATGACGCTCAAGGGCCAGACCGGCCTTGCGCTCTTCACCGCGGGCTTCTCCAGCTTCATCGGCGGCACGGTGGCCATCCTGGTGCTGTCGTTCCTGGCTCCGGTGCTCGGTGAGGTCGCCTTCCTGTTCGGCCCCGCCGACTACGTGGCGATGATGCTCGTGGGCTTCGTGTGCGTGAGCTTCGTGACCACCGGCAGCCTGCTCAACGGCCTGGCGATGTGCATGATCGGCGTGCTGCTGGGCACCATCGGCACCGACGTGAACAGCGGCATGCAGCGCTTCACGCTCGACCTGCCGTTCCTGGTGGACGGCGTGGGCATCGTGAGCATCGCGCTGGGCTGCTTCGGCATCGCCGAGATCACCAAGAACCTCGACTCGCGCGAGGAGCGCTCGCCCTTCAACGGCAAGATCAACCTGATCCCGACCTGGGCCGAGTTCAAGCGCATCATCCCCAGCGCCCTGCGCGGCAGCGCCATCGGCTCGTTTCTGGGCATCCTGCCCGGCGGCGGCCCGACCATCGCCCAGTTCGCCGCCTATGCGATCGACAAGAAGGTCAGCAAGTACAAGCACGAGATCGGCACCGGCTGCATCGAAGGCGTGGCCGGCCAGGCCGCTGCAGACGAGGCCGCCGCGCGCACCAGCTTCATCCCGCTGATGAGCATCGGCATTCCCGAGAACGCGGTGATGGCGCTGATGCTGGCCGCCTTCATCATCAAGGGCATCCAGCCCGGCCCGAACATGATCGGCAGCCACCCCGAACTCTTCTGGGGCCTGGTGGCCAGCATGTGGATCGGCAACGTGTTCCTGCTGGTGCTGAACGTGCCGCTGGTGCGCTACTGGCTGTCGGTGTTCAAGATCCCGTACGCCGTGCTGTTCCCGTCGATCCTGTTCTTCTGCTGCATCGGCACGTACAGCGTGAACAACAGCCTGGAAGACATCTTCATCACCGCTGCCTTCGGTTTCATGGGCTACATGTTCATGCGGCTGGAGCTCGACGCGGCGCCGCTGATGCTGGGCTTCATCCTCGGCCCGATGCTGGAGGAGAACTTCCGCCGCGCGATGCTGCTGAGCCGCGGCAGCTTCGGCATCTTCGTCACCCGTCCGATCAGCGCAACGCTGCTGAGCCTGGTCGGCGTGTTCATCGTGTGGCAGGTGGCCTCGTTCCTGATCAAGGTGCGCAAGAGCAAGGGCGCCGCGTTGCCGCCGCAGCCCGCCGCGGTGCTGGAGCCGCAGGAGTAAGCGGGCCGACGGCCTTCCTGCAGGCAGACGAAATCGCATTCGCCGCGTCGCCCTCCACGGGTGACGCGGCGAAATGCTTTCAGGGCCGGGTTGCTGCCCGGCGCGCCCGCCGCGGGTCAATGCATGCGCGCGAACTTTCTCGGCGGCTGCCCCACGTGCCGGCTGAATGCCGTGCTGAAGGTGCTGGCGGAGCCGTAACCCACCCGCTGCGCCACTTCCGCGATCGCGAGCTCGTCGCCACGCAGGAGCTGCTTGGCCAGCGCCATGCGCCATGAGAGCAGGTATTCCATCGGCGGCATGCCGACCGCGCGGTTGAAGCGATCGAAGAAGGCCGAGCGCGACAGGGCGCTCTTGCGCGCCAGCTCCTCCACCGTCCAGCCGCGTGCGGGGTCTCCATGCATGTGGCGCAAGGCGGCGGCGAGCCGCTTGTCGGCCAGGCCGCGCAGCAGGCCGGGCGGGGCCTGCTCGCCCAGGCCGGTGCGCAGCGCCTCCACCAGCAGCACTTCCACCAGCCGGGTCAGCACCAGCTCGCGGCCCGGTTTGCGCTCCAGCGATTCCTCGCGCATCAGCTGGGTCAGCAGCGGCAGCTTCTGCGAACCCTGCACGTGCAGCACGGCGGGAAGCAGCGACACCAGCATCGCCGAATCGGACGAGTCGAACTCGAAGTAGCCGCCGAGCATGCGCACATCAGGACGGCCGCCGCGCGTGCCGTGGCGGATCTCGCTGCCGCTCGTATCCATCGCGGCCTTGCGCGCGTCGATGGCCCCTTTTCGAAGACTCGCCGCGCATGCGCGTGCTGGCGCTCGACGTGGAGCGGCCGCAGAGCATCGCCGCAGCGCTCGATGCGGCCGGCCCCATCGACGTGCTGGTCAACAACGCCGGTGTCGGCCTGTTCGGTGCCTTCGAGGCCACGCCCATGGCGACGGCGCGCGAGGTCTTCGAGATCAACACCTTCGGCGTGATGGCCATGGCCCAGGCTGTGCTGCCGGGTTTCCGCGAGCGCCGCAAGGGCGTGATCTTCAACGTGACCTCGAGCGTGACGCTCGCGCCCACGCCGCTGGTCGCCGTCTACACCGCCAGCAAGACCGCGATCGAGGGCTTCACCGCTTCGCTCGCCCACGAGCTTCAGGCGTTCGACGTCGCAGTGAAACTGGTCGAGCCCGGCTATGCGCCCACCACACGCTTCGCGGACAACGGCCGCGAGCGCATGGAGGGCCTGATCACCGAGCCGTACGCGCCCTTCGCCCAGTCCGTCTTCGGCATGCTGACCCAGACGGCGCAGGTGACGAAGGAGTCGGATGTCGCCGAGGCGGTCTGGCGGGCGGCGAACGACACCACGGGGCAACTGCGGTTTCCGGCGGGCGCCGATGCGGTCGCGCTGGCGCACCGGGCCGGGGATTGACTGAAGCTGCCGGGCGGCGCTTCCTGCCAGCTTCAGCCGGCCGAAGCCCCGGAGCCCAGCGTTTTTATGAGGGAGGCGTGGCCTCCCGTGATCTCATTTGCTGTACTGCCTACTTGTCGTGATGCAGGTAGCTGGCCTGCTTCGGCAGCAGCAGGCTCACGGTGAAGGCCAAGACCATCATGGCCGTTACATACCAGTAGAAGTACGACTCGTGCCCCATCGACTTCAGGCCCAGCGCCACGTATTCGGCGCTGCCGCCGAAGATCGCGTTGCCCACCGCGTACGACAGGCCCACGCCCAGGGCGCGGATCTCGGGCGGGAACATCTCGGCCTTCACGATGCCGCTGATCGAGGTGTAGAAGCTCACCACCGCCAGAGCCAGGGTGATGAGCACGCCGGCCATCAGCGGGCTGCTCACGTTCTGCAGGTTGCTCAGCACCGGCACCGTCATCAGCGCGCCCAGGGCGCCGAACAGCAGCATGTTGCTGCGGCGGCCGATGCGGTCCGACAGCGCGCCGAACAGCGGCTGCATGCACATGTAGATGAACAGGCAGGCCGTCATCACGTTGCTGGCGGTCTTGATCGACATGCCGGCCGAGTTCACCAGGTACTTCTGCATGTACGTGGTGAAGGTGTAGAAGATCAGCGAGCCGCCGGCCGTGTAGCCCAGCACCACGAAGAAGGCGCGCTTGTGATTGGTGAACAGCTCGCGCATCGTGCCCGCGCCCTTGGCGGCGCGGGTCTTGGTGCTGGCGGTCTCGGTCAGCGTGCGGCGCAGCATGAGCGCCACCACCGCCGCCACGGCGCCGAGCACGAACGGAATGCGCCAGCCCCAGGCCTTGAGCTCGGCCTCGTCGAGCACTTGCTGCAGCACCACCACGACCACCACCGCGAGCAGTTGCCCGCCGATCAGGGTGACGTACTGGAACGACGAGAAGAAGCCGCGCTGGCCGCGCATCGCCACTTCGCTCATGTAGGTGGCGGTGGTGCCGTACTCACCGCCCACCGACAGGCCCTGCAGCAGGCGCGCCAGCAGCAGCAGCGCCGGAGCGGCCGCGCCGATCTGCGCATAGGTCGGCAGGCAGGCGATGACCAGCGAGCCCACGCACATCATGACCACCGAGGTCACCATCGATGTCTTGCGGCCCTTGCGGTCGGCCAGCCGGCCGAACAGCCAGCCGCCGATCGGGCGCATCAGGAAGCCGGCGGCGAACACGCCGGCGGTGTTGAGCAGCTGAACCGTCGGGTCGGACTTGGGGAAGAAGGCCGGCGCGAAATAGATGGCGCAGAAAGCGTAGACGTAGAAGTCGAACCACTCCACCAAGTTGCCGGAAGAGGCGGCGAAGATGGCGAAGATGCGCTTGCGCTTTTCCTCGAAGGTGTAGGGCGCGCTGTTGTCGGGGGCGTTGGCGGAGGCTGCGTCGGTGCTGGATGCGCCGGCGGCCGCGCTTGCGATGGCGGTCATGGAAGGGGTCCTTGTCTCTGGCTGCGGCCCGCGGCGTAAGAAGAAAAAAGCAGACAAAAAGGCATGCGGGGCCGTTGCGGGGGAGTCTGTCCCGCTCGTGCGGCGCTGTCTTCCGTAACCGGCGGTTGGCCGTCTACGTATCGGTACGCAAGGGTAAACCCCTAGATCGGAGCGCCCGGCGGCCTACAGCCCGTGTTCCCGCAGAAACCGATCCAGCTGGTGGCTGTTCGCCAGCCCCAGCTTCGCGAACACGTGCGCGCGATGCGTTTCCACCGTGCGCTGTTCCAGCGGCGCCAGCTCCTGCGCGATCTGCTTGTTGGGCTTGCCCTCGGCCACGAGCCGGGCGACCTGCATCTCGCGCGGGGTGAGCTTGTCCCACAGGGCCTGCGCGGCCTGGCGGGCCTGGCGGCGGGTGGCGATCTGGCCGGCCTGCTGCAGGGCGCGGGCGATGGTGTCGAGCAGGCGCTCGTCGTTGCAGGGTTTCTCGAGCCAGCCGAAGGCGCCGTTCTGCACGGCCTCCACGGCCATGGGGATGTCGCCGTGGCCCGAGAGGAAGATGACCACCAGCGGGCTGTCCTGCGTGCGCAGCGCGTCGAACACCTGAAGGCCGCTCATGCCCTCCATGCGCAGGTCCAGGATCACGCAGCCGGCGCGCTGCAGGTCGGCGCCTTCCAGAAAAGCCTCGCCCGAGGCGAAGGTCTGCACCGCGTAGCCGCGCGACAGCAGCAGCAGGCCGAGCGAGCGGCGCACGGCCTCGTCGTCGTCCACGATGCACAGGTTGTTGGCGGCAGTGGCGATGCTGTTGTTGGTCATGGCGCAGGCGCTATTTCGAGCTCGAGGGTGAAGACGGTGCCGCCGCCCGGGCGGTCGGCGAAGGTCAGGCGGCCCCGGTGCGCCTCGACGATGGTGCGGCAGATGTTCAGGCCCAGCCCCAGCCCGCCAGTCTTGGTGGTGAAGAAGGGCGAGAACACTTGCTCGGCCACGGCCGCGTCGATGCCCGGGCCGCGGTCGGCCACGTAAATGTGCATGCGGCCTTCCTTCAGCTCCGCCTCGATCTCCACCAGCCGCTGCTCGGGCGGCACCGCCTGCATGGCGTGCAGGCTGTTCGACAGCAGGTTGAGCAGTACCTGCTCCAGCAGCACGCGGTCGCCGCGCACATCGGGCAGCCCGGGCGGGATGCGAAGCTCTGCGCGCGCCTGGCGCATGCGGATCTCGCCCTGCAGCAGCGCGATGGCGTTGCCGGCCAGCGCGGCAACGTCGCAGTCCTCGGTGCCCACGGTGCGCTGCCGCACGAAGCCGCGGATGCGCCGCACGATCTCGGCGCTACGCTGGGCCTGCGTCACGGCCTCGTCGAGACTGCTCACCAGCAGTTGCTGGTTGCCCTGCTCGGCGAAAGCCTTGGCGGCGCTGGCGAAGTTGCTCAGCGCCATCAGCGGCTGGTTGAGCTCGTGGGCCAGCGTGGAGGCCATCTCGCCCAGGCTCGCCAGGCGCTGGGCGTGCTGCAGCTGTTCGTCGTTCTGGCGCTGGCGCAGTTCGGCGCGCTTCTGTTCGGTGATGTCGACCACCGAGCTCATCCAGCCGGCATGCTTGCCGTCGGCATCGATCAGCGCGGCGGTGTAGACCATGGTGATGACCTCATGGCCGTCGCGGTGGCGCAGGCGCGATTCGAAACCCGAGCGCGCGGGCTGGCCGCTCATCATGGCGTCGTAGTGGCGCCAGTGCTGCGTCACGTCGTTCGGGTGCCAGTAGGGGTAGGGCGGCAGCTTGCCCAGCAGCTCGTCGGCGTCGTAGCCGGTCATCTCGCAGAAGGCCGGGTTCACGTAGGTGATGCGGCCTTCGAGGTCGCGGGCGCGCATGCCCACCAGCAGCGAATCTTCCATCGCCTTGCGGAAGGCGTGGGCCTCGTCGAGCTCGTGGGTGCGCTCGCGAACGCGCAGCTCCAGGTCGCGCCGCGCGTCGCGCTGCTCGGCGAAGCGGCGTTCGCGCAGCTGCCAGTAGAGGCCCGCCAGCAGCAGCACCACGGCGCACAGCAGGCCCAGCATCCAGACGCGCTCGCGCGCGTTGGCGACTTCGGCATGGTCGGTCATCACGGTCAGCGTCCAGCCGAGGTCGGGCAGGCGCTCGTCCACTGCCAGGTACTGGCGGGCCCTGCCGCCGATGCTGGTGCGCACCAGGTAGCCGAGTTCGCCTTCCTCGCGCTGCACCTTCCATGGCAGCGCGGCAAAGGTGGTGTGCGCGCCGTACTGCTGCTCGCGTCGCATGCCTTCGAGCTCCGAGGCCTGCAGCGGGCGCGAGGCGCGGTACATCCACTCCGGCACCGAGCTCAGGAACACCACGCCGCGCGCGTCGCCCAGCAGGATGGGGTCGCGTGCGAAGTTCCAGGTCTCCTGCACCTGGCGCAGGCTGACCTTGACCGTCACCACGCCGCGCACCTCGCCGCCTTCGCCGCGCACCGGCGACGAGATGAAGAGCCCCGGCTCGCCGGTGGTCTGCCCCACGCCGTAGAACAGGCCGTTGCGCCCCGAGCGGGCGTCGAGGAAGTAGGGACGGTTGGCGTACGACTGCCCGACGAAGCTCTGCGGCGTCGCCCAGTTGCTGGCCGCCAGCGTGAGGCCCTGCATGTCGATCAGGTAGAGCGCGTCGGAGCCTGCCTGCCGGTTCACCTGCTCGATGTAGAGATTGGCGCGCTGTTTGGCTGCCATGTCGTCGGGCCGGGCCAGCGCGGCCAGCACGTCGGGGTGCAGGCCGGCGGTGTAGGGCAGGTAGCTGTACTTGCCGGCGGCGTCGCGCAGGCCCAGCACGTGCACTTCCATGGCGCGGCGTATCGAGTCGGCCAGGAAGTTCGATTCGCGCCTGGCCGCCCATTGCCCCGCCGCGCCGATCAGCAGCAGCGCCAGCGCACAAACGCCCACCCACGCGGCCACGGTGCGATGCCGCCGGCGCCGTTGGCGGGCCGGCGAGGGCGCCGGCGCTGTCTGCGTCGGGCCGGGAACGGGGGGCGAGATGGATGTGGGCGGCATGGGAGGACCGCGCCGACCGGCGGCGGGAGGGAGGGGATTTTGCCCTGATCCTCCCGAGCCGGTTGGGCTGCCCTCCCTGCGCTCAGGCAGCGGTCGGCTGCGCCTGCGCGGTTGTGTGCTGTGCGTTCCGCAACGCCGGGCGCGCGTCGAGCTGCTTCGCGAGCGCCGCCCACCGCACCCGCGCCGACACCACGCTTTCTTCCTTCACATGCCCGAAGCCG
The DNA here is from genome assembly GCA_913776885.1 of uncultured Variovorax sp. Taxonomy (GTDB): domain Bacteria; phylum Pseudomonadota; class Gammaproteobacteria; order Burkholderiales; family Burkholderiaceae_C; genus Variovorax. The sequence continues at coordinate 7,801 of CAJYQC010000170.1, forward strand.
CGGATCTGCTCCGGCAGCCGGGCCAGCGACAGGGCGGTGTCGAAGTCGATGGCGCCGAAGCGCGCGATCAGGTCTTCGACCATCGCGCGGTAGTCCTCGATGAGCTGCCGCTCGATGCGCCGCTCGTCAGTGCGGCCGAAGATGTCGAAGGCCGTGCCGCGCAGGCCGCGCAAACCGGCGAGCAAGCGGAAGGCGCCCATCATCCACGGCCCGAAGCTGGTCTTGAGCGCGCGGCCCTCGGCATCGCGTCGGCCCAGCACCGGCGGCGCCAGGTGGAAGCGCAGCACCGGCTTGCCCTCGAACTGCTCGCCCAGCTTTTCCATGAAGCCCTTGTCGGTGTACAGGCGCGCGACCTCGTACTCGTCCTTGTAGGCCATGAGCTTGAAGAGGCCCGAGGCGACCGCCTTCGCCAGCACGTCGCTGCCGCGCTCGCGCTGCTCGACCGCCCGCACGCGCTCCACCAGCTCGGCATAGCGCTGCGCATAGGCGGCGTTCTGGTACGAGACGAGGAACTTGGTGCGGCTCTTCATCAGCGCCTCCAGGCTCTGAGGCCGCTGCAGCGCGACGACCTTCTGCGGCAAAGCCTCGCGCGTCACCGCCGCGAGGTCGAGCGCCGCCTTGCGGCCCCAGCGGAATGCCGCCTGGTTCGCCTTCACCGCCACGCCGTTGATCTCGATGGCCTTGTCCAGCGCCTCCGCCGACAGCGGCACATGGCCCTTCTGGAAGGCGAAGCCCAGCAGGAACAGGTTGGCCGCGATCGCGTCGCCCATGAGACGCGTGGCCAGCTGAGTCGCATCGACGAAGTCGGCGCGGCCCTCCACCGATTCCTCGATGAGCGCGCGCACCTGCGCCGCCGGGAACTGCCAGTCGGGCTGCTGCGCGAAATGGCCCGTGGGCTGCTCGAAGGTGTTGACCAGCGCATAGGTGCGGCCCGGCCGCATCCGCGCGATGGCGTCGGGCGCGCCGGCCGTGAGCATGTCGCAGCCCAGGATCAGGTCGGCCTCTCCGGTGGGGATGCGCTGCGCCTTCAGCTGCGCCGCGTCGCGCGCGATGCGCACATGCGAAGTGACCGAGCCGTTCTTCTGCGACATGCCCGTCATGTCGAGCACGCTCACGCCCTTGCCATCGAGGTGCGCCGCCATGCCGATCAGCGCGCCGATGGTGATGACGCCCGTGCCGCCGATGCCGGTGATCAGGATGTTGTGCATGCCCTCGAGCGCAAGCTGCTTCGGCTCGGGCAGCGGCGCTTCTTCGGCCGCGGCCTTGGCGGCGACTGGCGCCTGCCTGCGCGGCTTCACGCCTTCCACCGTCACGAAGCTCGGGCAGAGGCCCTTGATGCACGACTCGTCGGCGTTGCAGGCGCTCTGGTCCACCGCGCGCTTCAGGCCCAGCTCGGTCTGCCTGGGCAGCAGGGCGGTGCAGTTCGACTGCTCGCCGCAGTCGCCGCAGCCTTCGCACACGGCATCGTTGATGAACACGCGCCGCGCGGCCTGCGGGAACTCGCCCTTCTTGCGGCGGCGGCGCTTCTCGGCGGCACACACCTGGTCGTAGATCAGCACAGAGACGCCCTCGAACTCGCGCAGCTCGCGCTGCACCGCGTCCATGCTGTCGCGGTGGTGTACGGTGAGCATGAAGCCGTCCCGATCGGGCGGCAGCACGCTGCGGTCGGCCCAGCGCGACGGGTCTTCGGCCACCAGCGCGAGTCGCTTCACGCCCTCCGCCGCCATCTGGTGCGCAATGCGCGGCACGGTGATGGGGCCGTCCACCGGCTGGCCGCCCGTCATCGCGACCGCGTCGTTGTAGAGGATCTTGTAGGTGATGTTCACGCCCGCCGCCACGGCCGCGCGGATGGCGAGCGAGCCCGAGTGGTAGTACGTGCCGTCGCCCAGGTTCGCGAACACGTGCCTGCGCTTGGAGAACCAGGCCTGCCCCAGCCACGGCGCGCCTTCGCCGCCCATGTGCGTGGTCGTGCGGTTGTGCTCTGGGTAGATGGCGGTGGACATCACGTGGCAGCCGATGCCCGCGAGCGCGAGGCTGCCTTCGGGCACCTTGGTCGAGG
>CAJYQC010000171.1 GCA_913776885.1 uncultured Variovorax sp.
GCCGGCTTCGGTTCTCCTGGTGCCGCTGGTGCCGCTGGTGCTGCCGGTGCTGCCGGTGCTGCTGGTGCTGCCGGTGCTGCTGGTGCTGGCAGCGCTGCAGGTGCTTGTGCTGGCGCAGTCGCTCCCCCCACGCGCGCCTCGCCATCGAGCTGCGCGTCCGGCACGGGCTCCTTGTGCCAGAGCACCGTCACGAAAGCCGCCACCAGCACGGTGGCGAAGGCGGCGTTCCACGGCATGCGCGCATGCGGTTCGCCGCCGCCGAAGAGGCGGCGCCACCAGGGTGCGGCACTGGAGTTGTTGGCTGCCGCGCCTGCATCGACGGGAGCAGCGGCCAGGTCGTGCGCCATCTTCAGGATCGCCTCGCGCGTGCGCGGATGCGGCGTGGCCTCGCTGTCCGGCGCGTGGTCGAGCGCGCGGCGCAGCGCCGGGTCGTGCAGGTCGTCGAAGTTGGAGTTGTCGTTGCCGCCGCTCATGCCCGCTTCTCCAGCACCGACAGGTAGCGCTCCATGCAGCCGCGAAGTTTCTGCAGTCCGTAGCGCAGCCTGCTGCGCACGGTCTCGAAGCCGATCTCCAGGCTCGTGGCCAGCGCCTCGACGGTGAGGCCGTCTTCATGGTGCAGCAGGAAGGCGGCGCGCTGCTCGGCCGGGAGTTCGTCCAGGCAGGCGAGCAGGCGGCGGCCCGCGGCGCGCCAGAACGCGAGCTCCTCGGCCGAAGGATGCGAGGCTGCATCGGCCGCTGCGCCGCGCACGCCGTGCTCGAGCGTGGGCACGGGGCTGTCGTCGTCGTCCGCGTGCGATTCGAGCACCACTTCGCGCCCGCTCACGCGCAGGCGGTCCATCGCCAGGTTGTGCGCGATGGTGAAGGCCCAGGTGCGCCATGCCGCGCCCTGTGGCGAGAAGCTCTCGCGCGCGGAGATGATCCGCACCCAGGTGTCCTGGAACACCTCGTCGGCCTGCGCCGCGAGCCGCGCGCCGAGCAGGCGCTTGACGAAGCGGAACAGCCCGCCCTCGTGGCGCGCGTAGAGCACGTCGAACGCGGCGGCGTCGCCCTGCGCGTAGGCCAGCATCAACTGATCGTCGGGCATGGCGTCTCGCTCGGGGGCGTTCTTGGCTGAAGGGGCGCGGGGGAGCGCGGACATCGGAGGATTTTCACCCGAGCTTGTACGGGCCAAGAGGCGCATCGGGGTTCGGGACGGGAAAAACACGACGAGCAGCATCGTCGGCCACCTGCACCACAGGCGGCGGGCCGAAAGCCTTGCGCGGGCGGTCTAGCGGAAGAATCGGGCCGGTTGCCTTCGGGTGGTTGAGCGGCCGCAAAAGTCTGGGCTATAATCGCAGGCTCGGTGAGCAACTCACTGAAAGGCTCTTTAGCTCAGTCGGTTAGAGCGATGGAATCATAATCCACAGGTCCGCGGTTCGAGTCCGTGAAGAGCCACCAAAACAACCGAAAAAGCCTTGCAGGTCAACGACTTGCAAGGCTTTTTTCTTTGCGGCGCGGCACTGGCCGATAATCCCCGGAGATGCCTGCGACGCCTTTCCGCTCCCTGCCCAGCCGCCCCGGCATGGCATTGCCGCGGCCGGGTGTCGGGCTGGTCCGCCTGGCGCTGCTGTGGTTCGCGCTCTCGCTGGGCGTGGCCATGGCCTCACCGCTCGTGCATCCGCAGACGGTGGAGCTGGTCTGCTCCAACGCCGGGTCGGTCAAGGCCATCATCCATGGCGACGACGGCGTACAGGAGATGGGCGCGGGCCACATGGACTGCCCGCTGTGCGTGCTCAGCGGCGCCCCGCCCGCGACCACGCCCACCGTCGAATTGCCGGCGTTCGCGCCGCTGGCCCGTGTGGTGCGGCCGGTTCCGTCGACGCATGTCGCAGCTGCCGCCACCGCGCCGCTGCCGGCGCGCGGGCCTCCCTCGCTCGTCTGAGGCTTCTTCCCCAGTCTTCGCGCGCGTGATGCCGGCCTCCCGACGAGGCCCGTCTCTCATACGCCGCGTGCGTTCCTGCAACGAATCCATCGGCGCCTCCTGCAGGCGCCGGAGCGAGTCCATCCAATGACCAGAAACGAATCCCACCCTCCGACGCGGCGGCGCCTGCTGCTCTGCGCGGGCGGCCTCGCAGCCGTCTCGAGCCTTGCGGGCTGCGACAGGCTGCTGCCCGAGCGCTTCAACGGCGTCGACATCACCGGCGCCAACTACGCGCAGGACTTCCGCCTGACCGACGCCGACGGCCGCGAGCGCACGCTGGCCGACTTCAAGGGCAAGGCCGTGATGATGTTCTTCGGCTTCACGCAATGCCCCGACGTCTGCCCCACCGCCCTCGTGCGCGCGGCAGAGATCAGGAAGCTGCTCGGCGCCGACGGCGAACGCCTGCAGGTGATCTTCGTCACCGTCGACCCCGAGCGCGATTCGCCCGTCGTGCTCAAGGCCTACACCCAGGCCTTCGACCCGAGCTTCATCGGCCTGTACGGCGACATGCAGCGCACCAGCCAGACGGCGAAGGACTTCAAGGTGTTCTACCGGAAGGTGCCCACCGGCTCCTCCTACACCATGGACCATTCGGCCTTCAGCTATGTGTTCGACCCCAAGGGCAAGATCCGCATCGTGCTGCGCCACGAGCAGAGCGCGCAGGAATGCGCCGACGACCTGCGCAGGCTCCTGCGGGCCTGACTTCCATCATTCGAATCCAAGGAGATAAAGACCATGACCATGAAGAACCGCATTGCACACATCCTCGCCATCACAAGCGCCGCGCTGCTCACCGCGCATGCCGCGAACGCGCAGGTCACCGTGAAGGACGCATGGGTGCGCGCCACCGTGCCGCAGCAGAAGGCCAACGGCGCGTTCATGCAGATCAGCGCCGCGAAAGACACGAAGCTGGTCTCGGCCAGCTCGCCCGTCACCCCCGTGGTGGAGGTGCACGAGATGGCCATGCAGGACAACGTGATGCGCATGCGCCAGATCCCCGCGCTCGATCTGCCCGCCGGCAAGACCGTCGAGCTCAAGCCCGGCGGCTATCACGTGATGCTGCTCGACCTCAAGCAGCAGGTGAAGGAAGGCGACACCGTGCCGCTCACGCTGGTGTTCGAAGGCAAGGACGGCAAGCGCGAAACCGTCGAGGTGAAGGCGCCGGTGCGGGCGCTGAATGCGTCGGCGCAGCCTGCCGGGCACGGCGGGCACAAGCACTGAGCGGCTGCCGGGAGACTGGCCATAGGAACTACCCTGTTTCGGTGATGGCGCCCGCCCCTGGGACGCAGAAAAATGTTCACAAATATTGACAATCCATCCCCTCCCCGGCCGGCCCCTTCGTGGAACGGGCCGCGCCGGGGTTCATGAGTTGTCCGGGGAGCCGGAAGGCGCTTTTTTGCGCCGGTCCTGCTCCGGCCGGATGGCTCCGGGCGGCATCGATGGCCGAGGGAGGTGTGCCACACACAGGGGTTTTTCGGTGCCGCTCAGTTACCTCCTCCATCTGGAGAATGCTCGCCTGCCGATGCACGTGACCGACGCGCGGGATGTGCGCCGGGTCTCGGTCCTGAAGGCCACCGGCCTCATCGAGGCCGCCATCGATCCGGCCTACGACACGGGGCACGGCAGCTACCGGCTCGCGCAGGCCGCGATGGTGGTCTGCATCACCGAAGAGGGGCAGG
>CAJYQC010000172.1 GCA_913776885.1 uncultured Variovorax sp.
ACACGAAGTGCGCGAAGACTGGGGGGAGGTCCTATTACAGCTCGTAGTCCTGTTGATGGCCGCTGAGAGCCTTGGCGATCAGGTTGCGGTCGAGCCGGTCGGACAGCAGCTCGGCGAACTTGAACACGAAGTTGCGCAGGTAGGCGCTGCGCTTGAACGCCACCCGCGCGATGTTCTGGCCGAACACGTGGCCCATCGGGCGCACCACCAGGTCGGCGTTCGATTCGTCGCGCACCGCCATTTCGGCCACGATGCCCACGCCCAGGCCGAGGCGAACGTAGGTCTTGATCACGTCCGAGTCGATCGCCTCGAGTGCGATGCGCGGCGTGAGCTTCTTCTGCGCGAAGGCGTGGTCGATGCGCGTGCGGCCGGTGAAGGACGGGTGGTAGGTGATGATCGGCTCGCTCGCCAGGTCTTCCAGCGAGACGCGCTCCTTGGAGGCCAGCGGGTGGTCCTTGGGCAGCACCAGCACGTGCTGCCATTCGTAGCAGGGCAGGGTCACCAGCTCGGCGTAGCCGTCGAGCGATTCGGTGGCGATGCCGATCTCGGCGATCTCGTCGATCACCATCCGCGCCACCTGGTCGGGCGAGCCCTGGTGCAGGCTCACGTTGACCTTGGGGTACGCCTCGCGCAGGTTGGCCACGGGCACAGGCAGCACGTAGCGCGCCTGGGTGTGGGTGGTGGCGATGGAGAGGGTGCCGCTGTCCTGGGCGCTGAACTGCTCGCCGATGCGCTTGAGGTTGCCCACCTCGCGCATGATCAGCTCGATGCTGGCGATGACGTGCTGGCCCGGCTCGGTGACGCGCTTGAGCCGCTTGCCGTGCCGCGCGAAGATCTCGACGCCCAGTTCTTCCTCGAGTTCGATGATGGCCTTCGACACCCCGGGCTGCGAGGTGTGCAGAGCCTTGGCCGCCTCGGTGAGGTTCAGGTTGCGCCGCACAGCTTCCTGAACAAACTTGAACTGATGCAGATTCATATCAAATTCCGTCTTATTGCGGAATGTATTATGCCTTCGGAATCTATCGAAATTTCCGGATGTTCACGATTTGACCGCAATCCTGGCCAGGAGATCGACCAGTTCAGGCTCTTCTCCCACGATCCGGGCCAGCGAGAAACCTACGGCGGGCCAGCGCTCGCGCAGCGCCTCGACCTGCGCCGGCAGGTCTTCGCGGGCGTGCTTGCCCATGCCGAGGAAGAGCGGAACCACGCGGATGGCCGCAGCGCCGCCATCGATGAGGGCCTCGGCGGCCGTGGGCAAGTCGGGCGATGCGAGCTCCATGTAGGCACAGGTCACGCGCGCCGCAGGATCGTCGGCGCGCACGCGCCGGGCGACGGCTTCGATCGGTTCACGCCAGCGCTCGTCGCGCGAGCCGTGCGCCAGCAGGATGATTCCTCGAGAGGCCGTCATCGCCGCAGCACCAGCCAGCTGAAGGCCGTGAGCGACATCACCGAATAGATGAGCCCCGGCGCCGCAGCAGTGAGCCAGGGCGACCAGTTGCTGAGGTTGCCCAGGTAGCCGAACACGTTGTTCAGCAGGAAGAAGCTGATGCCGATCATCACGCCGCCGAACACGTAGGTGGTGATGCCCGACTGGCGGAAGTGCAGGTAGGCGAAGGGCAGGGCGAGCACCACCATCACCAGGCACGACAGCGGGTAGAACACCTTGCGCCAGAACTCGATCTCGTAGCGCTGCGCGGTCTGGCCGTTGGCGTCGAGGTGGCGGATGTAGTCGAACAGGTCGATCGTGCTCATCCGGTCGGGACGCAGCAGCGCCACCGACACCATCTCGCCGGTCAGCGAGGTCGGCCAGTTCAGCTCGGGCAGCTTGGCGGTGACGATGTGCGCCTGCTCGGACGAGCTGCGGGTGTCGTACTTCTGCTCTTCCACCCCGGTGAGCAGCCAGTGGCCGTCGCTGCCGATGGTGGCCGCCGCGGCGGTGATCTGCGCCTTGATGTAGCCGTTCTCGTCGAATTTGAAGATGCGCGGGCTCTTCAGCGCGCCCTTGCGGTCGATGGCCAGCACGTTCACGGCGTACGAGACGTTGTCGCGCTTTTCCTTCAGCCAGGCGCCGGTGTTGCCGGCCAGCGAGTAGGTGCCCTGGTACCTGGCCTTGAGCAGCTGGCCCGTACGCTCGGACATGGGTGCGATGTAGTCGCCGACGGCGAAGGTCAGCACCACGAATCCGATGCCCATGATCAGCAGCGTGCGCAGCGCACGCCAGGGGCCGAGGCCGCTCGTGCGCAGGATCGTGTATTCGGAGCTCTGCGCCAGCCGCGCCATCACGAAGATCGAGCCGATCAGCACGGTGATCGGCAGCAGCTCGTACAGGTGGCTCGGGATCAGCAGGGCCACATACAGCAGCGCCTGCGCGGGCCCGTAGTTCAGGCTGTCGGGTTTGCCGATGGACTGCAACTCGTCGACGAAGTCGAAGAAGAAGAAGAGGCTCAGGAAGCCGAGCGTCACGAACGCGACGGCCTTGAGCACCTCGACGTAGATCAGGCGTCTTATCGTTTTCACGTGGGTTCGATCCTGGCAGCGGATGGCGCAGCGGCGGCGGAATCTGGCGGGCCCTTGCGGATGCGGCGTCCCCAGTTGTTCTGGCGGGCACCCAGCCACGCCATGTTGATCAGCAGCACGCCGCCGTGCAGCAGCAGCATGAAGCCGCCCATGCCGTACTTGCCAGAGCTGATCCAGCTCTGGCCGATGTTGAGCATGTTGTAGTACACGACGAAGGCGAAGAGCGCGAGCAGCAGGTTGCCGCTGCGGCCGACCCGGGGGTTGCCGCTGGAAACGTTCAGCGCCAGCAGCACGAAGTTGACGGCGGCCAGCAGCATGCCGATGCGCCAGGCCAGCTCGCCGCGACTCATGTCGCTCGGGTCGCTCAGAAGCGACAGCGTGGTGCGCGCACGCGGGGGCGTCGCGTCGCCGGTCAGGCTGGAGCTTCCGCCAGCGCGGGTGCCGTAGGTCTTGAATTCGCTGATCTTCAGGCCCGTGTTGACCATCGGCTGCTCCAGCCGCTGGCCGTTGTTGAGCAGCAGGTAGCGCGAATCGCCGATGTTCTCGATGCTGCCGCTGCGCGCCGAAGTGGTGATCTGCATGTTGCGCTCGATCGACCAGATGAAGACGTTGGTGGCCTTGGAGTTGTCCGGCGTCTCCTTGTCGATGAAGAACACCCTCACGCGGCCGGCCGACTCGCGGAATTCACCCGGCGCCACGCGCTCGATGTCGCTGCGCTGCTCGTACTGCTTGCGCATGCCGATGGTCTGCGAGTTGGCCCAGGGCCAGCCCACCAGCGCCATCACGGCGATCAGGATCAGCACCGGCCAGGCGAAGCGGAACAGCGGCTTGACGAAGTCGGCCATGCCGCGGCCGCTGGAGAACCAGATGACCATCTCGCTGTCGCGGTACATGCGCGACAAGGTGCCGACGATGGCGATGAACAGGCTCAGGCTCAGGATGGTCGGCATGTAGCCGAGCACCGTGTAGGCCATCACCAGGAACACCTCCTGCGGGTTCACACTGCCCTTGGACGCCAGCCCGAGGGTGCGGATGAGCATCATGGTCATCACGATGGTGACCAGTACCACGAGGGTCGCTCCGAAGCTGCGGGACAGCTCCTTGCGTAGGGAAGAATGGAATAACATCGTTCGAGGAAAAAAAGGATTATGGACTTTCAACTCAAGACCCTCACCGTCGCCCAGGCTGCAGCCGAGAAATCCGATGTCCTGATCGTGCTCGCCGGCAGTGCCCCCATCGTCTCCAAGGACCCGCTTTCGGTGCTCGCCGCCAGCGCCCGCAAGTCCGGCGACCTGCCCGACAAGGCCGGCAAGCTGCTGAGCCTGTACCGTCCCGAAGGCGTCGTCGCGGGCCGCGTGGTGCTTGCTGCCATCGGCGACGGCAAGCCGTCCACCGTGCGCAGCGGGGTCCTGGCGGCGGTCGGCGCAGCCAAGGCGCAGCCCGCCAGACGCGTCACGGTGGTGTTCGCCCAGCCTGCCGACGGCGCCGCGGTGGCTGCAGCCGTCATCGCGGCGGCCGACGCGAGCTATGTCTACACCACCACCAAGCCCAAGGCCGAACCCCGCAGCATCCGCCAATTGACCGTCGGCGTGGCCGACGCCGGGGCGGTTTCCGCAGCGTTCGACGAGGCCCGTGCCACCGTTCGCGGCATCGAACTGGCCAAGGAGTGGGGCAACCGGCCAGCCAACCACGCCACGCCCACGCTGCTGGGCGAGGCTGCCAAGGAGCTCGCCAAGCTGCCGAACATCAAGTGCGAGGTGCTGGGGCCGAAGGAAGTCGAGAAGCTCGGCATGGGGTCCTTCGCCGCCGTGGCGCAGGGCTCTGCGCAGCCGCTGCGCTTCATCGTGCTGCGCTACCACGGCGCGCCCAAGAGCCAGGCGCCCGTGGTGCTGGTGGGCAAGGGCATCACCTTCGATACCGGCGTGGTCTCACTCAAGCCGGCCGCCGAAATGGACGAGATGAAGTTCGACATGTGCGGCGCGGCCAGCGTTCTGGGCACCTTCCGCGCGCTGGGCGACATCCAGCCCGCCATCAACGTCGTGGGCCTCATCCCCGCGTGCGAGAACATGAACGATGGCCGTGCCCTGAAGCCCGGCGACGTGGTCACCAGCATGAGCGGCCAGACAATCGAGGTGCTCAACACCGACGCCGAAGGCCGGCTCATCCTGTGCGACGCGCTGACCTACGCGAAGCGCTTCGAGCCCGCGGCCGTGGTCGACATCGCCACGCTGACCGGCGCCTGCGTGATCGCCCTGGGCGGCGTGCGCAGCGGCCTGTTCTCCAGCGACGACACGCTCGCAGCGGCGCTCGAGGCCGCCGGCGAGGCCTCGCAGGACCGCTGCTGGCGCATGCCGCTGGACGACGACTACGCCGAAGGCCTGAAGAGCAATTTCGCCGACGTGGCCAACATCGCGGGACGTGCGGGCGGTGCCATCACCGCGGCCAAGTTCCTGCAGCGCTTTGCCAGCGAGTTCCCATGGGCGCACCTAGACATCGCCGGCACTGCCTGGAAGAGCGGGCCGGCCAAGGGCTCCACCGGCCGCCCGGTTGCGCTGCTCGTGTCCTACCTGATGGGCCGCGCAGGCAGCGCTGGTGCACCGGACGACGCAGCGCGCGCGAAGGCCAATGCCAAGACCAAGGCCGGCAGGAAGACCGGCAAGTCGGCAGCGGCTCCCGCCGGAAAGACCCGGACCGAGAAGTGACCGAGATCGGCTTTCACTACAACGCGCCCGACAAGCTGAACTACGCCTGCCGGCTGGTTCGCAAGGCCGTGAACATGCGCGGCCTGCGCGTGGTGGTGGTGGGCGACGCCGAATCGCTCGATGTGGTGGATGCAGCCCTCTGGCAGCTGTCGCCGGTCGACTTCGTCGCGCACTGCCGGGACGACGCAGCGGCGCACGTGGTCGCGCGCTCGCCCGTGGTGCTGTCGTCGCAAGGTGCGGGCGCGGCCTCGCTGCCGCACCGCGAGATGCTGGTGAATCTGGGCGTCGAGGTGCCTGCCGGCTTCGAGCGCTACGAACGCATGATCGACATCGTGAGCGACGAGGCGAACGACCGCCAGCTCGGCCGGGCCCGCTGGCGCCACTACGCCGATCGTGGCTACACCATCCAGCCGCACGACTTCGCAAAGAGTCCCTGACATGGCCAGCACGCTGCGCACGCCGCCCCGGTTCGTTCCCACGCTGACCACGGTGCTCGACATGCCCGCGGAGCCCGCGAGCTCCGAGCCTACGGCTGCACCGGCACCACAGCCCGATCCGGCGAGTGCGATGGCGCTGCCGCCGGCCGCGCAGTTCTCGCAGGCGGAAATCGTCAGCCTCGAAGAGCAGTTGCTGCATCGCGTACTGCAGCGCGTCGACCTGTCGCTCGAAGAGCGTTTGAGCGACACGGTGTCAGCCGCCGTTCAGCATCAGCTCGACGCGATGGTGCCGCGTTTGCGCAATGAAATCGAGGCTGTCCTGCGTGCGCTCGTGATCGAGGCGATGGCCGCTGAACTCAGCGAAAACACCGGGTCTACGCCACCTTCCGGACCCTGAATACTGGGCTAAACTGCGCCGCAGGTCGGAAGGGCGTGAGGGTGCCGCTGGTCCGCGGCGCGAAACTTGCGAGGTCTGCGCGCCCGGATCACACGACCGGTTTTTTATTCTCTTTTCATCCAAGTTCTGGAGGTTCCCCATGCAATTGAAATGGACTGCGGTCGCACTGGCTGCAATCACGCTCGTGGCTTGCGGCAAGAAGGAAGAAGCCGCTGCTCCCGCTGCAGCGCCCGCGCCAACGGCCGCGGCCCCGGCGGCTGCACCTGCACCCGCACCTGCGGGAGACACCCTGGTCGTCAAGATCGGCCACGTGGCACCTACCAGCGGCCCCATCGCCCACCTCGGCAAGGACAACGAGTTCGGCGCCAAGATGGCCATCGAAGACCTGAATGCAAAGGGCGTGAAGATCGGCGACAAGGTCGCCAAGTTCGAGCTGGTTGCTGAAGACGACGCAGGCGATCCGAAGCAGGGCACCGCAGTCGCCCAGAAGCTCGTTGACGAAAAGGTCAACGGCGTGGTCGGCCACCTGAACTCGGGCACCACCATTCCCGCCTCCAAGCTGTACAGCGACGCCGGCATTCCGCAGATCTCGCCTTCGGCCACGAACCCGAAGTACACCCGCCAGGGCTTCAAGACCACCTTCCGCGTCGTGGCTGACGACACGCAGCTCGGCGGCACGCTGGGCAAGTACGCCGTCGAAACGCTCAAGGGCAAGAACATCGCCGTGATCGACGACCGCACCGCCTACGGCCAGGGCGTCGCCGAAGAGTTCGAGAAGTCGGCCAAGGCCGCTGGCGCCACCATCGTGGGCCACGAGTTCACCACCGACAAGTCCACCGACTTCAACGCCATCCTGACCAAGCTGAAGGCATCCAAGCCCGACGTGCTGTTCTTCGGCGGCATGGACGCCGTGGGCGGCCCGATGCTCAAGCAGGTCAAGCAGCTCGGCCTGAACGTCAAGTTCATGGGCGGCGACGGCCTGTGCACCGGCGAGCTGCCGAAGCTGGCTGGCGATGCCATCGGCGAAGACATGGTGGTGTGCGCTGAAGCCGGCGGCGTGGACGGCGACTTCAAGCAGCCGCTCGAAGACTTCAAGACCAAGTTCAAGGCGAAGAACGGCGTGGACGTGCAGATCTATGCACCGTACGTGTACGACGCTGTGAACGTGCTGGCCGAAGCCATGGTGAAGGCCGGTTCGTCCGACCCCGCCAAGTACCTGCCCGAAGTCGGCAAGGTCCAGTACAAGGGCGTGACCGGCCCGATCGCCTTCGACGAGAAGGGCGACATCAAGAACGGCGCACTGACGCTGTACACCTACAAGGGTGGTGCGCGTACCCAGATCGCCGTGGTGCGCTGATTCGCCTCAGCCAGGAACTAAAAAAGGGCCTTCGGGCCCTTTTTTAATGCCCGCCGCCCAGGCAGGACCAAGTTGCGGTGGAGGCCGGCACGCCGACGTCCAATGGCCCCAAAGGCACCGGCGAAGTCAAAGCGGCGCGAGGCCCGATGGACGGTCGGCGTTGCAGTACTCGATGAAGGCGTCGAGGTCGCGCGACTTGTCGAATACCGCGTCGGCCCCGAGCGCGGCGCAGCGCGCGCGGATGTCGGCAGTGACGTAGTTGCTGAGCACCACCACCCGCTGGCCGGGGCGGCGTTCCCTGCAGCCGCCGAGTACGCCCAGTCCCGAGCCTTCCTTCAGGAACAGGTCGACGATGAGCAACTGCCATTCGTCGGGATGGGCCGAGAGCCATGCGAGCGCGTCGCTTTCGGTCTCGGCGAAGCCGACCACGTGACCATTGACCAGGTCCTCGAGGGCCGGGACCAGATTGTCCCTGATGGTCTTGTTGTCCTCGACGAGGAACGTGATGAGGGCCATGCCGTGGTTTCGCTTTGAGAACCAATAGCGTAGCTTGCCTGACGCTTTCCCGGCGTAGGAGAAGGGATACGGACGAAGTGCGCGCCTCCGATCAGTCGGCGCCCTCGGAACGCATCTGCGCCTTGAGCTTATCGGCAAGCGCCTGGCTTTCGTCGCGTTCGGCCGTGACCTCGAACCGCTTCTCGATTTCCTCGCTCAGCGCGGCGTTCACCTCGGCAAGCCTCTCGGCCGACTTGGCCAGCTTTTCTTCCAGCTGGGTGGTGTGCTCGATCGCCTGCGCCACCTCGCCGACCTGCACTTCATCGGGCAGTTCCTGCTCTAGCACCGTGCTCACGACGGCGAGGTTGTCCGATGCCCGTCGCACGTCGGCAGCCACCTGCTCGCTCTTTTCGAGGGTGCGATCGAGCGTCGTCGTGCCGCGCGACGGATTTTTCGGTTTTCCGGCCATCGAGATTCCTTTTGGGGCTTGGAAAGTGGAACCTTTGGATCGTAGCGCCAGACGCGAGCGCTCGCGAGGCCGTCGGGGTCGTCGCAACGCAACGCAACCCAACGCAACGCACGATCGTCACCCGGGTGAGAGGCGTGACGGTCCCAACAGAAAAGCCCAGGTGCTTTGGGCAACCTGGGCTTCTTGTTTCTCTGGCGGAGCAGGCGGGATTCGAACCCGCGGAGGGCTATTAACCCTCACACGCTTTCCAGGCGTGCGACTTAAACCGCTCATCCACCGCTCCGAAGCCCACGATTGTAGCAGTCAGATCAGCCCTGATTCACCTGACCTTGCACCGGAGGCTTGCCGGCCTGCACCATGCGCATCGCCGAGGCGATGAGCGAGGCTGTTTCGGTCATGTTGCTGGGCACGATCAGCGTGGTCTTGGAGTCGGCAGCGACCTTGCCGTAGGCGTCGACCGCGCGCTCGGCCACCTTGAGCTGCACGGCCTGCTCGCCGCCGGGCTGGCGGATGGCCGCTGCCACGCGCTCGATGGCATCCGCCGTCGCCGTGGCCACCGCGGTGATGGCCGCCGCCTCGCCCTGGGCGTTGTTGATCTGCGCCTGCTTCTCGCCCTCCGATCGGGCGATGAAGGCCTCGCGCTCGCCGGTTGCGATGTTGATCTGCTCCTGGCGGCGGCCTTCGGAGGCGGCGATCAGCGCGCGCTTCTCGCGCTCGGCGGTGATCTGTCGCTGCATCGCCTGCAGGATCTCCTTGGGCGGCGTCAGGTCCTTGATCTCGTAGCGCAGCACCTTCACGCCCCAGTTCAGCGCCGCCTCGTCGATCGCCGCCACCACCTGGGCGTTGATGACGTCGCGCTCCTCGAAGGTCTTGTCGAGCTCCAGCTTGCCGATCACGCTGCGCAGCGAGGTCTGGGCGAGCTGCGTCACGGCCACGATGTAGTTCGACGAGCCGTAGCTGGCGCGCATCGGGTCGGTCACCTGGAAGTACAGGATGCCGTCGACCTGCAGCTGCGTGTTGTCGCGCGTGATGCAGATCTGGCTGGGCACGTCGAGCGGGATTTCCTTCAGGCTGTGCTTGTAGGCGACCCTGTCGATGAACGGGATGAGGAAGTTGGGGCCGGGCGTCATCGTGCCGTGGTATTTGCCCAGCCGCTCGCGGATCCACGCGTTTTGCTGCGGCACGAACTTGACCGACTGGCTGATGAAGATGATCGCGATGACCAGGATGATGAGAGGTACGGAAAATTCCATGGTGCGCTTCCTTTTCTGAGTTCTACCTACGACGTACTGACTGTTTGACTAGACCTTGTCGACCACCAGCCGGCTGCCGACTACCTCGACCACGCGGTGCTCGCCGGTGGTAGGCGTGCGGCCGGCGCGCTGGATCACCGTCCACTGAGCACCGCGATAGCGAACGGTCGCCGTGCCGTCGGGGTTCCAGGCGTCGACCTGGACGCTTTCGCCGATGTCCAGATTCAAGTCGCGATTGGCCTCGGTGGGCGGGGCAGGGGGGCGCCTGCGCTGGATCGTGTACCAGACCAGCACGGCCCCCACGCCGATGACGGCCGCCACGATCAGCTGCGTGACGGTGCCGAAGCCCAGGTGGGCAGAGATTGCCGCGGCTGCGAAGCCGGCCGCGAGCAGCAGGAGATAGACGGTGCCCGAGAGCAGCTCGAGCACGATGGCCGCTCCCGCGATCAGCCACCAGACAGTGGAATTTGCCATGTCGACTCCTCTTGTTGCTTGTTCGATGCGCGCCATTCTGCGGCATCCGCTCCAAGCGCTTGCCCTGCGTAGGGGTACTGGACCGGCAAGGGCCACGAGGTCTTGTCCGACAGCTGCGGATGGCTTGGACGACGCCAGCGGGATCCGTCATCCGAATTCCGTACACTTCGCGCCTCGCCACATTGCCTGTGACTTTCCCGTCAGCCTGTCCGGAGCCCTGCTCATGAAATTCCGCTTTCCCATCGTCATCATCGACGAGGACTTCCGCTCCGAAAACACTTCGGGCCTCGGCATCCGCGCGCTCGCGCAGGCCATCGAGACGGAAGGCTTCGAGGTGCTGGGCGTCACCAGCTACGGCGACCTGAGCCAGTTCGCCCAGCAGCAAAGCCGCGCCAGCGCCTTCATCCTGTCGATCGACGACGAGGAGTTCACCATCGGCCCCGACCTCGACCCGGCCGTGCTGAACCTGCGCACCTTCATCGGCGAAGTGCGGCGCAAGAACGCCGACGTGCCGATCTACATCTATGGCGAGACCAAGACCTCGCGCCACCTGCCCAATGACATCCTGCGCGAGCTGCACGGCTTCATCCACATGTTCGAGGACACCCCCGAATTCGTGGCGCGCCACATCATCCGCGAGGCCAAGAGCTACCTCGAGAGCGTGCAGCCGCCGTTCTTCAAGGCGCTGATCGATTACGCGGAAGACGGCTCCTACTCCTGGCACTGCCCCGGCCACTCGGGCGGTGTGGCGTTCCTGAAGAGCCCCGTGGGCCAGATGTTCCACCAGTTCTTCGGCGAGAACATGCTGCGCGCCGACGTCTGCAACGCGGTGGAAGAGCTCGGCCAACTGCTCGACCACACCGGCCCCGTGGCGGCGAGCGAGCGCAACGCCGCGCGCATCTTCAATGCCGACCACTGCTTCTTCGTGACCAACGGCACCAGCACCAGCAACAAGATGGTGTGGCACCACACGGTGGCCCCGGGAGACGTGGTGGTGGTCGACCGCAACTGCCACAAGTCGATCCTGCACGCGATCATCATGACGGGCGCGATCCCGGTGTTCATGAAGCCCACGCGCAACCACTTCGGCATCATCGGCCCCATTCCCAAGAGCGAGTTCGAGCAGAGCGCCATCAAGGCCAAGATCAAGGCCAACCCCCTCCTGGCCGACGTGGACGCGGACAAGGTCAAGCCGCGCGTGATGACGCTAACGCAGTCGACCTACGACGGCGTCATCTACAACACCGAGACCATCAAGAACATGCTCGACGGCTACGTCGACACGCTGCACTTCGACGAAGCCTGGCTGCCGCACGCGGCCTTCCACCCGTTCTATGGCGCCTACCACGCGATGGGCAAGCGCCGGGTGCGCCCGAAGGAATCGCTGGTGTTCGCCACCCAGTCCACCCACAAGCTGCTGGCCGGCATCAGCCAGGCCAGCCACGTGCTGGTGCAGGACTCGCAGAACCGCCAGCTCGACCGCGACCTCTTCAACGAGGCCTACCTGATGCATTCGTCGACCAGTCCGCAGTACGCGATCATCGCGAGCTGCGACGTGGCCGCCGCCATGATGGAGCCGCCCGGCGGCACCGCGCTGGTGGAGGAGAGCATCCTCGAGGCGCTGGACTTCCGCCGCGCCATGCGCAAGGTGGAAGAGGAGTTTGGCAAGGACGAGTGGTGGTTCAAGGTCTGGGGCCCCGAGAAGCTCGTCGAAGAGGGCATCGGGCGCGCCGACGACTGGATCATGCACGGCGAGAAGAACGGCCAGCCCAAGGGCAAGAGCAAAGGCAAGAATTCGCCGCGCAACTGGCACGGCTTCGGCGAGCTGGCCGACGGCTTCAATATGCTCGACCCGATCAAGTCGACCATCGTCACGCCCGGCCTGGACCTCGAAGGCAACTTCGCCGAGACCGGCATCCCGGCCAGCGTGGTGACCAAGTTCCTGGCCGAGCACGGCGTGATCGTGGAGAAGACCGGCCTCTACAGCTTCTTCATCATGTTCACCATCGGCATCACCAAGGGCCGCTGGAACACGCTGCTGACGGCGCTGCAGCAGTTCAAGGACGACTACGCGCGCAACCAGCCGATGTGGCGCATCCTGCCGGAGTTCTGCCAGCAGCACCCCGGCTACGAGCGCCTGGGCCTGCGCGACCTGTGCCACCACATCCACCAGCTGTACGCGCGCTACGACGTGGCCCGCCTCACGACCGAGATGTACCTGAGCGACCTCACGCCAGCGATGAAGCCCAGCGACGCTTTCGCCCACATCGCGCACCGCAAGACCGAGCGCGTCGAAATCGACGACCTCGAAGGCCGCATCACCACCAGCCTGATCACGCCGTACCCGCCGGGCATTCCGCTGCTGATTCCGGGCGAGGTGTTCAACAAGAAGATCGTCGACTACCTCAAGTTCTCGCGCGAGTTCAACACGCAGTGCCCGGGCTTCGAGACCGACATCCACGGCCTGGTGGCGCGCGTCGACGAGACGGGCCGCAAGCGCTACTACGCGGACTGCGTCAAGGAATCGAAGTAAGGGGCGAGGAAGGAAGAGGGGCTGGTCGATCGATCGACCAGCCGATCAGCCCTCGCGCACCCGCATGAAGCGCGCGAACCGGGGCAGGCCCTTGGCCGTGGTGCCGTTGTAGCGGTAGGTCACCCAGCTGCCCACGGGCGGCGGGTTCTCGCGCTGTGCGTCGGTGAAGCCTCCGCCCAGCCTGAAGCGCTTGCCCTCGGGCGTCTCGACCACCAGGGCGCCGAGCCTGGTGCTGTGCCTGGCCTTGCCCAGGACATGCTCGACAACGCGGGCTTCGGCATCTTCGTAGGGCTTGACCTTCAGCAGATCGTTGCTGCGCTCGCCGCGGTAGCCGGAGGCGCCGCGGTGCAGCATCAGGCCTTCGCCGCCCATCTTCACCGTCTTGTCGAGCAGCGCCTGCAGGGCTTCGTGTGTGGTGGCGCGCTCCTGCGGCACGGGCACGACCCAGGGGGCATCTGTGATCGGCAGCAGCTTGCGCAGGGCGGCGAGCCGCGTCGTGAAGTCGCCGGGCTGTGCGGGCAGGTCGAAGACCATGTAGCGCATCTCGTGCCACGCGATGTCGTTGGGCGTCTGGTTGCGCGCGGTCGACACCGCGTGCTCGAACCGGCCCCGGCCGGCCCAGAGCTCGCCGTCCAGTGGCTGCTTCGGCAGTGGGGCAGTGAACCATGCCGGGGCGACGATGCGCTCGCCGCCACGCGTCCAGAGCTGCTTGCCGTCCCAGAAGGCGCGAACGCCGTCGTACTTCTCGCTGACCCAGTAGTCCGCCAGCGACATGCCGGGCCGATAGGTCTCGGCAAGGATCAACGATGGTGCTGGCTCGCGCGCGAGCGCCACGGCCGGCGAAGCGGCCAGCCCGACAGCGGCGAGCAGCAGGAGTCGGCGATTCAGCACGGTGCCATGGAATGAATAGCGGAAAGAAAGAGGGCCGCTCGCGCGGCCCGTTCATTGGGCGTCGGCAGGCCTACTCGGCCATTCCGCCGACCACGTTGCTGAAACCCCCGTCCACGTAGGTGATCTCGGCGGTCACCCCGCTGGCCAGGTCGCTCAGCAGGAACGCGGCGACGTTGCCGACTTCCTCGATGGTCACGTTGCGCCGGATCGGCGATGCGTCGGCCACGGCCGCCAGCATCTTGCCGAAGCCCTTGATGCCGCTGGCCGCCAGCGTCTTGATCGGACCCGCGCTGATGCCGTTGACGCGCATGCCCTTCGGGCCGAGCGAGGCGGCCGTATAGCGCACCGAGGCTTCGAGCGAGGCCTTGGCCAGGCCCATGGTGTTGTAGTTGGGCAGCGCACGTTCGGCGCCCAGGTAGGTCAGCGTGAGCAGGGCCGACTTGTCGTTCAGATAGGGCAGGGCCGCCTTGGCCATGGCCGGGAAGCTGTATGCACTGATGTCGTGCGCGACCTTGAAGCCCTCGCGCGAGAGCCCGTCGAGGAAGTCGCCCGCGATCGCCTCGCGCGGCGCGAAGCCGATGCTGTGCACGAAGCCGTCGAACTTGGGCCAGGTCTGGGCGAGGTCGGCGAAGAGCTTGTCGATCTGGGCGTCGTCGCTCACGTCGCAGTCGAAAATCAGCTTCGAGCCGAAGTCTGCGGCATATTCGGTGATACGGTCCTTGAATCGCTCGCCGACGTAGCTGAAGGCGAGTTCCGCGCCCTGGTCGTGACAGGCCTTGGCAATGCCATAAGCAATGGAGCGATTGCTCAATACACCGGTGATCAGCAGTTTCTTGCCCGAAAGAAAGCCCATGAGGTTGCCTTGTGAAAATCTTGGGCAGAATTCTCGCATGCGAGGTTGGCTGCTTCTGACGTTGGCTCTCTTGGCGCTTCCCTCGTGGGCGGCGCACGGCCTGGGCATGGGCTACGAGCCCAAGTACCCGGCGTCCTTCAAGAATTTCGACTATGTGAACCCCGACGCCCCCAAGGGCGGCGATCTGGTCCTGTCGTCCAGCGGGAGCTTCGACAAGCTCAATCCATTCACGCTCAGGGGTGTGCCGCCTGTGGGCATGGGCTACAGCTCCAACGGTTTCGTTTTTTCCGAGTACGGCCTGATCTTCGACTCGCTGATGACGCCCAGCGAGGACGAGCCTTTCTCCAACTATGGCCTGCTCGCGGAGGACGTTCAGCTGGCGCCGGACCGTCTGAGCGTCACCTTCCGCCTGAACCCGAAGGCGAAGTTCTCCGACGGGTCCCCGGTGCTCGCCAAGGACGTGAAGTACTCCTTCGACACCCTGATGAGCAAGCAGGCCGGGCCGACCTTTCGCTCCTACTGGGTGGACATCAAGGACGCGGTGGTGGTCGGCGAGCGCACCATCCGCTTCGACTTCAAGCGCCAGAATTCCGAGCTCCACATGATCATCGGCCAGCTGCCGGTGTTCTCCAGCGTATGGGGCAAGGGCAAGCCCTTCGACCAGATCGTGAGCGAACCGCCGATTGCCAGCGGCCCATATGTCGTGGACAAGGTCGACTTCGGCAAGTACATCTCCTACCGCCGGCGGCCGGACTACTGGGCCGCCGACCTGCCGGTGCGCAAGGGGATGTTCAACTTCGGCACGGTGTCCTATCAGTACTTCAAGGACAAGCTCGGCGAGGAGGAGTCGCTCAAGGCCGGCTCGCTCGATGCGATGGAGGAGGGCTCGATCATTGCCTGGGTGCGCCGCTACAAGGGGCGGCGCTTCGATTCCGGCGAGCTGATCAAGGAAGATATCTCGCACCGCCGCTTCACCGGCATGCAGGGCCTCGTGCCCAACCTGCGGCAGCCCCGCTTCCAGGACATGCGCGTGCGCCAGGCGCTCGCGCTGGCCTTCGATTTCGACTGGCTCAACCAGCACCTGTTCTATGGGCGCCGGGCGCGTACCACGAGTTACTTCCAGAACAGCGACGACCTGATGGCCCAGCCCGCGGTCAGTGCGGAGGAACAGGCGCTCATCGATCACCTGAAGAACAGGCAGCGCTACATCGACAACACCAGGGGCGAGCTGCCGCGCCCGGCCGCCAGCGGAGACACGGCCCAAGGCCTGCGACGCAATCTCGTGCGCGCGCAGGAGCTCCTGCGTGAGGCGGGCTGGACGTACCGCAACGGCGCCCTGCGCGACAAGGACGGCACGCCATTCGTCATCAATTTCGACATCGCCGACCGCAGTTCCGGCGTGGTGCTCGCACCTTATGCGCGCAATCTCGCCAAGCTCGGGATCACGCTCGACTACCGGCTTCGCGATCCGAGCCTGCTGAAGAAGAAGCAGGACGATCTCGACTTCGACATGGCCATCAACATCGCGGGTGGTTCCTCGAGCCCGGGCAACGAGCTCTTCGACGATTTCGGTTCCAAGTCGGCCAACGAGAAGGGCAGCCAGAACCTCGGCGGCATCAGCGATCCGGTGATCGACGAGATCCTGGAACTCATCGTCAATTCGCCCGACCGCAAGTCGCTCGCGGCCGCTGCACGCCTGCTGGACCGCTATTTGCTCCACCAGAACTACGTGATCCCGATGTACTACGGCAAGCAGTATTTCATTGCCCACAAGCGCAAGCTTCGCCGGCCGGAGGCCCCTTTGCCACAGCGCCTGCTCGCCGGCTCGGCGATGCTGACGATGTGGTGGATCGACCCCGCCGCGAAGTAGCCGGACGGACGGACAAGCAAACATCAAGCAAACCGAGACACGGACAGACCAGACCGCATGGCCGCCTATCTGCTCAGACGCCTTCTGCTGATCATTCCCACGCTGTTCGGGGTGCTGTTGATCAACTTCATCATCGTCCAGTTCGTTCCGGGCGGGCCGGCCGAGCAGTTGCTGTCGCAGCTGACGAACAAGGAGAACCGCATCTCCGGCGGCCCCACGGGCCACGCCCTCGATGCCAAGCAGGTGGCGGAGATCAAGGCGCTCTACGGCTTCGACAAGCCTGCACCGGAGCGCTTCTGGCAGATGCTCAAGCAGTTCGCCCGCTTCGACCTGGGCAAGAGTTTCTTCCAGAGCAAGGACGTGTGGCAGCTCATCAAG
Organism: uncultured Variovorax sp.; assembly: GCA_913776885.1. Classification (GTDB taxonomy): domain Bacteria; phylum Pseudomonadota; class Gammaproteobacteria; order Burkholderiales; family Burkholderiaceae_C; genus Variovorax. The sequence goes on from CAJYQC010000172.1 coordinate 16,627, forward strand.
GAGAAGCTGCCTGTCTCCATCAGCCTCGGGCTCTGGACCTTCTTCATCAGCTACCTCATAGCGGTGCCGCTCGGCGTGGCGAAGGCGGTGCGCGCGGGCTCGCGTTTCGACTTCCTCACCACGCTGCTGGTGCTGGTCGGCTATGCCATTCCGGGTTTCGTGCTCGGCGTGGCGCTGCTGGTGATCTTCGGTGGCCAGCTCCAGTGGTTTCCGCTGCGCGGGCTGACCTCTCCGAACTGGGAGTCGATGAGCTGGGGCGCGCGAATCGTCGACTACCTGTGGCACATCACCCTGCCGGTGACGGCGATGGTGCTCGGCAGCTTCGCGGTCACCGCGATGCTCACCAAGAATTCCTTCCTGGAGGAGATCCGCAAACAGTACGTGCTGACGGCGCGCGCCAAGGGGCTGGCCGAGCGCCAGGTGCTGTGGAAGCACGTGCTGCGCAACGCGCTGATCCCGATCATCACCGGCTTCCCTGCGGCGTTCATCGGCGCCTTCTTTGCAGGCGCGCTGCTGATCGAGACGCTGTTCTCGCTCGACGGCATGGGCCTTCTGAGCTACGAGAGCGTGCTGCGGCGGGACTACCCGGTGTTTCTGGGCACGCTCTATCTGTTCACGCTGATCGGACTGGTGACCAAGCTCATCTCCGATCTCTGCTATGTCTGGGTCGATCCGAGGGTGAAGTTTGACTGACAAGAAGAACGAAATGCCCATCGTGGCGTCGGTGAGCCCGGGGCGCCGCGCCTGGCGCCGCTTTCGCCGCAATCCGCTGGGGTTCTGGAGCCTGGTGGTCTTTTCGGCGCTGGTGGTGCTGAGCCTTTCGCCGAGGTGCTGTCCACCGACAAGCCGCTCATCG
>CAJYQC010000173.1 GCA_913776885.1 uncultured Variovorax sp.
CCCGCCGATCTTAGCCGTGCAACCTTCTGGTGACAGTGCAAAAAGTAATGCCGAACGGCGTGGCTGTAGTTCTTTATGCTACTTATTTGATAGCATTTTCACATGGCATGCGCGCTTGCCATCGAGCTTCTCTGTGGGCAACATGGAAAGACTCGAAGACTCGCCGCATCGCACGGCGCCCACGGAGACTCGCCATGACGCACACAGCAGCCGCCCCCCTCGAAGCCAGCGATCGCAAGGTCGACCGCCTGCTCGCCCACTACGAGGAGAGCCACCGCAATCCCACCAACGAGCTGATCCACTTCGTGGCCATCCCGGCCATCATGCTGAGCATCGTCGGGCTGCTGTTCGCCATCCATCCCTGGGTGGCCTACCTGTTCGTGGCCGCCAGCCTCGTCTACTACGCGCTGCTGAGGGCTCCCGCCTTCCTGCTGGCGATGCTGATCCTGACCGCGCTGGCTCTTTGGACGGTGCATGCGCTGGGAGCGCTTGTATTCCCGGTTTCGGCTGCTATCTTTGTAGTGGCCTGGGTCTTCCAGTTCATCGGCCACAAGATCGAAGGAAAGAAGCCTTCGTTCTTCGAGGACATCCAATATCTCTGGGTCGGTCCCCTCTTCGTATTGTCCAAGCTGTTCTTAAGGCTGGGCATCCGCTGGTAGGCATTGGCTATTCCAGCGATAGAAATTCAAGGGAACCCTTGGATTAGCACTCCCTCTAACCGAGTGCTAATATGGCCAACACAAAGGAGTTTCCCCTGATGACAACCCTGTCTGGAGTCTCTGCAAACCAGCTGGCCGTCGCCAACCCCTGGTCGATGGTTCCCCCGCTGGGCAACCTGGACGCCTACATTTCGGCCGCCAACCGCCTGCCCATGCTGACGCTCGAGGAAGAGCAAGGCTTCGCACGCAAGCTGCGCGACCACAACGATCTCGAAGCCGCCGGTGCGCTCGTGCTGTCGCACCTGCGCCTCGTGGTCTCCATCTCCCGCCAGTACCTGGGCTACGGGCTGCCGCATGGCGACCTGATTCAGGAAGGCAACGTCGGCCTCATGAAGGCCGTGAAGCGCTTCGACCCCGACCAGGGCGTGCGGCTCGTGAGCTACGCGATGCACTGGATCAAGGCCGAGATCCACGAGTACATCCTGAAGAACTGGCGCATGGTCAAGGTCGCGACGACCAAGGCCCAGCGCAAGCTGTTCTTCAATCTGCGCTCGATGAAGCAGGGCTTCAAGGCCGACTCGGCCATTGCCGACACGGGCACGCACCGCGACACCCTGAGCCCCGACGAGGTCTCGCAGATGGCGACCCGCCTGAACGTGAAGCCCGAGGAAGTGCTCGAGATGGAAACCCGCCTCTCGGGCGGCGACGTGATGCTCGACCCGGGCCCGACCGACGACGGCGAAGAAGCCTTCGGCCCGATCGCCTACCTGGCCGACGCCTCGCAGGAGCCCACCGCACTGCTCGAATCGCAGCAGCGCGACCGCCTCTCGAGCGACGGCATCGCGACCGCGCTCGAGGCGCTGGACGACCGCAGCCGCCGCATCGTGGAGGAGCGCTGGCTCAAGGTCAACGACGACGGATCGGGCGGCATGACGCTGCACGACCTGGCTGCCGTGTACGGCGTGAGCGCCGAACGCATCCGCCAGATCGAAGTGGCGGCCATGAAGAAGATGAAGAAGGCGCTCGCGGAATACGCGTAAACCCCTGGCCCATCACGCAAGAAGCCCGGCACTGCCGGGCTTTTTCATTTCGCGAGCGTCCGCAGCGCCCGCTTCGCGATGTAGCGGGTCTCGGCGGCATCCGACTCCGCCAGCCACCGCGCGCAGGTCTTGTCGACCCACTCGGGCTGGCTCTTGCTCGCGTCGTTGAGCCAGTTCGCCACCGAGTTCTGCACATAGCGGCTGGGGTCGGCGCGCAGCGGTTCGATCAGCTGCAGCGCGCGCCAGGGCTCGGCCTTGAGCGCCTCGATCTGCGCGCACCACACGCCGCGCGGCCGCGTGAGTTCGCTGGCGAAACGGCGGATGTTGGGATCGGCGTCGAACACCCACGGCTGCAGCAGCACGAGCGCCTCGTCGAGCGATGCGTTCACCGCGTCGCGCACCGCCATCCACGCGATCTCGCGCACGCCGAAATGCGGGTCGGCCGCGAATCGGCGCACCGACTCCAGCTGCGCCGCCAGCGGCAGGCCCGAGAGCGTGATCCACTGCGCCGCCCAGCAGCGCGCCACGTCGCTCGCATGCGTGGCGAGTCGGTGCGCGACGGCGTCGCGCTCGTCGTGCAGCGCGGCCAGGTCGTAGAGCGCACGTGCGATGTGACCATGCCGCTGCATCGGCTTGAACGCGCCCAGCATCGCGATCGTGTCGGCCAGCCGCTCGCTCTGCGCATCGAGGCCGACGTGGCCTGCCACGCTGCGCGCCAGCCGAGGAAGCTCGAGCGCAAGGAATTCGTTGAGGTTGACGGTCTCGATCAGCCCGTCGTTGAGGGCATCGAGCACCTCGGGCGGGATGAGCGCGATGCGGAAGGCACCCTTGCGCCCTTTCAGGTGCCCGAGCGGATCGGTGGCGGACATCGGGGGGCGGCCAGTTTCAGGACGCCAGCAGCGTCTTCAGGTCGGACACCATCGGCGCCACGCCAGCGCCGTAGCGCGCGTAGAGCCGCAGACGGCCCTGCGGGTCGTAGACATAGCTGGCGGCCGAGTGGTCCATCGAATAGCTCGTCGGCGTCTTGCCGTCGACCTTCTTGTAGTAGACCTTGTAGTCCTTCGCGACCGTGGCCAGCTCGTCGGCCGTGGGAATCAGCGCGACGAAGCTCGGGTCGAACGCGCCCATGTAGGCCTTGAGCACCTCGGGCGTGTCGCGCGCCGGGTCGACGGTGATGAACAGTACCTGCAGCTTGTCGCCGTCCTTGCCGAGCTGCTGCTTGACCTGCGCCATCTCGGTCATGGTGGTCGGACACACGTCCGGGCACTGCGCGTAGCCGAAGAACAGCACGACCAGCTTGCCCTTGAAGTCGGCCAGGGTGCGGACCTTGCCGTCGGCGTCCTTCAGCGAGAAGTCCTTGGCGTAGTCGGCGCCGGTGATGTCCACGGCATTGAAGCTCTGCCTGGTCTCGCTGCACGCCACGAGGCCCAGGCCGAGCGCGGCGCTGATGCCTGCCCAGCCGGCGCCTGCAGCCATCAGCCGAAGAGCGTTGCGCTTGTTCATTGAAACTTGGTGCTCACTGGATGTAGTGATCCACCAGCAGCGCCAGGAACAGTACGCTCAGGTGGATCAGCGAGAAACGGAAGGTCTTGCGCGCCAGCGCGTCGGAATAGTTGCGCCACAGCGCGAACGCATACCCGGTGAAGCCGATGCTCACCACGACCGCCACGGCCAGGTACAGCCAGCCGCTCATGCCATGGATGAAGGGCATCAGGCAGGCCGCGAAAAGAATGAAGGTGTACAGCAGCACCTGCAGCCGCGTGAACTCGTTGCCGTGCGTCACGGGCAGCATCGGCAGGCCGGCCTTGCGGTAGTCCTCTACGCGGTAGAGCGCCAGCGCCCAGAAGTGCGGCGGCGTCCACAGGAAGATGATGAGGAAGAGGATCCAAGCCCCCGGATCGAGGCTGCCCGTCATCGCGGCCCAGCCCAGCACCGGCGGCATCGCGCCGGAGGCGCCGCCGATCACGATGTTCTGCGGCGTGAGCGGCTTGAGGATCACGGTGTAGATCACCGCATAGCCCACGAAGGTGGCGAAGGTCAGCCACATGGTGAGCGGATTGACCATGAACCACAGCAGCGCCGAACCCGCCGCGCACAGCAGCGCCGAGAACACGAGCGCCTGCCTGTCGCTGAGCTCGCCGCGCGCCGTGGGGCGCCAGGCGGTGCGCTTCATCTTCGCGTCGATGCCCTTCTCGACCAGGCAGTTGAACGCCGCGGCGGCGCCGGCCACCAGCCAGATCCCGATGCAGGCCACGGCCGCGCGCTTCAGTTCCGCCCATGAGGGCAGCCCGGGAATGGCCAGCACCATGCCGATCAGCGCGCAGAACACGATCAGCTGCACCACGCGCGGCTTGGTCAGCGCGTAGTACTGGCGCAGCACGTTGGTGCTGGCGGTTTGCTGAACGGAAATCGGGGTGCTCACGCGGCGGCCTTCCTCTGACGCTGACTGTTGTTGTGACCTGCCGTATTTTCGCCGGCATGCGCAGACCGCGCTGCCGGGGCGCGCCGGCTCTCGCACAGCGCCCAGGTGAGCACCACGGCGAGCGCCGCCGCGCCGCCGGTATGGAGCACGGCCGCGGCCAGCGGCCAGCCCAGCAGCACGTTGCCCAGTCCGGTGGCCAGCTGCAGCAGCGCGAGGCCGGCGAGCCATCGCGCCTGCGGCCGCAGCGCGTCGATGCGGCGCATGCGCCAGGCCAGCACGCCGAGCGCGACGAACACCGCATAGGCCATCAGCCGGTGCGCGTAGTGGATGGCCGTGAGCGCGGAGAAATCGAGCGGCTGGCCGTCACCGGTCACGCCCAGGTGGCGCCAGATCTCGAAGCCCTGGGCGAAGTTCATGGGCGGCCACCAGCTGTCCTGGCAGGTCGGGAACTGCGTGCAGGCCAGCACTGCATAGTTGGTGCTGACCCAGCCGCCCAGCGCGATCTGCAGCACGAGCAGCACGGTGGTCGCGATGAGGCCGTTGCGCAGCGCGGGCGACACGGGGGTGGGCAGCCGGTCGGCCGCGGCCTGCCTGTAGTGGACGGCCTGGATGCACAACAGCGCCAGCAGCACCACCGCGCCCAGCAGGTGCAGCGTGACGATGGCCGGGAACAGCTTCCACGTCACCGTGAGAGCGCCGAAGGCTCCCTGCAGGCACACCCAGACCAGCGTGAAGGCCGGCCACCAGGCGCTCAGCGTGGCATGGTGCCCGCTTCCGTCCGTCGAGGAAGGCGGTGCGAGGCGCTGCCGGCGGCGGACGATCCAGGTGGCCGCGGCGAGGGTGAGGATCAGCACGCCGACGCCGGTGGCCAGGTAGCGATGGACCATCTCGACCCAAGCCTTGCTGTGCGTCACCGGCCCGGTCGGCTGCGCCGACTGCGCCATCGCGATCTCGTGGCGCGCGCCGTGCGGGCTGGCGTTGCCGTAGCAGCCGGGCCAGTCGGGACAACCCAGGCCCGAATCGGTGAGCCGCGTGAAGGCGCCGAACAGCGTGAGGTCGAAGGTGAGAAAGAGCGTGAGCACCGTCAGCGCATGCAGCCGCCGCGCGGGGCCGCTGCCCGCATTGCGGCGCCACACCCACACCAGCGGGCCGAGTGCGATCAGCACGCCGACCGCCATGAGCCAGGCGATGGGCGTCAGGTCGTAGAGCGAGCTCGCGCTGTCCATGCGGGTCCGTCGTTTCCCTGGTCAGCGGCCAGGCTCGTCCCACGACGCCGAGGCGCGCAGCAGGCGGTCGAGGTCGCGCTTGGCGCGGCTCGCGCCGGCGACGTCCATGCGGGCAGGAAAACGCATCATCCAGTTGCCCATGGGGTCGACGACATACAGGTGCTCGGCCAGGGAGTGGCCTTGGGCGGGCGCGAACCACTTCGCCAGCTGGTCGGCCGGCACGCGCAGCACGGTCGCGCCGTGCAGGCCGTTGTTCAGGCGCTCGGGCACGGGAGCGGCGTCGCTCACGAGCCAGACGCGGTCCATGCGGTCCTTTTCGCGGCCCAGGCTCTCGCGTAGCTGGCGCGCCAGGTAGAGCTGCTGCTCGCACAGCGTGTCGCATGCGGCATCGGCCACCGTCACCAGCAGCCACTGGCCCTTGAGCGTGCTGAGTTCCACGGGCGCACCGCTGCGGTCGGTGGCGGTGATCTTCGGCAGCTCACGCTGCGGATCGATCAGCTCGCCGTAGACGCTGCGCCCCTCGGGCCGTATCACGTAGTAGGTGAAGTACGAGGCGATGACCGGCGACGCGCACATCAGCATCACCGCGATCATCTTCCATCGCCCGATGGACGTGCGGCGGCCCTCAGCGCCGTCGAGCGCCTGGTTGGGCGACGGCATCGAGTGCACCGTCAGGCCCAGCGGCTCGTCAGAAGCGGCCATCGCGTGCGCGGCGCCTTGCGCGGCGGAGGGGCGTGATGAATTGGAACCAGACATAGAGGATGACGACGAGGGCCGACAGGCCGAACCACTGGAATGCGTAACCGTAGTGCCTCTCAAGGCCCAGCGCCGGGGCCGGCCAGTCGCGCTGCAGGCCCTCGGAAGCCGGGCCGCTCTGCTGCAGCGACACGTCGGTGCGCAGCGGCAGCTTGGTTTCGGCGCGGAAGGCCTCCAGGTCGAGATTCTGCCGGATGGGCGAATACCCTTCGGCGACCGGTGCCGCAGCAGCGGTCTGGACATCGGGGGTCGAAGCGGCGGCAGCTGGCGACGATGCGGCGGCCCCTGGCGCAGCTGCGGCAGACCCCAGCTCCAGCAGATGGCTAGGCGGTGGTTCGAGCAGGCCGGTGACCTCCACGATGCCCGCCGGCGTCTCGACCGGCTCCAGCTTCGTGCGGTCGACGAAATTGCGCTGGATCCAGCCGCGCTGCACCATCACAGTCTGCTCGGTGCCCTCGAGCGCGAAGGGCGTCAGCACGTAGAAGCCGGGCGTGCCGTGCATCTGGCGGTTGTCGAGGTACACCGTCTGCGGCGTCAGCCAGAGGCCGCGCAGGCGCACCGCACGGTGCAGCGCGTCCGAGCCCTTGCCCAGCGCGAGGAACTCGGCCTGGGTGAGCGGCGGCTTCTGCTTCTCGGCATCGATGCTGGCTTGCAGAGCCTCCTTCTGCGCGGCGCGCGAGAGCTGCCAGCGGCCGAGCGAAATGGTGGCCGACACGGTCATCGCGGCGGCAATGGTGATGACCAGGAAGCGGCCCCGGCGTGGGCGGTCTTCGGGATACGGGGGTACGGGATTCACTGGAGAGGGCGGGGCGTGCGGCCGATAATGCGGGTCATGAAATACTTTGTCGCCCTCGTGTTCGTGGGCATCTTCGCGAGTCTCGCGTTCGCCCTGTACTTCATGCTGAAGGACGGGCGCAACGGGCGCGCCAAGAGCGGCGGCATGGCGCGCGCGCTCACCGTTCGGATCGGCCTCTCGGTGTTTTTGTTCCTCTGCATGCTGCTCGCCTGGAAGTTCGGATACATCCAGCCAACCGGGCTCCCGCTCGGCAAGTAGATGGTGCTCGTGCCAGGAGAACCAAGAAAAAGGCGCCTTCCGGCGCCTTTTTTGTTGGATGCCGCCAGCGCCTGTCACCAATGAAATGCCATGGAGAAACGCTGCCTTGACGAGCAGTGCGGAAGACGGACGTAGGCCTGTTCGCTCAAAGCCAGTAGACCAGCAGGTACAGGCCGAGCCAGACGACGTCCACGAAGTGCCAGTACCAGGCCGCGCCCTCGAAACCGAAGTGGCGCTCGGGCGTGAAGTGGCCCTTGCGCAGGCGCAGCGTGATGAACAGCAGCATCAGCATGCCAATGAACACGTGCAGGCCGTGGAAGCCGGTCAGCATGAAGATAGTGGAGCCGTAGGTGCCCGAGCTGAGCTTGAGGTTCAGCTCGGTGTACAGGTGGTGGTATTCATAGCCCTGCACGCCCAGGAAGATCACGCCCAGCAGCACGGTCAGCCACATGAAGCGGATGGTCTGTGCACGGTGGCCTGCGCGCAACGCGTGATGGGCGATGGTGAGCGTGACGCCCGAGCTCAGCAGCAGCGCGGTGTTGATCGTGGGCAGCCAGAACGGGCCGACGGTCTGGAAGGGCTCGACGATACCCGCAGGCGAAGCCGTTGCACCGGGCGCGACGCTGGGCCATACGGCCTTGAAGTCGGGCCACAGCAGTGCGTTGTCGAGGCTGCCGAGCGTGGGCAGCGCGTGGGTGCGCGCCCACCACAGCGCGGTGAAGAACGCGCCGAAGAACATCACTTCGGAGA
>CAJYQC010000174.1 GCA_913776885.1 uncultured Variovorax sp.
CGCTCTGGAGCGAAGCGGTGCTGCTTGCGCTGGCCTACGACTACGAGAAGGCAACCCTGCATCGCAAGCCACCCCGTCTCTGCGGCGCCTGAGCCGTTTTGCAGGCACCCGATACGGGCCGGCGCGACCCGACTGCCCGTGAGATCGAGCGGCTCCGAGCGTTCATCCAGTAGACCCCAGCCCACCAACATAACGTCCGAAGGGCGTTCGCCGACACACACGGTGAACGCCCTTTTTCTTTTGGATGATCTGTCCGCGGCTACTCTTCTTCCGAGTACGCCCGCTCGTGACCGCGCCGTCGGCGTTCGGCACGGGTGCGCTCCAGTGTCGCGTGGCTCTTCTTCGCTGCTGCCTCGCACTGCCGGTGCAGGAGGGTCAACTCCTGATCCGTGAGTTTCTCGATGCCCATGAATTCGTCCTTCGCATCCGATGAGCGAATGAGCTCGTCGAGCTTGGTTTGCAGCGCCACGCCGTCGCGGTTCTGGGTGTTCTGGATGAGGAACACCATCAGGAATGTGACGATGGTGGTGCCGGTGTTGATGAGAAGCTGCCAAGTCTCGGAGTAGCCGAATAACGGCCCCGCGATTGCCCATGCGACGACCAGAGCCACGCACGCCAGGAAGGTGACGGGGCTTCCTGCGATATGAGCGATACGGTTGGCGAAACGGGCAAATAGCTGGTCCATGATCTTCGGAGTCGTTGTTATGCGTTTTGCGTTCAAGAGTGCCAGCGGCGAGGGCTCGCACGCGTCGGCCGGAACCGCAGAAACCGTTCAGGCCAGGCTGAGTGGCATGTCGGCGCACACGCGATCCGATTGCGGATCGGCTCCCCGCAATCGAACTTGTCCGACATTGCAAGGTATCGCAGCTGGCGTGAATTGCGGCTCCCTGCGGGCTGCCCGCAGGCTTGCTGTAGACCTCGCCCGGCCCTGGCGGCCGGGCTTTTTTTCGACTGGCCATCGTCCAGGCGCGACCTTGGTCTTGGGGCCGATGAGTGGAGAAATCTGCCTCTTGAAAACAGCGCGGCGTCGCCTATCTTCACTTCCGTCGGAAATTGGTCGACCGAAAAGGAGGTAATGCAATGACCATGAACTTGCTCAAGCAAATCGCCGGCTCCCGCCTGCCTGTCTCGTTCCATCGCACCGAGGACATCGACCAGGTCAGGGTACTGCGCGCCGCCGGGCTCGTCGTCGCCCTCGTGCCATCGCCCTCGGATCCTCTGGCGCTTTCTGGTGCCGCCGCGGCCGCGCAGGTGCTGGCCGTCACCCAGAAGGGGCGCGAGGAACTGGCGAAATTCGACTATCCGGACTCACGACCTCCGCGCTGGCGAAACCGCTCGCCGCGCTTCACTGCACGGTTGCGCTCGTTGGCTGGTGGCTCATCGCAGTCCGCCGGCGCACGCCATCTGCCTCAGTGAGGGGAGGGCTCCGGCCCATCCCCAGGTTTTCAAGGATTCCAGATTTTTGGAGGTTCAGCCATGTACCGATCTTTCTTCCCCCGCGACATGCTCGCCGAAATGGACCGCCTGCAGCGAGACATGAGGCAGGCATTCGATCTTGCTCCCACCATCCGGGGCTTCGGCAGCAACGGCTTCCCGGCACTGAACGTCGGTGCGACCCCGCAGACGGTGGAAATCTACGCCTTCGCCCCCGGCGTCGATCCGTCCACGCTGGAGGTGCACCTCGAGCGCGGCCTGCTGACCATCGCGGGCGAGCGCAAGAGCGTGCTGCCCGACGCGAGTGCGAAGGCCGCCGTGCACATCAACGAACGCTTCGAAGGCGCGTTCCGCCGCATGCTGACGCTGCCCGACGATGCCGACCCCGACGCGGTCGATGCCAGGCTGCGCGACGGCGTGCTCCACATCACCGTCCGCCGCCGCGCGTCAGCCCAGCCGCGCCGCATTGCAGTGCAGTGACCGCCAAACAGTGATATCGAGGAGATGAACACCATGAGCAACGACATCCAGACCCGTTCCTCCGGCATGCCCGGGAACCCTGATCCGAAAAAGGCCCCTCGGTACGGCAGCGCCGCCCTGACGCCTCCTGTCGACGTGATCGAGGATGCAGGTGGAATCACGCTCTACGCCGACCTTCCGGGCGTTGCGCGGGAGAACCTCAATCTGCACGTGGAGGCCGAGACTTTGACCATCGAGGCCGAGTCGAGCCTGACGGTGCCCGACGGCCTGAAGACCAGCCACACGGAGGTCGGCCTCGCGCGGTTCCAGCGCGTCTTCACGCTGAGCAAGGAACTGGACACTGAGAAGGTTTCCGCGGAGCTATCGCAAGGGGTGCTGAAACTGCGCATCCCGAAGGCAGAGCATGCGAAGCCGAGGCGGATCAGCGTCGAAGTGGCCTGAGCGTTGCGCGCGGGGCGGTTCAGCCGCCCCGCCGCTTCTCGCAACGCCGAAGGAAGAGCGACAGAAAAGACTGACAGCGCACCTGCGGCGCGGATGACAGGCGCGTGCATGTGCGCATCCACCATCGCTTGGAGCGGGTCGTCTCGATCCGTGGACGGACGCGAGCGCAGGGCGCTCCAGGTCGATGATCGGGGAACCGTCACTGGCGCGATGCATCGGGGGTGGGTCCACGTGAAGGGCTCCCTCGGCGCAGACAGCGCGCTTTCGATGCTGGACGAATGCGAGCGCGGCGAGGATGCCGCGGTGGCTCGCTACCGCAAGGCGCTGAAGGCGAAGATTCCCCCGGAAGTGCGTGCGGTGATCGAGCGCCAGGCGCAGGGCGCCCAGCGAAACCACGATCAGATCAAGATGCTGCGCGATGAGCTGCGCGAGAGATCCTGACTAGACGCCAGCAATCAATAGCACTGGAATAGAACGCCTTGCTCCGCAGGAGCCTTGCCTAGCCAGCGGGGCGTCTTGTCGCGAGCGTCGCAGTAGTCCGAGGCCTGGACATAGGTCATGGCGCGGAGCACGCCTTCGCGGACTTGCGTTACCTCGTTGGGGGGAGTCGAACAGCCGGCGACGAGGACCAGGACGAGCGGAAGCAGGGTGCGCCAATTCATCGCGGCATTCTAAGACCGGGGATCGTTGGAGCTGCGCCCCCGGCTCGGGTAGAGATACCTGAAGTAATCACCCGACCGGCCGAACAACTGCTGCGCGAGTTGGACCGGATCTTCGTCCTTGTGCTTTTCGTAGAGCACCGGCCCCCAGATGATGAAGCCGTCGATGCTCAGGCTTCGAGGCGAAGGATCGATGGCCTTCCACGCGTGCGCGAACTTCGAGATCCAGGCAAGGGCTTCCTTGAGGGCGTAGTTCGGCGGGGCGGTCGTTTCGGCGTTCGCAGGCATGGCGGACTTCCTTTCTTGAAAAGACTGTATGAATATACAGTAAACTATTCCCATGGACCGCATTCCCGCCACTCTCTGGATCGCCGCCTGCGCGCACTGGCTGCAGCAGCGGTGGCACACGGTGGACGCCCTCGAACTGGAGGACGTCGCTCGGACCCTCTGGCGCGACGCGCGCTTGCGTGCGATGTGGCCGGAAGACGCCGCGGCCGATTGGCTCCGCACGGTCGCCCGCCCGGGCGAATGCGGCGAAGGATCTTCCGGTGCCGTTGCTTCACATCCCAGTTTCTCCTTGACGGGTAAACCGTCCCCCGCTGGTCAACCTGTGCGGGGGCCTTGACGCAATGCCAAGCAGATAGGCTTTTGACGCCCGGCCATTCGGCCGGGCTTTTTTTGTGCGCGACGGCCTGTGGTCACGGCTATAGTCGGCGAGCACTGTCACATCGCAGTCACCGTCTGCGATCGTCTCCGCGCTTCTTCCTGCCACCTGCCCAGATCCCGAAAAAGGACGCCCGTGCCGGACTCCCTGACTTCCGAGCTGACCAGCTACTACGACACGGTGCCCTACGACTCGCACCCATTCCCGCAGTCGGCGATGGAGCACCTCGAAGCGCTGGCCTTTCTCTTCGGTCTCGACGTTCCTCCTCACGCAACGGCCCGTGTGCTCGAACTCGGCTGCGCCGCCGGCGGCAACCTGATTCCTTTCGCGGCACGCCACCCAGAGGCGCGCGCGGTCGGCGTGGACCTTTCGCCGGTGCAGGTGGCGCAGGGCACGGCAGCCATCGAGCGCGCGGGGCTGTCGAACATCGAGCTCAGGGTGCTCGACCTGGCGGAGATCGACGCGTCCTTCGGCCAGTTCGACTACATCGTCTGCCACGGCGTCTACAGCTGGGTGCCGGGTCCCGTCCAGGACGCGATCCTGCGCATCTGCAGTGAGAACCTCACGCCGAACGGCGTGGCCTACATCAGCTACAACGTCTACCCGGGCTGGAAGGCGCGGGAGATCGTGCGCGACGCCATGGTCCTGCGCGGCGGCCCGCGCGACTCGCCCGAAGAGAAGCTTTCCTATGCGCGCGGCATGCTCGACTTCCTCGAGCAGTCGGCCCGGCCCGACAGCGTGCTCAAGAAGACGCTCGAGGAAGCGATGCCCATCGTGCGCAACGCCAAAAGCTCCTACCTGCTGCACGAGTTCCTCGAGCCCTGCAACGCGCCGTGCTACTTCAAGGAGTTCGTCGCCCGTGCGCAGGCTCGCGGCCTGGCCTACCTGTGCGACGCGGAGCCCTCGACGATGTTCGTGCAGAACTACGGCGAGAAGGTGCGCGATCCGCTGCTGCGGGAGTGCGGCGGCAGCCAGCTTCTCATGGAGCAGTACCTCGATTTCCTGGTCAATCGCACTTTCCGGCAGACGCTGCTGGTCGGGCAGGCGCGAGCCGGCGGCATCCGCTACAGGCTGGAGCCGGCGCGCATCCGGCAACTCGAGCTCGCGGGCGTCTTCAAGACGGAGGACGGTTCGGCGCTTGCGCTCGATGCGCGCGAACAGCCCTGCAATGCGCAGCGCGGCCTCAAGGTGACGCTGCGGCTGCCGGTGCACAAGGCGGTGGCGCATCTGCTCGACACGCGCTATCCGGCCTCCATGTCCGCCGGATCGCTCGTCGAGGCGGTGGCCGCGCTGGTGGGCCAGCCTGCGGCGGCGGTCGAGCCGGCCGTGATGGCCATGGTCGAGGAACTGCTGATCCTCGGTGCCCTGCGTTTCAGGCGCTCGCCGGTGCGCACCGCCGAAACGGTCTCCAGCCAGCCGCAGGCCTTGTCCGCAGTGCGAAGCGCGGTGGCCCTCGTGCCCGGTGCCAGTCCCGCCGCCAGCACCTGCAACCAGTGGCATGAGCATGTGACGGTGTCGCTGCTCGAACGCAGCCTGCTGCCGCTGCTCGACGGCACCCATTCGCACGAGGCGCTGGCAGAGCATCTCGAAGCCGAGGTGCGCAGCGACCGGCTGCGCTTCGTCCAGGACGAAAAGCCGCTGACCGATCCGGCGGCCGTCAGGGAGTTCGCGCGCCAGCAGGTTGCGGTCGCGCTCGACGCGCTTCGCCGCAAGGGGCTGCTCACGGCATGAGCTGCCGGCAGGGCACCACACCAAAGATTCTTCAACACGCTCTAGAGGAGACTTCAACATGCAACAAATCCACTGGACTCCCAAGCTGAGGGGCGCCGTCGCGGCGGTGCTCGCGCTGGCCGCGGCCGGCGCGACGCACGCGGCGTCGGTGGCGCCCGTCGCCGCCGAAAACGGCATGGTCGTGAGTGCCCAGCACCTAGCCACCAAGGTCGGCGTCGACGTGCTCAAGCGCGGTGGCAACGCAGTCGACGCGGCGGTGGCCGTGGGCTATGCGCTGGCGGTGGTCTATCCCGCGGCGGGCAACCTCGGCGGCGGCGGCTTCATGACCGTGCAGCTGGCCGACGGCCGCAAGACCTTCCTCGACTTCCGCGAGAAGGCCCCGCTGGCCGCCACGGCCAACATGTACCTCGACAAGGACGGCAACGTCATCAAGGGCCTGAGCACCAAGGGCCACCTCGCGGTGGGCGTGCCGGGCAGCGTCTCTGGCATGGAGTATGCGCGCGAGAAGTACGGCACGATGAAGCGCGGCGAACTGCTCGCCCCGTCGATCCAGCTCGCCGAGAAGGGCTTCGCGCTGGAGCAGGGCGACATCGACCTGCTCGGCACCGCCACGGCCGATTTCAAGGAAGACCCGGCCAGCGCCGCCATCTTCCTGAACAAGGGCGAGCCCTACAAGGTGGGCGACAAGCTCGTGCAGAAGGACTTGGCCAAGACCCTGCGCGAGATCAGCTCCAAGGGCACCGACGGCTTCTACAAGGGCTGGGTCGGCAGCGCCATCGTGGCCTCCAGCCAGTCCGGCAAGGGCCTGATCACGCAGGCCGACCTCGACCAGTACAAGACGCGCGAAATGGCCCCCGTGGAGTGCGACTACCGCGGCTACCGCGTGGTTTCGGCGCCCCCGCCGAGTTCGGGCGGCGTAATCATCTGCGAGATGCTCAACATCCTGGAGGGCTATCCGCTCAAGGACCTGGGCTACCACTCGGCGCAGGCCGTGCACTATCAGATCGAGGCCATGCGCCACGCCTACGTGGACCGCAACAGCTACCTGGGCGACCCCGACTTCGTGAAGAACCCGCTGGAGCGCCTGCTCGACAAGGGCTATGCCGAGAAGATCCGCGCCGTCATCGATCCGAAGAAGGCCGGCGTCTCCAAGGACATCAAGCCCGGCGTCGCACCGCATGAAGGCAGCAACACCACCCACTACTCGATCGCCGACAAGTGGGGCAACGCGGTTTCGGTGACCTACACGCTGAACGACTGGTTCGGCGCCAAGGTCACGGCCGCCAAGACCGGCGTGCTGCTGAACGACGAGATGGACGACTTCACCTCGAAGGTGGGCGTGCCCAACCTCTACGGTCTGGTGCAGGGCGAGGCCAACAAGATCGAGCCGGGCAAGCGCCCGCTGAGCTCGATGAGCCCGACCATCGTGTCCAAGGACGGCAAGCCGGTGATGGTAGTCGGCACCCCGGGCGGCAGCCGCATCATCACCGCGGTGATGCTGACGATGATCAATGCCATCGACTACGGCATGAACGTGCAGGAGGCCGTCGACGCGCCGCGCTTCCACCAGCAATGGCTGCCCGACGTCACCAACGTCGAGGCCTATGCGCTGAGCCCCGACACCCGCAAGATCCTGACCGACATGGGCCACAACCTGGGCGTGCCGCAGCCGGCCAATCACCTGGCAGCGATCATCGTCGGCGCGCCCTCGCTGGGCGGCAAGCCGGTGGGCAACAACCGCTTCTACGGCGCGAACGACCCGCGCCGCAACACGGGCCTGGCGGCAGGGTACTGATCCTGCGGCAAACTCGAAGGCGGTCGTGCCCCTTGCGGCGCGGCCGCTTTTTCATTTCTCCATGCATCTGCAAGACATCCTCTATACCCAGGGCTTCGGCACGCGCCGCGTGTGCGCGGGGCTGGTTCAGCAGGGCCACGTGAGCATCGGCGGCGAGGTGGTCGACGACCCGTTCGCCGACCTGGACCCCGAGGGCCTGCACTACATCGTCCAGGGCACCCCATGGGAGTACCACGACAAGGCCTACCTGATGCTGCACAAGCCTGCCGGCACCGAGTGCTCGCAGAAGCCCTCGACCTATCCGAGCATCTACACGCTGCTGCCGTCGCCGCTGCGGTTGCGGCCCAACAAGGGCGCAGTGCAGGGCGTGCAGGCCATCGGCCGGCTAGACCAGGACACCACCGGCCTGCTGCTGCTCACCGACGACGGCCAGTTCATCCACAAGATGGGCTCGCCCAAGCACCACGTGCCCAAGGTCTACGAGGTGACGGCCAAGCACCCGGTGGACGAGGCGCAGATCGCGAAACTGCTGGCCGGCGTGGTGCTCGACGACGATCCGAAGCCGGTGCGCGCCGCCGCCTGCGAATCCGATGGGCCGCTGCACCTGCGGCTCACCCTCACCGAGGGCAAGTACCACCAGGTCAAGCGCATGCTGGCGGCGGTCGGCAACCGGGTGGAGGGGCTGCATCGCTCGCGCATCGGCGACCTGGCGCTGCCGGCCGAACTCGCACCCGGCCAGTGGCGCTGGCTGACCGCCGACGAGGTGGCGGGCCTGCGCGCCCCGGCCAAACCGGCCAAGGCGTCGAAATAGAAGAGAAAAGCGCGGAGAAACCGGGGAAAAGGCCACGGTCGCGGTCAGCCAGTCTTAAGGGCCGGCCGTTAACATTCCGAACTCTCTCCCGGAATCTTCCCTTGCGACTCCCTGCCCGACCGAACGGCCGCCTCGCGGCTTTCCTGCTTGCCTGCATGACGGCCTTCGCGGCCCACACCGCCGCCGCAGCGCCGGAACCCCCTCCGATCTTCGTGCTCAACTCGCTGGACGCGAACGTCAGCGTGATCAATCCGGTCGACTGGACCGAAAAGCTGCGCATTCCCACCGGCAAGGAGCCGCACCACATCTACATGACGCCCGACGAGAAGTCGGTCATCGTGGCCAATTCGGCGGGCGACTCCCTGACCTTCCTGAACCCCCGCACGGCAGAGGTCCAGCGCGTGATCTACGGCATCATCGATCCGTACCAGCTGCAGTTCTCGCGCGACATGAAGTGGTTCGTGACGGCCGGCAACCGGCTGAACCACGTCGACGTCTACCGCTGGGACGGCAAGGAGCTGAAGCTGGCCAAGCGCATCGCCAGCGGCAAGACGCCCAGCCACATCTGGATAGACAACACCAGCACCATCGCCTACGTGACGATGCAGGACAGCGACGAGATGATCGCCGTCGACCTGCCCACGCAGACCATCAAGTGGCGCACCGCCACCGGCGCCATGCCGGCCGACATCTTCGGCGTGCACAACGACAAGACCCTGCTCGTCGGCCTGACCGGCAGCGACGGCGTGCAGGTGTTCGACGTGGCCGGCACCGAGCCCAGGCTGGTCGGCAAGATTCCCACCGGCAAGGGCGCCCATGCCTTCCGCTCGGCCGGCGACGGCAAGACCGTGTTCGTGAGCAACCGTGTGGCCAACTCCATCAGCCGCATCGACCTGGCGACGCTGAAGGTCGTCGCGACCTACCCGGTGCCCGGCGGCCCCGACTGCATGGACGTCTCTGCCGACGGCAAGACGCTCTACGTGACCTCGCGCTGGGCCAAGAAGCTCAGCGTGGTCGACCTGGCCAGCAACAAGGTCGTGCGCCAGGTCAACGTCGGCCGCTCGCCCCACGGCGTGTGGACCCTGGACCATGCGAAGCGCATCTAGGCGCGCGGGCCTTGCCACCGCGGCCTCGATGGCCGTGCTGGCGGCGGCGCTCGCGCCCGGCGCCCGGGCGGCGCAGGAGCCGGCCGCCTGCGGCAAGCCCGTCTACCTGACCTTCGACACCGGCCACATGGGCATCGCCCCGCTGGTGGCCGACGTGCTCAAGCGGCAGGACGTGCGCGTCACCTTCTTCGCCGCCGCCGAGCGCACCCAGACCGATGGCGACAGCCTCGACGACCACTGGGCGCCCTGGTGGAAGGCGAGGGCGGCCGAAGGCAACGAATTCGGCTCCCACACCTATGACCACGCCTACTGGCGCGGCGACGTGAAGGGCTCGCCCCCCAGCTTCCGCATCCGGCCTTCGGCCGGCTCGCAGAACGGCAAGGAATCGACCTGGAGCGCGGCCGAGTACTGCGCCAACATCAAGAAGGCGTCCGACCGGCTGGCTGCGGTCACCGGCAAGAAGCCCCTGCCGCTGTACCGCGCGCCGGGCGGCAAGACCTCGCCCGCGCTGCTGGCAGCCGCCGAAGGCTGCGGCTACAAGTACGTGGGCTGGGCGAGTGCCGGCTTCCTCGGCGACGAGCTTCCGAGCGAGAAGTTCAGCAACGCGAAGCTGCTGACGCAGGCGCTGGACACCATCCGCCCCGGCGACATCCTGCTTGCGCACCTAGGCATCTGGTCGCGCAAGGACCCGTGGGCGCCGGCCAACCTGGAGCCGCTGATCGTCGGCCTGAAAGCCAGGGGCTTTTGTTTCCGCACGCTGCGCCAGCATCCGGACTTCAAGGCCTGGATCGGCTCCCACCCCTGAACGACTGAACGACGAGTTTCCGTGACCGTGATCGACTGGCTGACAGACGCCTTTTCCGCCTTGCAGGGCTGGTTCTTCGAAACCGCCGTGCAGCCGCTGGTCTATGCCGTGGGCCTGGGCGGCTGGACCGAGGATGCCTTCGACGCCACCGGCTGGCTGCTGGTGGGGGTGATCCAGATCCTGGTGATGCTTGCCGTCATCGGGCCGTTGCAGCGCTGGCGCTCTGTGGAGCCGGTGGTCGACCGCCACGCGATCCGCATCGACGTGCTCTACACGCTGATCCACCGGCTGGGGCTCTTCAGGCTGGCGATCTTCTTCATGCTGCAGCCCTTCTTCGACGACGCCATGGGCGCGCTGCGCACGGCGGGGTGGGGCACTTTCCACCTCGACGAGGTCTGGCCCGGCGTCACCGACATTCCCTGGGTGGCCTTCGCCATCTACCTCGTGGTGCTCGATTTCGTGGGCTACTGGATCCACCGGGGCCAGCACCAGTTCAACTGGTGGTGGGGGCTGCACTCGCTGCACCACTCGCAGCGCCAGATGACGATGTGGAGCGACGACCGCAACCACCTGCTCGACGACATCATCCACGACACGCTGATCGTCATCGTGGCGCAGCTCATCGGCGTGGCGCCGGGGCAGTTCATCGCCTTCGTCGCCTTCACCCAGCTCAGCGAGAGCCTGCAGCACGCCAACCTGCGGCTGAGCTTCGGCGCCATCGGCGAGCGGCTGTGGATCAGCCCGCGCTTCCACCGGCTGCACCACAGCATCGGTCTGGGCCATGAATCGAATGGCGCCAGCACCTTGGGCGGCCACAACTTCGGCGTGCTGCTGCCGTGGTGGGACATGCTCTTTCGCACCGCCAACTTCGACGACCGCTACGACCCGACCGGCATCCGCGACCAGGTCGAGCCCCGTGCCGACGGGCGGGTGCGCGACTACGGCCGCGGCTTCTGGGCCCAGCAATGGCTGGGGCTGAAGCGAATGGTCGGTCGCGGCTGAGGGGCTACGGCGCCTGAAGGGCGCCTTCCTGGGGTTCTCCTCGCTGCCTCATGCGCCTGCTCCTCGACTCCTTCTGGCGCGCGGTCGCCTACTGCATGCTGCCGCGCGTGATCGTGCTGTCGCTGCTGCCGTTGGCGCTGATGATCGTGCTGGCCGCGGCCCTGGGGTACTTCTATTGGGATGCCGCGGTGGCCTGGACCCGTGGCGCGCTCGACGCGTGGCCGCTGCTGTCGAGCTTCTGGTCGTGGATCGGCCGCCTCTTCTCGGGCGATGTCACTTCCGTGCTGGCATCGCTGGTGGTGGTGTTCGCAGCCACGCCCGTGATCGTGGTGATCTGCCTGCTGATCGTCGCCGGGTTCATGGCGCCCGCCCTGACCAAACTGGTCGCCGAGCGGCGCTTCCCGGGGCTAGAGCAGAAGAAGGGGGCCTCGTTCTTCGGTAGCGTGGCGCGCTCGCTCGGCGCTACCTTGCTGGCGGTGATCGCGCTGGTGGTGTCGATGCCGCTGTGGCTCATTCCGCCGCTGGTGCTGATACTGCCGCCGCTGATCTGGGGCTGGCTCACCTACCGCGTGATGAGCTTCGACGCGCTGGCCGAGCATGCCAGCCCCGAGGAGCGCGCCGCGCTGATCCGCGCCCACCGCGTGCCGCTGCTGTGCATCGGCGTTCTGTGCGGCTACCTGGGCGCCGCACCCAGCATCGTCTGGGCGTCGGGCCTGCTGTTCGCCGCCGCGTTCTTCGTGCTGATCCCGATCGCGATCTGGATCTACACCCTGGTCTTCGCCTTCTC
>CAJYQC010000175.1 GCA_913776885.1 uncultured Variovorax sp.
CGCGGCGCTGGCGGCATCGGCGCGCTACACCGCCAGCAGCAAGCACAGCAGCTAAAAGAAGGCAGGATCTTTCGCGAAACACCGGGGAACCGGCTATGCCGGGCCTCCGGTGTTGCCCCTGCAAGGGTGTTGGCGAAGCGAAACGAAGCGCGCAGCGCCCCGGGGTTTACCTGAGCACTGGCGTCGTGTGCATCAGCCGCACGGTGGTCTCGGCCATCGCCGCGCCGAACTTCTTGGCCAGCTTCTCGGCCACGTTGTCGCGCCGGGTGTAGTCGATCACCTCTTCGGCCTTGACCACTTCGCGCGCCACGTAGTCGACGTTGCCGAGCTGGTCGGCCAGGCCGTATTCGACGGCCTGCTCGCCGCTCCAGAAGAGGCCGCTGAACAGGCCCGGGGTGTCCAGCTTCAGGCGGTCGCCGCGGCCGGCCTTCACCACATTGATGAACTGGGCGTGGATCTGGTTGAGCATGGTCTGCGCATGCGCGCGCTGCGCGTCGTTCATGGGGCTGAACGGGTCCAGGAAGCCCTTGTTCTCGCCTGCCGTCAGCAGGCGGCGCTCGACACCGACCTTCTCCATCACGCCGGTGAAGCCGAAGCCGTCCATCAGCACACCGATGCTGCCGACGATGCTGGCCTTGTCGACGTAGATCTTGTCGGCTGCGGCGGCGATGTAGTAGGCCGCCGAGGCGCAGGTCTCCTCGACCACGGCATACACCGGCTTCTTGTACTTGGCCTTCAGGCGCTTGATCTCGTCGTTGATGATGCCGGCCTGTACCGGGCTGCCGCCGGGCGAGTTGATCAGCAGGACCACGCCCTTGGCGCCCTCGTCCTCGAAGGCGGTCTTCATCGCGGCGACCACGAACTCGGCGCTCGCATCGCTGCCGTTGGCGATCTCGCCCTTGATCTCGACGACGGCCGTGTGGGCCGAGGTCTTGGCGGTGCTGGGCGTGCTGCGCGAGAACGCGGCCCAGGCCAGGAAGACGAAGAAGGCCAGCCAGGCCAGGCGGGTGAAGGTCTTCCAGCGGCGCGCGGCCTTCTGTTCGTTCAGGGATGCGAAGGCGAGCTTCTCGAGGGTGGCGCGCTCCCAGCCGGGGCGCTGCGTGGGATCTTTGGCCATGTTCGTGGAAGGGGCCCGTTCAAATGGTTCGAACCCCGAGGGTTCGGTTCGGGTCGGGTCGGTCATGTCAGAAGGTCAGGGGGTGAAGGTTCCAGTCAGTATGCCAGTGCACCACGCCGTCATGCTCGCTCAGCGCGATCTTCACGAGGCCGCCGCGGCACGGGCCGCCTGCGCATTCGCCAGTGTCGGGCCGGTAGGCCGCGCCGTGCGTCGCGCACAGCAGCCACTGGCCGGTGTCGTCGAAGAAGCGGTCGGGCTGGAAGTCGAGTTCCATCGCGACGTGGGTGCAGCGATTGAGGAACGCATGCGGCCGCCCTTCGAAGCGTATCGCGAAGGCGCGGCAGGTCTCGCCGCCGTAGACCACGTCGAAGGGCACCGCCAGGCCGCCTTCGGCCAGGTCGGAGGCGTTGCACAGCGGAATGCGTTCTTGATCGCTCATGGCGGCATCTTCATCAGGTTCAGGCGTTTTCGAGCAGCCATGCCTGCAGACCCGCGACGGAATGGGCGACATGCAGCGGCTTGAATTCGTCGAAGCTCTCGGGCTCGTGCGCGCCGTAGCTCACGCCCACGCTGGCGCAGCCGGCGTTCTGCGCGAGCTGCAGGTCGTGCGTGGTGTCGCCGATCATCAGGGTGCGCTCGGGCGGCACGTCGAGTTCATCCATTAGCTCCAGCAGCATGCGCGGGTGCGGCTTGCCGAAGGTCTCGTCGGCTGTGCGCGAGGCGTCGAAACGGTCGCGCAGCGCGACGGATCGCAGCGCCTCGTTCAGGCCGCGGCGCGACTTGCCGGTGGCCACCGCCAACTGGTGGCCGCGCTCACGCAGCGCGTCGAGCATCTGCAGCACCCCGTCGAAGAGCACGATGTCGTCCTGGTGCTGCAGGTAGTGATAGCGGTAGCGCGCGCCGAGCTCGGGGTACTTTTCCTTCGGCACGTCGGGCGCCGCGCGCGCGAGCGCCTCGGCCAGGCCCAGGCCGATGACCCAGGCGGCGTCGTTCTCGCTCGGCTTGGCGCCGCCGACGTCGATCACAGCGGCCTGGATGCAGCGCACGATCAGGCGGGTGGAGTCGTATAGCGTGCCGTCCCAGTCGAATGCGATGAGGTCGAAGCGAAGAGGTCTGGTGGATTCAGTCATGGGCCGTGGGAGTGGGGTGTTGGGCCATCGCCTCGATGGCGGCCGGGGGCATCAGCGAATGCAGCTCGGGCGGCAGGCCCGCCTGCAGTGCCACGCGTTCGCCGCTGGCCGGATGGTTGAACTGCAGCCGCCACGCATGCAGGAACATGCGTCGCAGGCCCAGCTTGTGAAGGGCGCGCTGGCGATCGGACTCGCCGTACTTGTCGTCGCCCGCAATCGGATGGCCGGCCGAGGCGAGGTGGACGCGGATCTGGTGCGTGCGGCCGGTCTTGATCGTGACCGCCAGCAGCGACATCGGCGCCGACTCGCCCGGCAGCGAGAGCCTGGCCAGCACCCGAACCAGCGTGACGGCGCGCATGGCGTCCGGGTGATCCTTGGCGACCACGCGCACCCGGCGCTCGCCCGCGCCGGCCGAGCCGTCGGGCAGCAGATACCTGGCAAGAGGCGCGTCGAGCACCTTCTTGTTGGCGGGCCAGTCGCCTTCGACCAGCGCCAGATAGGTCTTGCCCGTCTCGCGCTCGCGGAACTGGTCCTGCAGCGCGACCAGAGCGCTGCGCTTCTTGGCGACCAGCAGGATGCCGGAAGTCTCGCGATCGAGCCGGTGCACCAGCTCCAGGAACTTGGCGCCGGGCCGCGAGGTGCGCAATTGCTCGATCACGCCGAAGCTCACGCCGCTGCCGCCGTGGACGGCCACGCCCGCCGGCTTGTCGACGGCCAGCACGGCCTCGTCTTCCAGCAGTACCGGGAATTCGCGCGCGGGCGCAGGCGGGGCGGCGCCCTCTTCGGCGCGCTCGGAAATACGTATGGGCGGCAGCCGCAGCACGTCGCCGGCCTCGATGCGGGTCTCGGCCTGCACCCGGCCCTTGTTGATGCGCACCTCGCCCGAGCGGATGATCCGGTAGACGTGCGTCTTCGGAACGCCTTTCAGGTGGCGGAAAAGGAAGTTGTCGAGCCGCTGCCCGGCGGATTCGGCATCGACCGTGAGGAATCTGATGGCGGAATGCGACGCTCCGGCTTCCGGCGGGGCCTTTGGACCTGCGGGATTTCGAGCAGCCGCGGGCCCTTGCTTCGCACCTATAATGTTTTTCACCAGCGCGGTCATGTAAGTGCTTGATTAGACAGAAGTTTAGTCCACTGCCATCAAATACCCAGGGCAGCGCAGGTAGGTCGATGCCGCTTTGGCGCCGAGCTGCAAACCCCGCGCAATCGCGCAAAGTGGCAGACCAGGCGCCCAAGTCAAGCCGACACCCACGAAACACCGATACGGAATACCCCAGCCTGCAGCTTCCAAGCTGCCGGCGGATCGAAGCGAGTCCCTTGTTGTGTTGATGCTGCTGATTCGAATGTGCCTGCACTGGCTTGCGCCAGTGGCTTCGGCCATTCCATCGTCTGCAGCGCGCGTCATCATTGCGCAACCGGCTATCAAAAAGATAGCCAACCAACACCGAATCTGGCTCGCGCCCATCCACGCGCCCCCACCCCGGCTGTCTTCTTGAGCTAACGCTCGAGAAGCCCGCCCGCGCCTGGCGCGGCAGCGGCAGCATCCGGGGCCCAAGCGGCAATTCCCTGGTTTCGCGGGCGTCGTCCGTGCATCGTTGGCTCGTCAAGGGCCGGTAGAACGATACATATAAGGACAACGCATCATGAAGCGGATGCTGATCAATGCCACGCAGGCCGAAGAACGCCGCCTGGCCATCGTCGACGGGCAGAAACTGCTCGACTACGAAATCGAAATCGAAGGGCGCGAACAGCGCAAGGGCAACATCTACAAGGCGGTCGTCACTCGCGTCGAGCCCTCGCTCGAAGCCTGTTTCGTCGACTACGGCGAAGACCGCCACGGCTTCCTGCCGTTCAAGGAAATCTCCAAGCAGTACTTCGCCGAAGGCGTGTCGGCCAGCCAGGCCCGCATCCAGGACGCGATCCGCGAGGGCCAGGAACTGGTCGTGCAGGTCGAGAAGGAAGAGCGCGGCAACAAGGGCGCCGCCCTCACCACCTTCATCTCGCTGGCCGGCCGCTACGTCGTGCTGATGCCCAACAACCCCCGTGGAGGCGGTGTCTCGCGCCGCATCGAGGGCGACGACCGCGCCGAACTCAAGGAGGCGATGGACCAGCTCGAGTACCCCAAGGGCATGAGCATCATCGCGCGCACCGCCGGCATCGGCCGCTCGGCGCCCGAACTCCAGTGGGACCTGAACTACCTGCTCAAGCTCTGGAGCGCCATCGACGGCGCTGCCAAGGGCGGCAAGGGCGCCTTCCTGATCTACCAGGAATCGTCGCTCGTCATCCGCGCCATCCGTGACTATTTCAATCACGACATCGGCGACATCCTGATCGACACCGACGACATCTACGACCAGGCGCAGCAGTTCATGGCGCACGTCATGCCCGAGCATGCCTCGCGCGTGAAGCGCTACCGCGACGACGCGGCGCTGTTCAGCCGCTTCCAGATCGAGCACCAGATCGAGTCGGCCTACGCCCGCACCGTGCAGCTGCCCTCGGGCGGCGCCATCGTGATCGACCACACCGAGGCGCTGGTCTCGGTCGACGTGAACTCGGCACGCGCCATCAAGGGCGGCGACATCGAAGAGACCGCCACCCGCACCAACCTCGAAGCCGCCGACGAAGTGGCCCGCCAGATGCGCCTGCGCGACCTGGGCGGCCTGATCGTCATCGACTTCATCGACATGGACGAGTCGAAGAACCGCCGCGAAGTCGAAAGCCGCCTGCGCGACGCGCTGCGCCAGGACCGCGCCCGCGTGCAGTTCGGCTCGATCAGCAAGTTCGGCCTGATGGAGATGAGCCGCCAGCGCCTGAAGCCGGCGCTGTCCGAAGGCTCGTCGATCCCCTGCCCTCGCTGCGGCGGCTCGGGCCACATCCGCGACACCGAATCGAGCGCGCTGCAGATCCTGCGCATCATTCAGGAAGAGTCCATGAAGGACAACACCGCCGCCGTGCACGTGCAGGTGCCGGTGGAAGTGGCTTCGTTCCTGCTGAACGAGAAGCGCACCGAGATCGCCAAGATCGAACTCAAGCAGCGCGTGAGCGTGCTGATGGTGCCCAACAAGACGCTGGAAACGCCCAACTACAAGCTCGAGCGCCTGAAGCACGACGACCCGCGCCTCGACCACATCGAGGCCAGCTACAAGATGGCCGACGAGATCGAGGATCCGACCTCGGTCACGCGCCGCTCGCAGGAGCCCACCAACAAGCAGACGCCGGTCATCAAGGGCGTGCTGCCCGACGCACCTGCGCCGGTGGTCCCGCCCAAGCCCGAAGCAGTGCGCGCACCCGAGGCGCCCGCGCCGGTTGCTGCGCCCGTGGTGAGCGCACCCGTTCCGGCGCAGACCGGCTTCTTCGCCTGGATCAAGAACCTGTTCGGCGGCAAGCCCGAACCGGTCGCCGCGCCTGCGCCGGCTCCGATCCCGGTCGAGGCACCGAAGCCCCGTCGCGACGGCCGCACCGGCCGTGACGGCGAAGCACGCGGCGGGCGCGACGGCGAGCGCCGTGGCGGACGCAACGGCGAAGGCCGCGCGGAACGCGGCGAGCGAGGCGAAGGCCGTGGCGAGAACGGCGGACGCCAGGGCGGCCGCGGCGGTCGTGGTGGCGAGCGCCGCGAAGGCCGCAACGGCGAACAGCGCAACGAGCAACGCAACGAAGGCGCGAACAACCAGCCGCGCGAACAACGCGAGCCGCGTGAAGCCCGCGAGGCACGCGCACCGCGCGACGGTGAGCAGCGCCGCAACGGCCGCGGCGAGCGCCGCGAAGGCGAAGGCCGCGAAGGCCGCGAAGGCCGCAGCAGCGTCCTGCCGGCCGATGCGCTCGAAGGCACCAGCCTCGAAGCCCAGCAACTGGCCGGAACCGTCGCTGGCGACGAAGCCAACGCAGAACGCGCGCCTCGCGCCCGCGGCGAGCGCCGTGAACGTGGCGAGCGCAATGAGCGCGGCGAACGTGGCGAGCGCGGTGAACGCAACGGCGAACGCAGCGCAGCAGGCGAAGCCGGC
>CAJYQC010000176.1 GCA_913776885.1 uncultured Variovorax sp.
GTCGCGCACGTGGCCGTCCAGCAGGATGGCGGCGGGCACGTTGCTGATGAACTGCGAGGTCACGATGGCTGCGAGGTACGCGCGCCAGCCCTCGGTGATCGGCCAGTGGCCCAGCAGCGACACCACCACGGGCAGCTGCGCGAGCTGGCGCAGGTCCACGAACATCAGCGCGATGATCGCCAGCAGCGCCCAGTCGATGCCGCGCAGCACGCGCGGATAGCTCACCAGGAACACGCCGAACACCACGCCCAGGCCCGCGAGCAGCCAGTGCCGGTCGAGTGCGATCACGAAGCCGATGAACAGCAGCCCCGACAGCGCCAGCATGCGCGGCTGCACCGGCGCGGCCTCGGCCTGCGGCTTCAGCTCGATCGGCGTGCGCGGCACCAGCAGCCACACGGCCACGAACACCCAGAACAGCATGATCGCCACCGTCGGGCCCATCATTCCCATGAAGGAGAGGAAGCCCTCGCCCGAGCGGTGCCACAGGTACAGGTTCTGCGGATTGCCGATGGGCGTGAGCGCAGAGCCCGCGTTCACCGCGAGCGCCTGCAGCACCACCAGCCGCGCCAGCGGCAGGTGCGCCTGGGTGGCGAGCACGCGCGTGAGCGGCACCAGCAGGAACAGGCTCACGTCGTTGGTGACCAGGGCCGAGAGGAAAGCTGCGCTGGCCGTCAGCAGCATCGCGAGGCTGCGCTGGTTGTGGGTACGCGCGAGCAGGCGCTGGGCGGTGGCCTGCAGCATGCCGCTCTTCTCCACGCCCTGGGTGATGGCCAGCAGGCCGGCGAGCGCGCCGACGGTCTGCCAGTCGACCAGGCGCAGCCAGTCCATGGGCGCGCGCGGGCTCAGGAACGCGAACAGCACCGCCACGGCCACCAGCACCCACAGCAGGCCGTTGCCGCCGCCGTTTTCCTGGGCGGCCTGCGCATCGCCGGACAGCGGCGCGTGCAGCGTGGCGGACACGGAGTCCCTCGTCATGCGACAGCTTCCGCGAGTGCAGCGGCGCCGGGTTCGGTGGCCTGGACCGGGTGGCGCGTCTCCGGCATCGCGAGCGCGAACAGGGCGAGCGCGGCAGCCGCGATGCCCGCGAGAAGCACGAAGGCCGTGCCGTAGCCCGCCGCGTTGGCGACCGTGCCCGCCACCAGGTTGCTGAGCGCGGCACCGAGCCCGACGCAGGCCGCACCGATGCCCAGCGCAAAGTTGAAGTGGCCGCTGCCGCGCGTCAGGTCGCTGATCATCAGCGTGAGCATCACGCCGAAGATGCCCGCGCCGACGCCGTCGAGCACCTGCAGCGCCAGCAGCGCGCCGGGGCTGTCGGCCAGCAGGTAGAGCAGGCCGCGCAGCGGCAGCACCGCGAAGCCCACGAGGAAGATCGGCTTGCGTGCGAGCCGCGGCGCCCAGCGGCCCACGGCCAGCCCGATCGGGATGGTGACGAGCTGCGTGACGATCACGCCCGCCGACATCCAAAGCGCGGCCGACGCACCGGCGCGGGCGCTGACCTTCTGCGCCACGAGCGTGAGCATCGCGGCGTTGGCCAGATGGAAGAGAAACGCACAGGCCAGCAGCGTGACCAGGCGCCGGTCGTACCAGCGCGCGGTGCGCGTGCCCGCGGCGGCCGGCGTGGCGTCCTGCGCATCAGCCCCGCGTGCGAGCCGCGGATCGATGTCGCGCTCGCGGATGAGCAGCGCCGCCGCGATGGTCGGTATGGCCATCGCCGTGGCGTAGAAGAACATGGAGTGGGCGCCGTAGAGATGGCTTACCGCCCCCGTGCCCAGCGCCCAGAGCACCGTGCCCGCGGCCGTGATGGCGGCGTTGCGGCCGATGCGGCTGTCCAGCCCCGCACGGCCCACCATGCCCAGGCTCGTGGCCGCGAGGGCAGGCGCCACCAGGGTGCCGGCCGCGCCGATCAGCGACTGGCCCGCGAGGATCACCTCGTAGCCCGGCCAGTTCGCCATCACCACCAGCGTCAGCGCGATGAGTGCCACCGCCCCCGCGATCCAGCGCGGCTTGTGGCGCACGCTGTCGATCAGTGCACCGGCGGGCGCCTGTGCCGCCAGGCCCACCAGGGCCGAGACGAACATCACGCTGCCGATGCGCTGGGGGTCCCAGGCCAGCGTGCCGGCCATGAAGATCACCAGGAACGGCCCCACGCCCCCCTGGATGTCGGGCGCGAAGAATGCAAGGGCGTCGAGCGCGCGCACGCTGCGCGACGAGGGGGCGGGGGAAGTCATCGCTCAGGGCCTCAGGTCAGGAGTTGGCGGCAGGCTGCGGTGCGAGCTGCGGTGCGGGCGTCATCGGCGGCACGGGAGCCATCGGGCGCTGATGGCGCGGGCCGCGCGGGCCGGCGGGGCCGGCAGGTCCCATGGGTCCGACAGGCCCGCTGACGAGCTCGCGCACGCTGTCGGCGCTCTGGCCGAGGCTGGTCGCCTCGATCGCGCTGCCGTTGGCGCCGCGGGTTCCCCAGCCGCGCGCGAAGAGCTGCGCGCCGGGCTGCAGCATCGCGCCGTAGGCCGCACCGATGTTCGGCGGGACGCGCAC
>CAJYQC010000177.1 GCA_913776885.1 uncultured Variovorax sp.
GCCAACCCCCTGCCGGGGGCGGGCCGGCCGCTTCGGGCGGCCGTGCGCGGCAGGGGGTTGGCGAAGCGACACGAAGTGCGCGCAGCCTGGGGGCGAGCCTGGTTAGATCACTTCCTGCGCCAGTTCGCCCTTGGCGTATTTGGAGGCGACCACCTGCAGGCTGTCGCCCTTGATCTTGGCGCCCTGGCCTTCGCAGCCGAACTCGATGTAGCGCTGCTTGCAGATCTGCTTGGCGGCTTCGCGCGCGGGCTTGAGCCATTCGCGGGCGTCGAACTTCTCGGGGTTCTCGGCCATGAACTTGCGCACCGCGCCGGTCATGGCCAGGCGGATGTCGGTGTCGATGTTGATCTTGCGCACGCCGTACTTGATGGCTTCCTGGATTTCCTCGACCGGCACGCCGTAGGTTTCCTTCATGTTGCCGCCGTACTTGCGGATGATCTCCAGCAGGTCCTGCGGGACCGACGACGAACCGTGCATCACCAGGTGGGTGTTGGGCAGGCGGGCGTGGATTTCCTTCACGCGCTGGATCGACAGGATGTCGCCGGTGGGCTTGCGGGTGAACTTGTAGGCGCCGTGGCTGGTGCCGATGGCGATGGCCAGCGCGTCGAGCTGCGTGGCCTTGACGAACTGGGCGGCTTCCTCGGGGTCGGTCAGCAGCGCGGAGTGGTCGAGCACGCCTTCGGCGCCGATGCCGTCTTCCTCGCCGGCCATGCCGGTCTCGAGCGAGCCCAGGCAGCCCAGTTCGCCCTCGACGGTCACGCCGACCTTGTGCGCCAGCTGCACGACCTTGCGGGTCACGTCGACGTTGTAGTCGAAGGAGGCGGGCGTCTTGCCGTCTTCATGCAGGGAGCCGTCCATCATGACGGAGGAGAAGCCGAGGTCGATGGCGCCCTGGCAGATGGCGGGGCTCTGGCCGTGGTCCTGGTGCATGACCAGCGGGATGTTCGGGTACTGCTCGATGGCGGCCTGGATCAGGTGCTTGATGAAGGCTTCGCCGGCGTATTTGCGGGCGCCTGCGCTGGCCTGCAGGATGACGGGGGCGCCGGTTTCCTTGGCGGCCTCCATGACGGCCTGGACCTGTTCGAGGTTGTTGACGTTGAAGGCCGGAATGCCGTAGCCATTGGCTGCGGCATGGTCGAGCAGTTCGCGCATCGAGACGAGTGCCATGGGAAATACCTCGCGGGAATTGGAAAAAGGGAGACAAGCAGAAGACGAAAAGGCGGGAAAGACTGCCGCAATTCTACCGAGCACCCTTGTGGGACAGGACCGACGCCAGCCCGAGGAAATCCACCACCGGCGGCAGCACCGGCCCGCCAAGCCAGCGCGCGGGCGTGGCGAAGGCGCCGACCAGCGTCGCATGGCTCAGGTTGTCGAAGAGCCTGACCTGCACCGGCACGCCCGCTTCCCGCAGTGCCGCGGCCATCGGCAGGGTGTTGCGGTCGGGGTAGACCAGGTTGTCCTTGGTGGCCGCCATGAGCAGGGTGCGCGGCGAGGCCGGGGTGACGTGCGCGAGCGGCTGCGAGTCGCGCGGCGTGTCGGGCCAGTTGAACGCGGTCTTGACCTGCGAGTCGCCGATCGGCAGAAAGTCATAGGGGCCCGCCAGGCCGATCCAGCCCGCGAGCTGCTTCGGGCTGGCGCCCAGTTCGCCGAGCCAGCGCGCGTCGAGCGCCACCATCGCGGCGTTGTAGGCGCCCGAGCTGTGGCCCATCACGTACACCTGCTTCGGATCGGCGCCCAGGCGCTGCGCGTTGTCCAGCGCCCACTTGACGGCCAGCGCGCTGTCGCGCACGAAAGCGGGATAGGTGAAGGCCGGCGACAGCCCGTAGTCGGCCACCAGCACCACGGCGCCCTGGGCGGCCAGGGCCTCGCCCATGAACTTGTAGCTGGCGCGGTCACCGGTCGTCCAGGTGCCGCCGTAGAAGAACACGACCAGCGGCCGCGCGCCCGGCGCCGGCGCGTCGGACGGCAGCGGCTGGTACGCGTCGAGCAGCTGGCGCGGCGCGGGACCGTAGGCGATGCCGCCCTTGAACTGGTAGGTGTCGGTCGGCACCAGGCCGTTGAGCACCTTGACCGGCGAGCAGGCCGAAAGCAATGCCGAGGCGAGGGTGAGGACGACGGCGCCGCGGCGCCGGAGAAATGACGCGGGGGAGGGAAGAGTCATCCGTTCTGTACGCAGACAGCCGGACGGCGGTTTCGCCGGTTGCGTCAGACAGGAAGCTGCGTTGTCGACAGCACCTGCTTCAGCACGACGAAGGTGCGGATCTGCCGCACCCCCGGCAGGTACAGCAGCTGCTCGGCGTGCAGGCGGTTGAAGCTGTCGTTGTCGCGGGTGCGCACGAGCATGAAGTAGTCGAACTCGCCCGAAACCACGTGGCACTCGAGGCAGCCCGAGACCTTCTCGGCGGCCTTCTCGAAGTCGGAAAAGGAGTCGGGTGTGGAGCGGTCGAGCACCACGCCGATCATCACCAGCATGCTGGCGTCGAGCGCATCGGGGTCGAGCAGCGCGACGATGCCCTTGATGAGGCCCGCCGCCTTGAGCCGCTCCACGCGGCGCAGGCAGGCGGCCGGGCTCAGGTTGACCCTGGCGGCCAGCGCCACGTTCGACAGCGAGGCGTCGCGCTGCATGGTGCGCAGGATGGTGCGGTCGGTGCGGTCGAGCTCCGGGGTGTCACGCAATTTTGTTGTGCTCATCTTCTTATCGGCGGAATGAAAGCATCCGTCTTCCCGATATTGCCTCTTTTTCCCCGATGAATCCAAGAAACTTCGCAAGCACGTTGCGCGGCATTGTTCCTACGATGGAGGCTTCGACGCCCCCTCCTTCTTTCCTCCCTTTGCCGGAACCGCCGCCATGAACCTCGAGAAGTTTCCCCGCTACCCGCTGACCTTCGGCCCCACGCCCATCCAGCCGCTCAAGCGCCTGAGCGCCCACCTGGGCGGCAAGGTCGACCTCTATGCCAAGCGCGAGGACTGCAACAGCGGCCTGGCCTTCGGCGGCAACAAGACGCGCAAGCTCGAGTACCTGATTCCCGAGGCGATCGAGGGCGGCTACGACACGCTGGTGTCGATCGGCGGCATCCAGTCGAACCAGACACGGCAGGTCGCGGCCGTAGCCGCGCACCTCGGCATGAAGTGCGTGCTGGTACAGGAGAACTGGGTCAACTATTCCGACGCGGTGTACGACCGGGTCGGCAACATCGAGATGTCACGCATCATGGGCGCCGACGTGCGCCTGGACGCAGCCGGCTTCGACATCGGCATCCGCAAGAGCTGGGAGGACGCCATGGAGAGCGTTCGCAAGGCCGGCGGCAAGCCGTTCCCGATTCCCGCGGGCTGCTCGGAGCATCCGCGCGGCGGCCTGGGCTTCGTCGGCTTCGCCGAGGAAGTGCGCCAGCAGGAGGCCGAACTGGGCTTCAAGTTCGACTACATCGTGGTCTGCTCGGTCACGGGCAGCACGCAGGCCGGCATGGTGGTGGGCTTCGCCGCCGACGGCCGCGCCGACCGCGTGATCGGCATCGACGCTTCGGCCAAGCCGCAGCAGACCTTCGACCAGATCCTGCGCATCGCGAAGAACACGGCCGAGCTGGTGGAGCTGGGCCGCGACATCACCGAGAAGGACATCGTGCTCGACCGCCGCTTCGGCGGCCCCGAGTACGGCCTGCCCAACGAGGGCACGCTCGAAGCCATCCGCCTGAGCGCGCGCTTCGAGGCCATGCTGACCGACCCCGTGTACGAGGGCAAGTCGATGCACGGGATGATCGAGAAGGTGCGCCTGGGCGAATTCCCGGCGGGTTCGAAAGTGCTGTACGCGCACCTGGGCGGCGTGCCCGCCCTGAACGCCTACAGCTTCCTTTTCAGGAACGGATAAGTTCCAGGAACACCGCGGAACCGGCTCTGCCGGCCCGCAGGTGTTGCCCCCTGCAAGGGGGTTGGCGCAGCGACACGAAGTGCGCGAAGCCTGGGGGTTTGCTCAACTCGCTCTGCAGATTTTCAGCATGTTGGTGCCCCCCGGGGCACCCATCGGCTCGCCGCAGGTGATGGCGTAGACGTCTCCGCTTTGCACGATGCCGCGCTTCTTCAGGTGGTTCTCGGCCTGCAGCAGCGCGGTGTCGCGATCGCTTTCCGAGTCCATGAGCAGCGGGCGCACGTTGCGGTAGAGCGCCATCTTGCGCTGCGTCGACAGCCGCGAGGTCAGCGCGTACATGGGGATGTGCGCGCGGTGGCGGCTCATCCACAGCGGGGTGGAGCCCGACTCGGTGAGCGCGACGATGGCCTTGGCGCCCAGGTGGTGGGCGGTGAAGAGCGCACCCATGGCGATCGACTGGTCGATGCGGCTGTAGCTCTGGCCGCTGAAGTCGGCGTCGAGCTGCTTGTCTTCGGCGGCCTCGGCGGCTTCGCAGATGCGGCTCATCTCCTGCACGGTCTCTAGCGGATAGCGGCCTGAGGCCGTTTCGGCGGAGAGCATGACGGCGTCGGTGCCGTCGAGCACGGCGTTGGCCACGTCGCTCACCTCGGCGCGGGTGGGCACGGGGTTGGTGATCATCGACTCCATCATCTGGGTCGCGGTGATCACCACCTTGTCCATCTCGCGGGCCATGCGGATCATCTTCTTCTGCAGAGCGGGCACCGCCGCGTTGCCCACCTCGACCGCGAGGTCGCCGCGCGCGACCATGATGCCGTCGCTGGCGCGAAGGATCTCTTCGAGCTTCGGAATGGCCTCGGCGCGCTCGATCTTGGCGATCATGCCGGGCTTGTGGCCGTATTCGGCGGCGGCCACGTTGCACAGCTGGCGGGCCATTTCCATGTCGGTGGCGTTCTTGGGGAAGCTCACGGCGACGTAATCGGCCTGGAAGCTCATCGCGGTCTTGATGTCTTCCATGTCCTTGGCCGTCAGCGCGGGCGCGGTGAGGCCGCCGCCCTGCTTGTTGATGCCCTTGTTGTTCGACAGCTCGCCGCCGAGCTTGACCGTGGTGTGCACCGCCTCGCCCCTGACGGCATCGACGGTCAGCACGATCAGGCCGTCGTTCAGCAGCAGACGGTCGCCGGGCTTCACGTCGCGCGGCAGGTCCTTGTAGTCGAGGCCGACGGCATCGACGTCGCCCAGCTCGGTGCGCGAGGCGTCGAGCACGAACTTGGCGCCCGGCTCGAGCCAGACCTTGCCCTGCGCGAACTTGCCCACGCGGATCTTCGGGCCCTGCAGGTCGGCCATGATGGCCACCTCGCGGCCGGCCTTGCGGGCGGCTTCGCGCACCATGGCGGCGCGGTCGATGTGGTCCTGCGCCGTGCCGTGGCTGAAGTTCAGCCGCACCACGCTGACCTTGGCCTGGATCATCTTCTCCAGCAGGTCGGGCGAACTGGATGCCGGACCGAGGGTGGCGACGATCTTGGTGGCGTGGCGGGGAATGCGGTCCGTGCTCATGAGGGTAGTCTCCGTTTTGTATTCGCTACTGTATACAGTTTGTGTGTCGGACGGAAGTCACCCATGGGTTTTTCCTCGATGGGCCGCGGGCCGAGGCCCGGGCGTCCCCACCCGCTCGTTCAGCCGGCAGCCCGCTTCGACAGGATCTCGAAGGCCGGCAGGGTCTTGCCTTCCAGCACTTCCAGGAAGGCGCCGCCGCCGGTCGAGATGTAGCCGACCTGCTTCTCGATGCCGTACTTGGCGATGGCCGCCAGCGTGTCGCCGCCGCCGGCGATCGAGAACGCGCTGCTCTCTGCGATGGCCTGCGCGATGGCCTTGGTGCCGCCCGCGAAGGCGTCGAACTCGAACACGCCCACGGGGCCGTTCCAGACGATGGTGCCGGCCTCGCGCAGCTGCGCGGCGAGCTGGGCCGCCGTCCTGGGGCCGATGTCGAGGATCAGGTCCTCCTCGGCCACGTCGCTCGCATCCTTGACGGTGGCGGCCGCGTCGGCCGCGAAGGTCTTGGCCGTGACCACGTCCACCGGGATCGGCACGTCGGCGCCGCGCGCGCGCATGGCGTCGATCACCGCCTTGGCTTCGTCGACCAAGTCGGGCTCGGCCAGCGACTTGCCGATCTTCAGGCCCGCGGCCAGCATGAAGGTGTTGGCGATGCCGCCGCCCACGATGAGCTGGTCGACGTTGGCCGACAGGCTCTTCAGGATGGTCAGCTTGGTGCTCACCTTGGAACCCGCCACGATGGCCACCAGCGGCCGCTTCGGCTGCGCCAGCGCCTTGGTGATGGCGTCGATCTCCGCTGCCAGCAGCGGGCCGGCGGCCGCCACCTTGGCGAACTGCGCGATGCCGTAGGTGGTGGCCTCGGCGCGGTGTGCGGTACCGAAGGCGTCGTTCACGTAGATGTCGGTGAGCGCGGCCAGCTTGCGGGCCAGGCCTTCGTCGTTCTTCTTCTCGCCCTTGTTGACGCGGCAGTTCTCCAGCAGCACCACCTGGCCAGGCTTCACGTCGACGCCGTCGACCCAGTTGGAGACCAGCGGCACTTCGCGGCCGAGCAGTTCGCCCAGGCGCTTGGCGACGGGCGCCAGCGAGTCCTCGGGCTTGAACTCGCCTTCGGTCGGGCGGCCCAGGTGCGAAGTGACCATCACGGCGGCGCCTGCGTCCAGCGCCAGCTTGATGCAGGGCACCGAGGCGCGGATGCGCGTGTCTTCGGTGATGTTGCCGGCGTCGTCCTGCGGCACGTTGAGGTCGGCACGGATGAAGACGCGCTGGCCGGTGGCCTTGCCCTGCGCGCAGAGGTCGGTGAATCGAATGACGTTCATTGGGAAAACCTGGAGAAGATTGGAAGACGGGGATCGGCTGCATTGTAGTTTTGGCCCCATCGCCGCCTCTACGCGTCTGCTGCCCGGCACCGATGCTTTTGCCCCCGGATGCGTCGGTCAGTCCTTCTGCTGCTGCTCCCGCGCGAACCCCTCCAGAACCTCCACGAAACTCGCCGCCGCCGGTGACAGCGAGCGCCGCGCCGCGCTGTAGACGCACACCTCGCGATGGAAGTCGGGCGACTCCAGCCGCACCATCTGCAGGCCGTGCGCGCGCACCAGGGGCGCGGAGTACGTGGGGCAAACGGTCAGCCCGAGCCCCGAGGCGACCATGCCCAGCGCGGTGGTCATGTACGAGACCTCCTGCGTGCCGGGGCGCAGCATGTAGTCGCGCTCGGCCGGCGCCAGTTCGGGCAGCACGCGCTGGCGGAAGTCGCGCGTGGGCGCGATGAAGGTGTAGGGGCCGAGCTCGTGCCAGCGCACCTTGCGGCGGTTGGCGAAGGCATGGCCCGGCGGGCAGATCAGCCAGTGCCGGTCGCGCAGCAGCGTGCGGCGCTCGATGGCGTCGTCGACGGCCACGTCCTGCCCCACGGCCAGCTCCACGTCGCCGGCCGTCACGCCCGCGAGCAGATGCTCGGGCAGCGTATCGGCCAGGCGCACGTCGACGTCGGGGTACTGCTCGCGGTAGAGCGCGATCACGCGCGGCATCAGCGTGCAGGCCATGAGCTGCGGCGCGGCAAGCCGTAGCAAGCCTTTCTTCTTGTCACGCAGGTCGGTGACGCCGGCCACCGCGCCTGCAAGATCGCCGAGCAAGCGGTGCACCGACGGCAGGAACTCGCGCCCCGCCTCCGACAGCTGCACGCGGCGCGTGTTGCGGTCGAGCAGCTGCACGCCCATCTCGCGCTCCAGCTCGCGCACCAGCACGCTGAGCGCCGACTGCGTAAGGTGCAGCTGCTGCGCCGCGGCGGTGAAGCTGCCGGTCTCGGCCACGGCGGCGAAGGCGCGCAGCTGGCGCAGGGTGAGGTTCATATATACGGTTATTTCATCAATCGATGAATTATTTTCGATTGCATCATAAGACGCGGCATCGCCCAATACCGGCTCAACGGAGACACACGAGCCATGCCGACCCCACCGCCGCCCGTGCGCGGCCTGCACCACTTCGCCTGGCGCTGCCGCGACAGCGAGGAAACCCGCCGCTTCTACGAAGACCTGCTCGGCCTGCCGCTGGCCCACGTCATCAAGAGCGACCACGTGCCGAGCACCGGCGAGTACTGCCCCTACGTGCACATCTTCTTCCAGATGCGCGACGGCTCCTACATCGCCTTCTTCGACCTCGGCGACGACGTCGCCGCGCTGCCCTCGCCCAACACGCCCTCGTGGGTGAACCACATCGCGCTGCGCGTCGACTCGGTGGCGGACCTGCTGGCCGCCAAGGCGCGGCTCGAAGGCGCGGGCGTCGAGGTGCTGGGCGTGACCGACCACCACATCATCGAATCGATCTACTTCTTCGACCCCAACGGCATCCGCGTGGAGCTGACCACGCCGACCGTGCCGCAGGCCGAGATGGACGCGCATGCGCTGCGCGCGCGTGCCGAGCTCGATGCCTGGACCGAGCGCAAGGCCGGCCTGCGCGCCGCCGCCGCTGCAAAGGATGCGTCGAATGCCTGAGCTGCAACTCGCCGTCATCGACGTGAAGCCCGGCGCGGCCATGGAAAGCCAGTCGGGCCTGCAACTGCTGCGTCCGCGCATCTACGGCGCCTACCGCGCGCCGCAGGGCCCGAAGAAGATCGCCGCCATCGTGATGCACCCCACGAGCAACTTCATGGGCCACTACCTGATCGGCCCGCTGGCCGAGCGCGGCATCTGCTGCATGGGCCTGAACTCGCGCTTCGTGGGCAACGATACCGTGCTGCTGATGGAGCGCGCCATCCAGGACCTGCGCGCTTCCGGCTACGAGAAGGTGTTCCTCGTCGGCAACTCGGGCGGCGCCGCGCTCGCGGCCTTCTACCAGGCGCAGGCCGAAAAGCTCACCGCCACGCACCTGCCCGACGGCGATCCCACGCACCTGCACCCCGACGACCTGCCGCCCGTGGACGGCATCGCCCTGTGCGCCGCGCACCTGGGCCGCACCCGGCTGATGCGCGACTGGATCGACCCCTCTGTCACCGACGAGCACGACCCGCTCTCGGTCGACCCCGAGCTCGACATGTACGACGCGCGCCACCGCGTGCCCTACGAGCGCGACTTCCTCGCGCGCTTCGGCGCCGCGCAGAAGGCGCGGCTCGATCGCATCGAGCAGTGGTGCCTCGACCGCCTCGCGCTGCTGCGCGGCACACCCGGCGCACCGCGCGACCAGACCTTCATCGTCTACCGCACGCACGCCGATCCGCGCTGCGTGGACCTCTCGCTAGACCCCAACGACCGCCTGCCCGGCAGCGTGTGGGGCGACGCGCGGCAGGTGAACTACTCGGCCAACGCGATGGGGCGCACCACCTCGCTCACGGCCTTTCTCTCGCAGTGGTCGTCGCGCTCGCAGGCCGACGGTCCGACCAACCTCGCGCGCACCACGGTGCCGAAACTGCTGCTGACCTACACGGGCGACCAGTCGACCTTCCCGAGCACGCGAGATGCCTGGATGGCGGCGGGCGGGCCGCGCATCCGCAACGTCGACATCGTTGGCGGCAACCACTACCTCGCGGGGCAGCCGGAGCTGATCCCGAAGGCGGCGGACGCCATCGCCGAGTTCGCGCACGCGCTGTAGCCGCAGAGCCACCATGGAAAACTTCGCTTTCGCACCGGCCTACGAGCTGCCGGTCTGGCCCTTCACGCCGCCGCCCGAGCTGGGCAGCACGAAGCCCGTGCGGCATCCCATCGTCATCGTCGGCGCCGGCCCCTCGGGCCTCACGCTGGCCTGCGACCTCGCGCAACGCGGCGTGCGCGCCGTGCTGCTGGACGAGGACGACACCGTCGGCGTGCGCGGCGCATCGTCGCGCGGCATCTGCTATGCGCAGAAGAGCCTGGAGATCTTCGAGCGCCTGGGCATCTACGAGCGCATCGCGGCCAAGGGCATCACCTGGTCGTTCGGGCGCACCTTCTCGGGCGAGCAGGAGGTCTACAACTTCAACCTGCAGGCCAACAGCGTCTCCAGGCAGCCGCCCTTCGTCAACCTGCAGCAGTTCTACGTCGAGTGGTTCCTGGTCGAGCGCATCATCGAACTGGGGCTGACCGACCTGCGCTGGAAGAACCGCCTCACCCGCGTGGAGCAGCTCGCCGACGGCGTGCGCCTGGAAGTCGAGACGCCCGCCGGCAGCTACACCATCGAGGCCGACCGGCTGATCGACGCCACCGGCGCCAACAGCACGATCCGCACGCAGATGGGCATCGACGCGCACTCATCGCGCAGCACCGACCGCTGGTGCATCAGCGACGTGCGCTTCAGGAAGCCGCTGCCCACCGAGCGCTGGACCTGGGTGGACGCGCCCTTCAACGAAGGCCGCGGCGTGTGGCAGCACCTGATGGCCGACGGCGTGTGGCGCATCGACTACCAGATGCCCGAGGACTGCGACACCGCCTACATCAGCAAGCCCGAGGTGGCGGGCGCGCGATTGCGCGAGCAGCTCGGGCCGGACGTGGAGTTCGAGTTCGTCTGGATCGGCCCCTACGGCTACCGCGATCACCTGCTCGAAAGCTTCCGCCACGGCCGCGTCTTCTTCATCGGCGACGCGGCGCACGTGGTGAGCCCTTTCGGCGCGCGCGGCGGCAACAGCGGCATCCAGGACGCGGCCAACCTCGGCTGGAAGCTCGCGCTCGTCGCGCAGGGCAGGGCCGGCGAGGCGCTGCTCGACAGCTACGACGCCGAGCGCCAGCCCGCCGCGAAGCAGAACCTGCAGGTGACGAGCCGATCGGCACGCTTCCTCGCGCCGCGCTCGCCCGCCGAGCACACGCTGCGCCGTGCGGTAGTGGCGCTGGCGGCGCGCCATCCCTTCGCGCGGGCGCTGGTCAACACCGGCCGGATGTCGGTGGCCAACGACTATCCGCCCGCGGCGGTGCTGCCCGAGGGCGCGCGCTCTGTGCAGAACCTGCCGCTGCGCCTGGCAGATGGCCGCGAGACCACGCTGATGCAGCTGCTGGCCGAAGGCACCGAATGCATCGGCCTGTGGTTCGCACCGACGCGCGAGCAGGCGAGAGCGGCGCTCGATGCCATCGCCTCCCTGCCGCTGCGCCTGCTGGCCGTGGGCGGCGACAGCGGCCTGCCCACGCTGCAGGCCGACGAAAAGCTCGCGGTCCATCTCGGCGCGGGCGACGCCGGCAGCTTCGTCCTCGTGCGCCCCGACGCCTACCGCGCCGCCGTGCTTTCGAACGCCACGCCCGAAGCCATCGCCTCAGCCATGCGCACCACATTGGCCGCCAACGAGCGCAACCCATGATCACCGAGCCCCGCATCCCCGACCCCGACGGCTTCTACGCCGCGCTGCTCGCCGCCCACGAAGGCCGCAGCGAGGCGCAGAGCGCCGACCTCAACGCGCGCCTCGTGCTGCTGCTGGCCAACCAGTGCGCCGACCAGGACGTGCTGCTCGCCTGCATCCGCGCGGCGGCCGAAGAAGAACCCACGACGACGGACAACGACACCCCATGACCACGAGCGTTTCCTTCGCATCCGCATCCGACACCCGCGAGCAGAAGCCCAGGCTGCAGGAGCTGGGCCCCGGCGCCTACGGCTACATCAGCGACTTCGATCCCAACTGCGGCTTCGTCGTCGGCGACGAGCACGTGGTGCTGATCGACACCCGCCCCACGCCGCGCATGGCGCGCGACTTCCTCGCGGCCATCCGCACGGTGACCGACAAGCCGATCCGCACCATCGTGCTCACGCACTACCACGCGGTGCGCGTGATGGGCGCGAGCGCCTTCGACGAGGTGCGCGACATCGTCGCCAGCAGCGGCACGCTCTACTGGATACGCACGCGCGGGCAGGCCGACTTCGACTCGGAAGTCGGCCGCTTTCCGCGGCTGTTCGCGGGCGTAGAGGAGATACCGGGCCTGACCATGCCCACGAAGGTCTTCGACCGCGAGATGACGCTGCCGCTGGGCGGCGGGCGCGAACTGCAGCTGATGTC
>CAJYQC010000178.1 GCA_913776885.1 uncultured Variovorax sp.
CGCGAGGCCTGCGATCAAGGCCATGCCGGCGATCAGCGAGCGGCGCCGCAGGCCGCTCGGAAGGGGGCGGTGCACGGCGTCTTCGCCCATCGCCTCGTTGTCTCGCTTACCTGCCTGCGGCGGGCGCGACGCGCTCGTAGGTCACGAAACTGAAGCCCTGGCCGTCCTTTGCCGAGACATGCGCTTCGCGCTGCGTCTCGCGCCAGCAGGCGGCGTCGAGCTCGGGTGCGTAGGCGTCGCCTTCGTAGTCACGTGCCACCTCGGTCACCACTGCGCGCTGCGCGAGCGGCTCGGCCTCGGCGTAGATCTGCGCGCCGCCGATGACCCATGCGGTCTCGACGCCCGGCTGTTCGCAAAGCGCCAGTGCCTCCTGCAGGCTCGCCGCGCGCTGCGCACCTTCGGCCTGCCAGTCGGCCTGCCGCGTGACCACGATGTTGCGCCGGCCTGGCAGCGGGCGGAAGCGCGGCGGCAGCGAGTCCCAGGTCTTTCGGCCCATGATCACAGGCGCGCCGGCTGTCTGCTGCTTGAAGTGCGCCATGTCCTCCGGGATGTGCCAGGGGATGGTGTTGTCCACGCCGATCACGCCGTTGGCGGCGCGGGCGAAGATGAGGTTGATGCGCGGCTTGCTCATCGGACTCGCACCGCTCATACCGCCACGGGCGCCTTGATCGCGTCGTGGTGCCGGTAGTCGCGCACCTCGAAGTCTTCGTACTGGTAATCGAAGATCGAGGCCGGCTTGCGCTTAATGTGCAGCGTAGGGTAGGGGTAGGGCGTGCGGCTCAGCTGCAGCGCGACCTGCTCGGCGTGGTTGCTGTAGATGTGGCAGTCGCCGCCGGTCCAGATGAAATCGCCCACGTCGAGGTCGCACTGCTGCGCGATCATGTGCGTGAGCAGCGCATAGCTCGCGATGTTGAAGGGCACGCCCAGGAAGATGTCGGCGCTGCGCTGGTAGAGCTGGCAGCTGAGCTTGCCGCGCTCGCCCTCGGCCTGCGGCGGCGCCACGTAGAACTGGAAGAACGCGTGGCAGGGCATGAGCGCCATCTTCGAGAGCTCGGCCACGTTCCATGCGCTCACGATGATGCGGCGCGAATCGGGGTTGGTCTTCAGCGTCTTGATGACTTCGGCGATCTGGTCGATGTGGCCGCCCTCGGGCGTCGGCCAGCTGCGCCACTGCACGCCGTACACGGGGCCGAGGTCGCCGTCCTCGCGCGCCCATTCGTCCCAGATGGTG
Organism: uncultured Variovorax sp.; assembly: GCA_913776885.1. Lineage (GTDB taxonomy): Bacteria > Pseudomonadota > Gammaproteobacteria > Burkholderiales > Burkholderiaceae_C > Variovorax. The sequence goes on from CAJYQC010000178.1 coordinate 1,232, forward strand.
ACCCCGCGCTCCTTGAGCCAATTGTTGTTGCTCGAGCCGGTGAGGAACCACAGCAGTTCCTGGATGATGGACTTCAGGTGCACCTTCTTGGTGGTGACCAGCGGGAAGCCCTCGTTCAGGTCGAAGCGCATCTGGTGGCCGAACACGCTCTTGGTGCCCGTGCCCGTGCGGTCGCTCTTGAAGACGCCGTGGGTGTCGACGTGGCGCATGAAATCTTCGTACTGGGAGCGGACGGGGCGGGCGGGCGTGGAGGTCATGGGGGAGGGCTTCCGGAGGGGAACTGGCGGGAGGCTTCGAATTTTAGTTGCCCGGGCACGGCATCGCCGGATGCGCTCCGACCGACACCACAACGACAGCGGCTGCGGAGACCAAGATGGCTACCGACACCGGCAAAGCCACGGATGCGGCGAGATCGGCAAGATGAAGCCCGTCGCCAGCAAAGGGACAGTTCTGGCTACGGCAGGGTCTGCGGCTGGCACGCGCGGAGCACGCCGCCGGCCGCGGTCGCCATGGGCTGCCGATCGAGCTGCGCATCGAGCAATATTTCGGCTGAAGTGTCTGTAGAGTCGGCGAGGCGCGGCAACGCCGTGGCGCCTCGCCGGAACTTCAATCAACAGAACGGACAACAATGACGATCGATTCGCGCTATCCAGCATCCGCCCGCTCGGCTTCTTCGGCCATGAAAGCCCGGTCGCCTGCCCGCTCCCGCATGCTCGCCATCGCCAAGTGCACCGCGCTTGCATGCGCGATCTTCGCCGGCAACGCCATGGCGCAGAAGCCTCACCAGGGCGTTCTGGACGCGGCCACGCAGAGCAAGGACGGCGCGCTCAAGATGCTGGAGACCATGGTCAACATCGACTCTGGTTCTGCCGACACGGCGGGCCTGGCCAAGGTGAGCGATCTGGCGGTGGAAGAACTGCGCAAGCTCGGCGCGCGCATAGAGACCTTTCCGGCGGAGCCGCATCCCGGCACCAACGTAGTGGCGACGCTGACGGGCCAGGGCAAGAAGAAGATCCTGATCCTCGCGCACATGGACACCGTCTTCAAGGAAGGCACCGCCGCGGCCAAGCCCTTCTACATCAAGGACGGCCGCGCCTACGGTCCCGGCGTGATGGACGACAAGGGCGGCGTGGTGGCTGGTCTTTACGCGCTGAAGATCCTTCAGCAGATCGGCTTCAAGGACTATGGGCAGATCACGTTCCTGCTCGACACCAACGAGGAGACCGGCTCTGTAGGCACCAGCGCGCTGATCGAGCGCGTCGCCAAGCAGCACGACGTGGCGCTGAACCTTGAGCCGGGCCGGCCGGCCGACGGCCTCGTGGTCGAGCGCAAGGGCTCCGCCACCGCGCTCGTCGAGGTGAAGGGGCTGGCGGCGCACGCAGGCGTGGCACCCGAGGCCGGCCGCAACGCGGCGATGGAAGTGGCGCACCAGGTGCTGCAATTGTCGAAGGCGGCCGACGCGGCGAAGAAGACCACCGTCAATTTCACCGTGCTCACGGCCAACGGCCCGACCAACGTGATTCCCGCGACCGCGAGCGCCAAGGGCGACGTGCGCGCCGCCACGCCCGAGGAGCTCGACCGCGTGGAGAAAGACCTCGCGCGCATCTCGCAGAACAAGCTGATCCCCGAGACCGAGGTGCGCGTACGCCTGATTCGCGGCCTGCCGCCGATGCCGCGCTCTCCCGCCTCGGACAAGCTGGTGGCGATGGCCGAAGGCATCTACGCCGAGATCGGCAAGAAGCTCACCATCGAGAGCAGCGGCGGCGCGGCCGACGCGAGCCTGGTGGCAGGCGTCGGTGTGCCGGTGCTCGATGGCTTCGGCATCGTGGGCGGCGGCATCCACACGCCCGAGGAGTACGCGGAGGTCGAGAGCGTGGTGCCGCGCCTGTACCTGCTCTCGCGCATGCTGATGGACCTCAGCGCGAACTGAGGTCGCCGCCGATGGCGGGCTCGGCTTTTTTCAGCCGCGCTTCGGAATGCCCAGCCCCGCCACCACGGCGGGGCGCGCCACGAAGGCCTCGAGCGTGCGCGCGACGTTCGGGAAGTCCTTGAAGCCGACCAGGTCGCCGGCCTCGTAGAAGCCGATCAGGTTGCGGATCCACGGGAAGGTGGCGATGTCGGCGATGGTGTAGTCGCTGCCCATGATCCATGCGCGATCGGCCAGGCGCTTGTCGAGCACGCCAAGCAGGCGCTTCGACTCGTTGACGTAGCGGTCGCGCGGGCGCTTGTCCTCGTAGTCCTTGCCGGCGAACTTGTTGAAGAAACCCAGCTGGCCGAACATCGGGCCGATGCCACCCATCTGGAACATCACCCACTGCAGGGTCTCGTAGCGGCCGGCCGCGTCCTGCGGGATGAACTTGCCGGTCTTCTCGGCGAGGTACAGCAGGATCGCACCAGACTCGAACAGCGCCAGCGGCTTGCCGCCGGGGCCGTCGGGGTCGAGGATGGCCGGGATCTTGTTGTTCGGATTGAGCGACAGGAACTCCGGCGACATCTGGTCGTTGCTCTCGAAGCTCACCAGGTGAGGCTCGTAGGGCAGGCCGGTTTCCTCCAGCATGATCGACGCCTTCACGCCGTTGGGCGTGGGCAGCGAATACAGCTGCAGCCGCTCGGGGTGCTGCGCAGGCCACTTCTTCGTGATGGGGAAGCTCGAGAGATCGGTCATGGAAAGTCCTTGAGGGAAGAAGACTGCAAGCGCGGAATTCTGCCCGGGCCGGCGGCGGTGCGGGCGCGTGTGGCTTCTTGCCGGGGCGCCGTGCCGCCCATGAAGTGGCCGTCACGACCGGCCGCAGCAGGCATTCGAGAAAAACGGCGTCAGCTTCAGGCGCGGCGCTTGCGGGCAGCCGGTGCCGCCTTCGCCGGCGGCGTGAACAGGCGCATGACGGCCTGGCGCACGTCGGCCTTCATGTTGTCCACGGCCTTCGCGTCGCCCGACATGTGCTTGAGCAGCGCCTGCTGGAAGAGCCCGTCGAACAGCGCATAGGTGGCCGAGGGCGACATGCCGGGCTCTTCGCCGGAGAGTTCGGCGAAGCGGCTCATGATGCGCCAGATCATGTCTTCCAGGCTCTTGTCGATCTGCACGACGTCGTTGCGGAAGGCCTCCTCGAACAGCGCCTGCGAGCGCAGGTCGTACCAGAGGCGGTGCACGTGGCCTTCGTCGCACAGCGTGTCGCCCAGGCTCTTGAGGAAGCCCTCCATCAGCTCGTCGTAGGTGGTGGCGCTTTCCACTGCGTGGTCGTAGCGCGTGACGCAGCGTGCCTTGTACTGCTTCACGCTGCAGATGATCAGGTCGACCTTGTCGCTGAAGTAGTAGTGCAGCACGCCGTGCGAGAACTCGGAGTTCTGCGCGATCTCGCGCAGGCTGGTGCGCGCGTAGCCCAGTGCCGCGAGCGTGGTCAGTGCGGCCTCGCCCAGTTCGGCCCGGCGCTCGGAGAACTTGTCGACCCGCGCCTTGGGCACCCGTTCAGCGTGTTTCTTTACCCGTTGATGTGTCGTCATTGAAAGCCGGGCCGCATGGATGCCGGCCCCGTGTTCCTCGTGATTGCAGACCATAGCACGCAAGCGGGAGAACCCGCATCCAGAGCGCCACGGATGCCATTCTAGAAAATCTTGACGGTTGCCAAGAAAAATCTTGACAGTCGTAAAGTCGATTTCTAGCATGGCCGCTCCATCTCAAAACACATCCACAGGAGACAAGTGATGGCCAAGTACGACTTGAAGGGGCGCCGTGCGCTCGTGACGGGCGGTGCGCGCGGAATTGGCGCGAGCATCGCCGAGGCGCTGGCCGCGGCCGGCGCTTCCGTGATGATCGGCGACGTGCTCGCCGACCTGGGGCGCGAAACCGCCGCCAGACTCTCATCCTCCGGCGCGAAGGTGGGCTTCGTCCCGCTCGACGTCACGAAGGACGGCGACTGGGCCTCGGCCGCCGAGACCACGGTGAAGGAGCTCGGCGGCTTCGACATCCTCGTCAACAACGCCGGCATCGAGATCACCTCGCTCGTGGTCGACGTTGATGGCGACGACCTGCGCCGCATGCTCGACGTCAACGTCGCCGGCACGCTGCTGGGCATGAAGCACGCGTTCCGCGCGATGCGTCCCGGCGGCAGTGCGGGCGCGGGCGGCGCGGTGGTCAACATCGCCTCGGTCGCGGCGACCATCGCGTTCCCAGCCATTGCCGGCTACTCGGCCACCAAGTCCGCCGTCGACCGCGCCACCCGCGTGGCGGCGATGGAGTCGGGCAAGCTGGGTTACGGCGTGCGCGTGAACTGCATCTACCCCGGCCTCGTGCCCACCGACATGGGCATGAAGCTCGCGCACGACATCGTCGCCGCGGGCCTCGCTCCCAGCGTGGAGGCCGCCGTGGGCGACGTGGTCGGGCAGACACCGCTGGGCCGTCTCGGCGAGGTCGGCGACATGGCCGACGTGGTGGTTTTCCTCTGCTGCGACGCGGCCCGGTTCATCACCGGCGCCGGCATCGCGGTGGACGGCGGCATGGGCATGTAGTCGCGCAGGCGGGCAACAGCAAGGAGACACAGCATGAGCAGCAGCAAGAAGAAACCCGTCGTCGTCTACGGCGCCTCCGGCTACACCGGCCGCCTGGTGTGCGAGTACCTGCGCGAGTACAACATCCCCTTCGTTGCAGCGGGCCGCAGCGCGCAGAAGGTGGAAGCGGCGATGAAGTCGAACGTGCCCGGCATCGAGACCGCGAACTACGAGGTGGTGGAGGTGGCACATTCGGTGGGCGCGCTCACCGAGCTCTTCACCGGTGCCTCGGTGGTGCTGAACACGGTGGGGCCCTTCGCGCGCTTCGGCCACGAGGTGGTCGATGCCTGCCTGGCCGCAGGGTGCCACTACACCGACACGACCGGCGAGCAGGACTGGCTCATCACGCTCGACCAGAAGTACGGCGCCAGGTTCGCGGCCGCAGGCCTGCTGCTGTCGCCAGGCTTGGCCCACATGTACACCACCGGCGAAATCGCCGCGCAGCTGTGCCTGGAGACGCCCGGCCTCGACACGCTCGACATCGCCGTCTTCTGGGGCGGCAGCCCGACCATCGCGTCCACCCAGACCATCCTGGTGAATGCCGCCACCTCCAAGGCCTTCTACCTGGAGCAGAACGAGTACGTCGAATGGCAGCCCGACGCTGGGCTGTACCACCTTTCGATTCCCGGCCAGCACGAGGCAGCGCTGGCACTTCCCTGGGGCGGTACCTCGCACCCGGTGTGGTTCAAGCGCGATCCGCGCGTGGCCAACGTGAAGGTGCTCGGCGGCGTCTTCAACAAGGCGCTGATGCAGGGCGTGCCGCAGATCGTGGCCGCCGCGCTCAAGGCCACAGAGGGCATGAACGACGACGACCGCTATGCCGCGCTGGCGCAGACCGCGTCGGGCGTGATGAACACCATGCCGCCGCGCGAGAACCCGCGCATCAACAAGTCCGTCGACTCGGTGCATGCCTCCGGGCCGCTGGGCCGTGTGCACTGCGTGATCTTCGGCAACTGCAACTACAAGCAGACCGGCCTGCTGCAGGCCTATGCGGCCGCCTCGCTGCTGCAGCAGCCGCCGCGGCGTGCGGGCTTCGCATCGGGCTGCCAGGCCTTCGGGCACCGCGAGCTGCTGGGTGCGCTGCGCGGCTTCGGGCTGGTGCAGGAGCCCGTGATCACCCGGATGGGTTGATCCCATGCGCCTGGTCGACTACCTCGACAAGGGCGCCCAGCTCGGCGCCCATTCGCGGTGCCTCACCATGGGCGGCAGCAGCCTGAGCTATGCCCAGGTGCAGCGCATCAGCTGGCGCGTGGCGAGGGGCCTGCAACGCGCCGGCATCCGCCCCGGCGACAAGGTGGCCGTGCTGTCGAGCAACGACGCGACGGCCTTCGCCACCGTGTTCGGCATCTCGCGCGCGGGCTGCGTGTGGTGCCCCATCAATCCGCGCAACGAGGCGGGCGAGAACGCCTACGTGCTCGATGCCTTCGACTGCGCCTGCCTCATCTTCCACGGCAACTACGCGGCCATGGTCGAGCAGATGCGCCCGCAGCTGCCCGGGCTGCGGGCGCTGGTGTGCCTCGATCAGCGGCAGGCCTTCGCGCCTTCGCTGCAAGACTGGCTCGAGGGGCTGGACGATTCGCCTATCGACATCGCGCCGCCCGACGACCTGGCGATGATCGCCGGCACCGGCGGCACCACCGGCCAGCCCAAGGGCGTGATGCTGTCGGGGCGCAATCTCGAGGCGATGTCGGCGCTGACGCTGATGGGCTATCCCTTCGAGGGGCGCCCGGTCTACCTTGCGCTGGCGCCGCTCACGCATGCCGCCGGGGTGCTGTGTCTGCCGGTGATGGCGCTGGGCGGGCAGGTCGTGATCATGCCCAGGCCCGACCTCGGCGAGTTCCTCGGCCTCATCGAGGCCCATGGTGTCACCCACACCTTCCTGCCGCCCACGCTGATCTACATGCTGCTGCAGCACCCGCAGCTCGCGCAGACGAAGCTCGATTCGCTGCAGTGCTTCTGGTACGGCGCCGCGCCCATGTCGGCCGCGCGGCTCGAGGAGGCGCTGCAGAAGATCGGCCCCGTCATGGCGCAGCTCTTCGGCCAGACCGAGGCGCCGATGATGATCTCGATGATGTCGCCGCGCGAGCACTTCAATGCCGACGGCACCGTCGCCCGCCACCGCCTGTCTTCGGCGGGCAGGCCGGGTCCGCTCGTTCAGGTCGGCGTGATGAACGGCGAGGGCGCGCTGCTGCCCACGTGCGAGAGCGGAGAGATCGTGGTGCGCGGCTCGCTCGTGATGCTCGGCTACTACAAGAACCCGGGCGCAACCGAAGAGGCCTCGCGCCACGGCTGGCACCATACGGGCGACATCGGCTACCTCGATGCGGACGGCTTTCTCTACATCGTGGACCGCGCCAAGGACATGATCATCTCGGGCGGCTTCAACGTCTATTCAGCCGAGGTCGAGCAGGCGCTGCTTCAGCACCCCGACGTGCAGGACAGCGCGGTCGTCGGCCTGCCCGATGAGAAGTGGGGCGAGCGGGTGGTGGCTGTGCTGCAGCTGCACGAAGGCCGGCAGGTGGACGTGGAGGACGTCAAGGCCTTCGTCAAGGCGCGCATCGGCAGCGTGAAGGCGCCCAAGCAGATCGAGGTGTGGCTCGACCTGCCGCGCTCCAGGGTGGGAAAGGTGCTGAAGAAGGACGTGCGCGCGACGCTGCTGCAGGGCGCGGATCAACCCTCGCGCTCGTAGTGGTCGTGGTGCGCCCGGCGCAGCTCGAACTTCTGGATCTTGCCGGTCGATGTCATCGGCAGCGCCGGCAGGAAGATGATCTTCTTCGGCACCTCGAAGCCGCCCAGGTGCTCCTTGCAGTGCGCGGCGAGCGCGTTCTCGTCGAAGTCCGCCGGCGCGTCGGGCCTGCGCGTGACGAAGGCGGTGATGGCCTCGCCCCAGCGCTCGTGCGGCAGGCCCACCACCGCGGCGTTGAGCACGGCGGGGTGCCGCAGCAGCACCTCCTCGACCTTGATCGAGGGCACGTTCTCGCCGCCCGACTTGACCATGTCCTTGAGCCGGTCGAGGAAGATCAGCTGGCCGTCGGCGTCGAGCTTGCCCAGGTCGCCCGAATGGTGCCAGCCGAAGCGCTGCGCATTGGCGGTGGCCTCGGGGTCGTTGTAGTAGCCGAGCATCACGTTGGGGCCGCGGAAGACGATCTCGCCGACCTGCTCGGGGCCGAGCAGCTCGCCGTCTTCGCCCATCACCGCGACCTCGTTCACCAGCGTGCCCACGCCCCAGTAGGAGCCGAAGCGCCTGCGCTGCTCGTGGGCCTCGAAGATGGTGGCACCTGGGTACATCTCGGTCTGGCCCGAGACGAGCGCGAAGTTGGGGCAGAACTCGTCGAGCAGGCGCAGCAGCAGCGTGCGCGACATCGGCGCCATCGCATACACGCAAAGCCGCAGGCTCGAGATGTCCCGCGCGGCGCGCTGCGGATGCGCGAGCAGCGCGCCGTACATCATCGGCAGGCCGACCATCACCGTGATGCGGTGCCGCTCGATGGCCGCGAGCACCGCACCGGGGTCGAAGCCGCGCAGCACCACCAGGCAGCCGCCCACCGCCAGCGCCGACATCAGCACCGTGTGCTGGCCGCAGTGGAAGAGCGGCAGCACGCTGCTCCACACGTCGGCGCGCTCGGGGCTGCTGCCCCATTCGACCATGTTGCTCAGAAGCACAGAGTGCACCGACGCATGCGAGTGCATCACGCCCTTCTGGCGCCCGGTGGTGCCGCTGGTGTACATGATGAGCGCGAGCTGCCCGCTGTCGATGGGCACATCGGGCAGCGTCGTCGGACCTTGCGCGATCGCCTGCGGCACGGTGGGCACACCCTGCGGCGGTGGGTCGCCGTCGAGCACGCAGAGCACGGGCGCGGCGCCTTTCGCTTCCAGCAGTTCGCGAAGCTCGGGCCGGGCGTGCAGGGCAGTGTCGATCACGACGTGGCGCACCTCGGCATGGCCGAGGATGTAGCCGATGGCATCCACCGCCAGCGCGGTGTT
>CAJYQC010000179.1 GCA_913776885.1 uncultured Variovorax sp.
CTCGCCCGTGACCTCCACGCGCACCTTGTCGTCGATCTTCACGCCCGCCGGGAAATGCTTGGCATCGATCTCCGCCTTGATGCGGCCGGTCTCGTCGGCGAAGGTGTAGTGCTCGCCGCCGTCGTGCGACACGATGAAGCCGCGCAGCGTGACGTACTGGTCGTCCTTGCCGGTGTCCAGCAACTGCTTGACTGTCATCGCCGGCACGGTGCTCGGGCCGGCATAGGGCGTGCCCGACGCGGCAGCCGGCTGGGTGCTCGGGCCGGTGTACTGGGCCGAGGCGGCGAACGGCAATGCCAACGCCAGAGCCGACGCGACGACGAGAGACTGTTTCTTCATGACGGAATCCTCCTTGTGCTTCACGGTTGAAATGCAGGAGGCATCGTAGTCAGGGCTCCAAAGAGCCCACGCCCGCCGGGCACTTGGCGCCGTGCCGGAAGAAATCAGTCGTAGACGATCAGCGCCTTGCCCGCCTCGGCCTGCGCGGTCCAGCTGGCCAGCGCGGCGTCGGTCGGGAAGAACTTGGCGCGCTCGCCCAGTTGCAGCTCGACCTGCGCGCCGCCGCGCGCCATCGACAGGCGCACCGGCAGGCCCTGGATCAGGTCACCCACCTCGGTCTGCTCGGTGCGCGGCGGGAAGTCCTTCAGCAGGCGCGCGATGTCGGGCGCCTTGCCGTTCACGGCCACGCGCAGGAACTTGCCGAAGCGGCAGCGCGCCGAGGCCAGGTCCCACACCTGCTGCACCTGGAAGCGTGCCTCGAAGCCGCCGCGCGCCTGCTGCAGCCGGCCGCTGACGATGACGAGCTCGTCGTCCTTCAGCGTGTTGCGGTTGGCGTTGATGAGCGCCTCGTCGGCCGTGGCCTCGATGGAATCGGACTTGTCGTCGAGCTTGAAGATCGCGAGCCGGCCGCGCTGGCCGTTGATGACGCGGAAGTCGCTCACGATGCCGGCGATGACCTGCTGGTCGCGGCTGTCGAGCAGGTCGGTGATCTCGCGCTTGCAGAAGCGCCGCACCTCGTGCGAGACCTCGTCGAACAGGTGGCCCGAGAGATAGAAACCGATGGCCGTCTTCTCGAGCGTCAGGCGTTCCTTCACGCCCCAGGGCGTGGCGTCGACGAGGTCGGGCTCGGCGGTGGCCGAGCCGTGCTCGCAGTCGCCGAAGATGTCGGCCTGCGAGGCGTTGGCTGCCGTGGCGTTGGCGAATTCGAAGGCGCGGTCCAGCGACGCGACCAACGACGCGCGGTTCTGCTGGATGGCGTCGAAGGCGCCGGCCTTGATCAGCGCTTCCACGGTGCGCTTGTTGATGCGCTGGCGGTCCACGCGCACGCAGAAGTCGTACAGGCTCTTGAACGGCCCGCCCTCTTCCCGCGCGCGCACCACGGCCTCGACCGCGAGCTGGCCAGTGCCCTTGACGGCGCCCAGGCCGTAGCGGATCACCTTGTTGGTGACCGGCTCGAAGCGGTAGTTGCCGCGGTTCACATCCGGCGGCTCGAAGGTGATGCCGAAGTTCTTCTGGGCGTCCTCGAACAGCAGCTTGAGCTTGTCCGTGTCGTCCATTTCGACGGTCATGTTGGCGCAGAAGAACTCGGCCGTGTAGTGGACCTTGAGCCAGCCCGTGTGGTAAGCCAGCAGCGAGTAGGCGGCCGCGTGCGACTTGTTGAAGCCGTAGCCCGCGAACTTCTCCATCAGGTCGAAGATCTCGTCGGCCTTGTCCTGCTCGATGCCGTGGGTCTTGAGGGCGCCCGCGCGGAATTTCTCGCGGTGCTCGGCCATCTCCTCGAGCTTCTTCTTGCCCATCGCGCGGCGCAGCAGGTCGGCGCCGCCGAGCGAGTAGCCGCCCAGGATCTGCGCCGTCTGCATCACCTGCTCCTGGTAGACCATGATCCCGTAGGTCTCGGAGAGCATCTCGGCCACGGCCGGGTGCGGGTATTCCACCTCTTCGCGGCCGTGCTTTCGCGCCACGAAGCTGGGAATCAGGTCCATAGGGCCCGGGCGGTACAGCGCATTCAGCGCGATCAGGTCTTCCAGGCGCGTGGGTCGCGCGTCCTTCAACATGCCCTGCATGCCGCGACTTTCGAACTGGAACACGGCTTCGGTCTTGCCGTCGGAGAAGAGCCGGTAGGTGGCCGCGTCGTTCAGCGGGATGTTCTCGAACGCGAAGTTCTCCTGGCCCTTGTGGCGCTTCATGATGAACTCGCGCGCGATCTCCAGGATCGTGAGCGTCGCCAAGCCCAGAAAGTCGAACTTCACGAGGCCGATGGCCTCCACGTCGTCCTTGTCGTACTGGCTCACGGCCGACTCGCTGCCGGGCTGCTGGTAGAGCGGGCAGAAGTCGGTGAGCTTGCCCGGGGCGATGAGCACGCCGCCGGCGTGCATGCCGATGTTGCGGGTCATGCCCTCGAGCTTCTGCGCGAGCTCGACCAGCATCCGCACTTCTTCTTCCTTCTCGATGCGCTCCGCGAGCTGCGGCTCCATCTCGATGGCGTAGTTGTTCTTGTCGCCCTCGATCTTCTTCTCGGGCGGGTACTGCAGCGTGACCGACATGCCCGGCTTGTTCGGGATCAGCTTGCTGATGCCGTCGCAGAACATGTAGCTCATGTCGAGCACGCGGCCCACGTCGCGGATGGCCGCGCGCGCGGCCATGGTGCCGAAGGTGGCGATCTGGCTCACGGCGTTGCGGCCGTACTTGTCCTTCACGTAGTCGATGACGCGGTCGCGGTTGCCCTGGCAGAAGTCGATGTCGAAGTCGGGCATCGAGACGCGCTCGGGGTTCAGGAAGCGTTCGAACAGCAGCTTGTATTCGAGCGGGTCGAGGTCGGTGATCTTCAGCGCGTACGCCACCAGCGAGCCTGCGCCCGAGCCCCGGCCCGGGCCCACCGGACAGCCGTTGTTCTTGGCCCACTGGATGAAGTCGCCCACGATCAGGAAGTAGCCCGGGAACCCCATCTTCAGGATGGTATTGATCTCGAACTCCAGCCGCTCCACGTAGCGCGGGCGCTCGGCATCGCGCCTGGCCTCGTCGGGATAGAGGTGGATCAGGCGAAGCTCGAGCCCGGCGAACGACTCCTGGCGGAAGAAGTCGTCGATGGGCATGCGCACGCCCTCGGCGACGAAAGGCGTCGGAAAGTCGGGCAGTTGCGGCTTGCCCAGCACCAGCGTGAGGTTGCAGCGCTTGGCAATCTCGACCGTGTTGGCCAGGGCGCTCGGCACGTCGGCGAACAGCGCCTTCATCTCCGCGCTCGACTTGAAGTACTGCTCCTCGGTGAAGCGGCGCACGCGGCGCGGGTTGCCGAGGATCTCGCCTTCGGAGATGCACACGCGCGCTTCGTGCGCTTCGTAGTCTTCACGGGCAGCGAACTGCACCGGATGCGTGGCGACCACCGGCAGGTGCAGCCGGGCCGCGAGCTGCACGGCAGCGACCACGTGAGGCTCGTCCTCCGGGCGGCCGGCACGCTGCAGCTCGATGTAGAAACGGTGCGGGAAGATGCCCGCCAGCTGCAGCGCCAGCTCCGCCGCGCGCTCGCCCTGTCCCTGCAGCAGCGGCTGCCCCAGCGGGCCCGCCTGCGCGCCCGACAGCGCGATCAGCCCGCCCGAGAGCTCCTGCAGCCATTCGAGCTTGCAGGCCGCCTGCGACTGCCCGCGGCCCACGTTCTGCGTCCACGCCCGCGCCAGCAGTTCGGAGAGGTTCAGGTAGCCCTCCATGTTCTGCACCAGCAGCACGATGCGGGTCAGCGCGCCGGGCTCCTTGCCCAGCCCGTCGACGAAGACCTCGGCGCCTACGACCGGCTTGACGCCCTTGCCGCGGCCCTGCTTGTAGAACTTGACGGCCCCGAACAGGTTGTTCAGGTCGGTGATGGCCAGCGCGGGCTGCTTGTCGGCAGCGGCGGCCTTGACGACGTCGTCGATTCGGGTGGTGCCGTCGACGACGGAGAACTCGGTGTGCAGGCGCAGGTGAACGAACATGCCTGCATTGTAGAAAGCGGCCCCTCCACGATGTGGGTTGGCAATCCCTGAATCGCCGCTGACCCGCCCCGAAAGCCCTGGCCAAGGCCTCGGTAGCCGGGCGATATGCCAGCGGCACCTAAAATCCCGCCCCGTGCAAGAGATTTTGAATATCGCGGCCTACAAGTTCGTGGCCATCGACGACGGCCCCGCGCTGCGCGAGGACCTGCTCGCCCGTACCCGTACCCGGGCCCTGGGGCTCATGGGCACCATCCTGATCGCGCCCGAAGGTATCAACATGTTCCTGGCCGGAACGGGCGACGAGGTACGGGCTTTTCTGGCGCATCTGCGCGCCGACGCCCGCTTCGCCGACCTGGAAGCCAAGGAGAGCTGGTCTGCCGCGCAGCCTTTCCGGCGCATGCTGGTGAAGCTCAAGCGCGAGATCATCCGCATGGATCACCCCGCCATCCGCCCCGCCGCCGGCCGCGCGCCCGGCGTGGATGCAGCGACGCTCAAGCGCTGGCTCGACCAGGGGCACGACGACGAAGGCCGCGAGATCGCGCTGCTGGACACGCGCAACGCCTTCGAGGTCGACTACGGCAGCTTCGAGGGCGCCATCGACTGGCGCATCAGCAAGTTCACCGAATTCCCGCCCGCCCTGCGCGCGCACCGCGAAGAGTTCGAGGGCAAGACGGTGGTGAGCTTCTGCACCGGCGGCATACGCTGCGAGAAGGCGGCCATCCTGATGCACGAGGAAGGCATCGAGAACGTGCTGCAGCTCGAAGGCGGCATCCTCAAG
>CAJYQC010000180.1 GCA_913776885.1 uncultured Variovorax sp.
TCTCGGCGAGGTTCTCGGCAAGGCTCGGGCTGTCGGCTGCGATGACTTTGGAGACACCAGCGATCTGGGCAGCCGCCTTGGCTGCTTCGGCGGCATTGGCGCCGGCCACCAGCACGTGGACGTCGCCGCCACAGGCCAGGGCTGCGGTCACGGTGTTGAGGGTGGCCGGCTTGATGCTGGCGTGGTCGTGTTCTGCAATGACGAGTGCGGTCATTTTCATTTCTCCTGTGCGGCAATTTGCGGCACGCAATTCAACGAGGCTTTTCGGGGAACACCGCGGAACCGGCTTTGCCGGGCCGCAGGTGTTGCCCCCGGTAGGGGGTTGGCGTAGCGACACGTAGTGCGCGAAGCCTGGGGGCGAGTCAAATGACCTTCGCTTCGTTCTTCAGTTTGTCCACCAGCGTTGCAACATCCGGCACCTTGATGCCGGCACCACGCTTGGGCGGCTCAGCGACCTTCAGGGTCTTCAGGCGAGGCTTCACGTCCACGCCCAGGTCCTCGGGCTTGACCGTGTCCAGCTGCTTCTTCTTGGCCTTCATGATGTTGGGCAGCGTCACGTAGCGCGGCTCGTTCAGGCGCAGGTCGGTGGTGATGACTGCGGGCAGCGTGAGCGCCACGGTCTCCAGGCCGCCGTCGACTTCACGGGTCACCGTGGCTTTGTCGTTGGCAACTTCGACCTTCGAGGCGAAAGTAGCCTGCGGAAGATCGGCCAGCGCAGCCAGCATCTGGCCCGTCTGGTTGGCGTCGTCGTCGATGGCCTGCTTGCCGAGGATGATGAGAGAGGGCTGTTCCTTGTCGACCAGCGCCTTCAGCAGCTTGGCCACGGCCAGGGGCTGCAGTTCTTCAGCGGTTTCCACCAGGATGCCGCGGTCGGCACCGATGGCCATGGCGGTGCGCAGGGTTTCCTGGCTCTTGGCGTCGCCGCAGGAGACGGCGATCACTTCGGTGACCACGCCCTTTTCCTTCAGACGCACGGCTTCTTCAACGGCGATCTCGTCGAAGGGGTTCATGCTCATCTTGACGTTGGCAATGTCCACTCCGGTGCCGTCGCTCTTCACGCGCACCTTCACGTTGTAATCGACGACCCGTTTGACGGGCACCAGAACCTTCATGGCTGTTCCTTTGAATGACGAAGAAGAGAAGATGAAATGAATGGATGAGCGCAGGGCTTACTCGAGCTTGGCGCCCGACTGCTTGATGAGGCGCTCCCACACGGGGCGCTCTGCCTTCCAGGCGGTGGCGAAGAGTTCGGGCGAGCTCTCCTTGATCTCGAAGCCCATGGCCGCGACGCGCTCGCGCACGTCGGGCTGCTGCGTGGCCTTGCGCACCTCTTCGGCGATGCGGTCGACGATGGGCTTGGGCGTCTTCGCGGGCACCGCGATGGCGAGCCAGCCGGTCACGCGGTAGGCCTCGTCCGTCAGGCCCTGCTCGGCGAGCGTGGGCACGTTGGGCAGCGTGCTCATGCGGCGCTCGCCGCTCACGCCGATGGCGCGGATTTTTCCGGAATCGATGTGCGGCTTGGCCACCAGCGCGCTGGCATAGGCCATCTGGATCTGGCCGCCGATCAGGTCCTGCATCATCGGTGCCTCGCCCTTGTAGGCGACGTGGCTCATGTCCGATTGCGTGGCCAGGCTCATGTGCGCGCCGGCCAGGTGCGGGTACGCGCCGATGCCGTAGGAGCCATAGGCCACCTTGCCCTTGTTGGCGACGACGTACTTCAGCAGCTCGGGTCCGGTCTTGGCCGGCACGCTGGGGTGCACCACCAGTACCAGCGGCGCCGACGCGATCTGGTAGACCAGCGTGAGGTCGCGCGCGGTGTCGTAGGGCAGCTTGTCGTAGAGGAACTCGTTGGTCAGCAGTGAATTGCTCAGGCCCAGCACGATGGTGTAGCCATCGGGTGCGGCCTTGGCGACCGCGTCGGTGCCGATGATGCCGGCCGCGCCGGGCTTGTTGTCGATGACGACGGGCTGGCCCATGCCGGCCGACATCTTCTGGCCGATCACGCGTGCGAGCACGTCGGTGGCGCCGCCCGCTGCGAAGGGCACGACCATGCGGATGGGCTTGTTGGGGTAGGGGGCCTGCGCCTGCGCCTGAGCGGGGAGCAGCGCGCACAGCGTGGCGGCGGAAGCGGCGGCGCACAGCAGGGCGCGGCGGTTCGGAAGGCGGAAGGTCGTCATGGCTTGTCTCTGTCTCTCGGTCTTGGTTTCAAAAAATCGTCGGCTCGCCGTTACTCCGTCACTGCGTCACCGAGTGGAGATGCGCGTCTTGAAGGGCAGGGGCTCCAGCGCCTTGTGCAGCCGCTCCTTCAGCGGAGCGGCCAGCGTGCCCGCCGCAGCGCCGTCGATCTGCACGAGCACGAGGCTCTCGCCCTCGGTCTTCACCACGGGCCGTGCGGCCTCGGGCACCCCCAGCTGGGCGCAGGCTTCGGCGACGGCGGCGTTCACCACCTGCAGCGCGGCCATCGCGCGCAGCTCGGGCTTGTAGATCTTTCCGACGTTGGTCATCGGCATGGTCGCGATCACCGACACCCACTTGGGCCGGGCCGGGGCCTCGTCCACGCGCGCGGAGGTGAAGGCCAGCAGCTCTTCTTCGGTCGCCGAGGCGCCGGGCACCAGCGTCGCGAAGATCACGGGCAGCTCGCCCGCATAGGCATCGGGTGCGCCCACTGCCGCGCAAAGCTGCACGGCCGGGTGCGCGCCCAGCGCGTCTTCAATCGTCTTGGGGTCGATGTTGTGGCCGCTGCGGATGATGAGGTCCTTCGAGCGGCCGGTGAGGTTGAGCCGTTCCTCGTCGTCGATCCAGCCCAGGTCGCCGGTGGCGAGCCAGCCGTCGGCGGTGAAGGCCTTGGCGTTGTCCGCAGGGTCGACGAAGCCCGAGAACACGTTGGGCGACTTGAAGAGCACCATGCCCTGCTGGCCGCGCGGCATCTCACGGTCGGTCGCGTTGCCGTTCTCGTCGAGCGCCACCACGCGCATCTGCATGTAGGGCAGCCTAAAGCCGACGCAGCCCGCGGGCCCGTTCACGCCGGGCGGCGTGATGGTCGAGATGCCGGCCATCTCCGTCATGCCCAGGCTCTCGTGCACGTGCAGGCCGAACAGGCGCTCGAAGCGCGCGGCCAGCTCGGGCGCGAGCACGGCGGCGCCGGTGCGGCAGTAGGTGATCGACGAGATGTCCGCGCCGTCCAGCGGCACGTTGGCCAGCGCCGCGAGCACGGTGGGCACGGCCGACAGCGACGTGGGGCGGTACTTCGCCACCAGCTTCCAGTAGTTGGCCAGCACCTCCTTGTTGCGCAGCAGCGAGGGCGTTGGAATGATCACCTCCACGCCAGCCGACAGCGACGACAGCGACGCCGGCAGCACGCCCGCCACATGGAACAGCGGATAGCCGTTGATGGAGATGCCGTTCTCGTTCATGCCCGCGACCTGCACGCTGGCCCAGGCGGTGAACACCTGCGCGCCGTGGCTGTGACGCGCCAGCTTGGGTGCGCCGGTGGTGCCCCCGGTGTGGAAGTAGGCGGCGATGTCGGAAGGCGCGATGTCGCGGCCGCTCACGAGGCGGTCGGCGGGTTGCGCGGCGCGCAGCACGTCGAAGTCGGCGACTCCTTCGGGCAGTGCACCGGCCGCGCCGGGCGCCTCGTCGTGCGGCGCCACACGCAGCACGGTGGTGAGCGTGGGCACCTGGCCGCGCAGGCGCATGGCCTTCGACCACATGCCCGATTCGGCATCGGAGCCGTAGGCGATCAGCACCTTGGCGCGGCCGGCGGTCATCAGCGCGACCAGCTTCTCGTCGGTGAGCAGCGGGTTCAGCGGCTGCACGATGCCGGCGGCCTCGCCGCCCCACAGCGCGAGGTGGTACTCCAGGCAGCCGGGCAGCAGCACGGCGACGGCGTCGTTTGGCCCCACGCCCAGCGCATGCAGCATGTTGGCGGTCTGGTGGATGCGCGCGAGCAGCTCGGCATACGACCAGCGGATCGGCTCGTCGGCCGGGTTGCCGGTGCGCAGGAAGGTCAGCGCGGTCTTGTCGCCGAAGGCATGGCCCGCGTTGCGGAAGATCTCGTAGGTGCTGCGCACCGTGAGCGCCTGCGCGAGCGGCGTCTCCTCGAGCTTGCGGATGTCGGCGAGGCTGCGCACGGGCAACGCGGGGCGGAACGGCGCGCTCACCGGGGTGCCGTAGTCGTTCTCGTATTTCTGCTTCTGCGTCATGTCTGTCTCCTTGGTTTGGTCGCCCTGCGGACCTGTGCGTTCTACTGGTTCGTGATGTGGTTGTCGCGAATCACCTTGCCCCAGCGCTCGAAGTCTTCCTTCATGCGAACACCCGTCTGCCCCGGCGTGCGGTAGGCCGCGAAGGTGCCTACGCCCTGGAGCTTTTCCTGCACTTCCTTGTCGGCCAGCGCCTTCTTCAGCTCGGCGCTCATGCGGTCGACCACGTCCTTGGGCGTTCCGGCCGGCGCCAGCAGGCCGCCCCACGAGGTTGCGTCGAAGCCGGGGAAGCCCTGCTCGGCCACCGTCTTCACGTCGGGCAGCAGGCTCACGCGCTGGCCGGAGCCGACCGCGATGGCGCGCAGCTTGCCCGACTTGATGTGCGGCAGCACGCCCACGAGGTCGGAGAACATCGCGGGCACCTGGCCGCCGATCAGGTCGGTCACGGCCGGCGAGCTGCCGCGGTAGGGCACGTGCTGCATGTCGAACTTGCCGATGGTCTTGAGCTGCTCGGTCGTCAGGTGGCCGAAGCTGCCGGCGCCTGCGCTGGTGTAGTTGAGCTTGCCGCCCTCGGCCTTGGCCTTGGCGATGAGGTCTTGCACGCCGTTCACATCGGGCAGCGACTTGGGGTTGACCACCAGCACGATCGGCAGGTCGTACACCGAGCCCACGGGCGTGAAGTTCTTGAAGATGTCGTAGCCGGTGGGGCCGTAGAGGTGCGAGGCCAGCAGCGTGGGCGTGGCCAGCATCACGAAGGTGTAGCCGTCGGCCGGTGCGCGCGCGGCGGCAGCAGCGCCCACGGTGCCCGATGCGCCGCTGCGGTTGTCGATGACGATGCTCT
The DNA here is from genome assembly GCA_913776885.1 of uncultured Variovorax sp. GTDB lineage: Bacteria > Pseudomonadota > Gammaproteobacteria > Burkholderiales > Burkholderiaceae_C > Variovorax. Next base: position 5,041 of record CAJYQC010000180.1, read on the forward strand.
GCTTGAGCCCGGCCGACATCTTCTGCGCCACGATGCGCGATGCCACGTCGGTGGGGCCGCCGGGCGGGAAGGGCACGATCAGCGTGATCGGCTTGGCGGGCCAGGCCTGCGCGAAGGCGGCGCCGGCGGCGAGCGGAAGGGCCAGGGCAAGGAGTGCACGGCGGAGGGGACTGCGGAGGGAACGGAAAGCGGGGGAGGCCATGTACTTCGACTACTTCAGGGAAAACGGGAAACGGAAAAAAACGAGAAACAGAAAGAGAGAGAAACGGAGGGCGTGCCTGCTCTTCAGACCACGCCGCTGCTCTTGAGCGCCGCGAGCCTGTCGTCGGACAGGCCGAGCAGCGACTGCAGCACGTCGTGCGTGCCTTCGCCCAGCGTGGGCGGCGCGCTGCGCACCGGCAGGCGCTCGCCGTCGAAGCGGTAGGGCGGCGCGAGCACGTCGACCGTGCCTGCCACCGGATGCGGCTGCGAGGTCACGAGGCCGCCCTGCGTGGCGCGCGGCGACTTCAGCGCCTCCAGCAGCCCCAGCACCTCGCCGCAGGGAATGCCCGCAGCGGTGAGCTTTTCGAGCAGGTCGGCGCGCTGGCGCTTCGCGAGCTCGGCATGCAGCTCGGGCAGCAGCGCAGCGCGGTTGGCCGATCGCAGGATGTTGGTCTTGAAGCGCTCGTCGGCCGCGAGGTCGGGCCGCTCGATCACCTCGGTGCAGAAGCGCGCGAACTGCGCGTTGTTGCCCACGGTGATGACCAGCGGGCCGTCGGCCGCGTCGAACACGCCGTAAGGCACGATCGACGGATGCGAGTTGCCGTAGCGCGGCGGGTCTTCGCCCATGAGCAGGGCTTCGAGGCCGTAGTAGGCGGTGATCATCAGGCCGCAGTCGAAGAGCGCCATCTCCACGTGCCGGCCCTTGCCGGTCTTCTCGCGCTGGTAGAGCGCCGCGAGGATGGCCTGCGCCGAGTACATGCCGGTGAACAGGTCGACGGCGGCCACGCCGAACTTCAGCGGCGGCTGGTTCGCCTCGCCGTTGAGCGCCATCAGGCCGGCCTCGCCCTGCACCACGAGGTCGTAGCCCGGGCGCGCGGCCTCGGGGCCGGTGCGGTCGTAGCCCGAGATCGAGCAGTAGACGAGGCGCGGGTTCTCCTTGCTGAGCTGCTCGTAGCCCAGGCCCAGCTTGTCGATGCCGCCGAACTTGAAGTTCTGGATCACCACGTCGCACTGCCTGGCGAGATCGCGCGCGAGCTGCTGGCCCTCGGGCGTCTGCAGGTCGAGCGTGACGGAGCGCTTGTTGCGGTTCACGCTGTTGAAGTAGGCGGTCTCGGTCTTGCCTACGCGCAGGCCCCAGTCGCGGGTGTCGTCGCCGCGGCCCGGGTGCTCCACCTTGATGACTTCGGCGCCCATGTCGGCCAGCACCATGCCGCACCAGGGGCCCGCGAGGATGCGGGACAGATCGAGAACGCGCACGCCGGCAAGCGGCAGCGATGAATGGGGCAAAGGCATGAGATCAGCTCCCTGGAAACGAGAAAGCCCCGCACGGTGCATGCGTCGTGCGAGGCGAAAGAACGGGTAGGGCGGCCCGCGTCAGGATGCGCCCTGGTTGCGGCCGCGCAGCGCCGCGAAGTCGGCCTTGCGCTTGCCCAGGAAGGCGCCGATGCCTTCGGCCGCCTCGGCGTCCGCCTGCGACTCGACCATGAACACGGCCTCGGCGTCCAGCTGCTCTTCGAGCGTGGCGCGGTGCGCCTGGCGGCACAGCGACTTGATGCGGGCGCTGGCGCGTTCCGGCCCGTTGGCTACCTTGGCCGCGAGCGCGATCGCCTCTGCCAGCACGGCGCCCTTGTCGGTGAGGCGGTTGACGGCGCCCAGCGCGTGCAGGCGCTCGGCCGGCATGCGGTCGCCGGTGAGGCACATCTCGGTGAGCACCTGACGCGAGACGAACTCCGAGAGGAAGGCCGTGGCGCCGCCGTCGGGCGTGAGGCCGACCTTGACGTAGGCCACGGTGAAGAAGGCGTCGCGCGCCGACACCAGCATGTCGCAGGCCAGCGCCATCGACAGGCCCGCGCCCGCGGCACCGCCCTCGACGGCTGCGATCACCGGCTTGCTGCAGTCGCGCAGCGCGCGGATCAGGTTGTTGAGCCCTTCGAGGATCTGGCGGCGTTCCGATGCCGGCAGCTCGCGGCGCTTGGCCAGCAGGTTGAGGTCGCCGCCCGAGCAGAAGAAGTCGCCCGCGCCGGTGAAGACGATGGCGCCCGTTTCGGGGTCGGCCTGCGCGTCGGCCAGCGCGGCCGAGAGCTCGGCATACAGCGTGGGCGTGATCGCGTTGCGCGAGGCGGGGTTGCTGTTGGTGAGGATGCGCACCGCACCCTCCTGCGAGATCAGCACGGTCTTGTTGTCGCTCATTGCGCTACCTCTTTGCCCAGGGCGATGTAGCGCTGCAGGTGATGGTCTTCGTCGCCGAGCTGGTGGTCGATCATCACGAGGCGCTTGGCGTAGTGGGGCAGCGGCAGCTCCCAGGTCATGCCGATGCCGCCGTGCATCTGGATGCTCTCCTGCGCCACCAGCGCGCCGATGCGGCCGATGCTGAACTTGGCGGCCGACAGCGCACGCTCGCGCGTCACGCGGTCGCCGGTGTCGATGGCGGCTGCAGCGTTGATGACGGCCGAGCGGGCCTGTTCGATCTCCAGCAGCAGGTCGGCCATGCGGTGCTGCAGCGCCTGGAAGCTGCCGATCAGCGTGCCGAACTGCTTGCGCGTGCGCAGGTAGTCGAGCGTCGCGGCCTTGGCCGCTTCCATCGCGCCCAGCGCTTCGGCGCACAGCGCGAGCACGCCGCGGCCGATGGCACGCTCCAGCGTGGCATGGCCCTGGCCTTCGGCGCCGAGCAGCGCGTCGGCGCCCAGCTTCACGCCGTCGAAGGAGAGTTCGGCGACGCGGCCGCCGTCGATGGCGGGGCAGCCGCGCACCGTGAGGCCGGCCGTCTTCGCGGGTACGAGGAAGAGCGAGATGCCGGCTTCGTCGTCCACGTTGCCCGAGGTGCGGGCCGAGACCAGGAACAGGTCTGCCTGCTCGCCCTGCGGCACCACGGCCTTGGCGCCATGCAGCACCCAGCCGCCGTCGTTGCCGTTGTTGCTGCGTTCTGCCTTGGTCGCCACGCGCGTGCGTTCGTAGTGCGTGTCGGCCTCGTCGTGCGCGAAGGCGGCGACGACTGCGCCGTTGATGATGTCGCCGAGCTTCTCTTTCTGCGCATCGTTGCCGGCGGCGCTGATCGCCTCGCCGACCATCACCGCGCCCAGCAGCGGCTCGACCACCAGGCCGCGGCCCAGCGCCTCGAAGACCACGGCGATGTCGAAGCCGCCGCCGCCGAAGCCGCCATCCTCTTCGCGCAGCAGGGCGCCGATCACGCCCAGCTCGGCG
>CAJYQC010000181.1 GCA_913776885.1 uncultured Variovorax sp.
GACGCGTATCACCGTGCCCATGACGCACATGCCCTTCAGGAGACCGACTATGCACCGCCGAAACTGGTTCGCACTGGCCCTTGCCCTGGCCGCCGGCAGCTCGTTTGCCCAGACCTACCCCAACAAGCCCGTGCGCCTGGTGGTGCCCTTCGCTCCCGGCGGCACGACCGACATCATCGCCCGCGTGATCGCCGACCCGCTGGGCCGCGTGCTGGGCCAGCCCGTGGTGGTCGAGAACAAGGCCGGCGGCGGCGGCATCGTCGGCGCCTCGGAAACCGCCCGCGCCACGCCCGACGGCTATGCGCTGGGCATCGCCACCGTGTCCACCACGGCGGCTAACCCGGCCATCAATCCCAAGGTGCCGTACAACCCGCTGACCGACTTCACGCCGATCATCAACATCGCGGCCACGCCCAACATCATCGCGGTCAACCCGAGCTTCCCGGCCAAGAACTACGCAGAGTTCGTGGCAGAGCTGAAGAAGAACCCCGGCAAGTACTCGTATGCCTCGTCGGGCACGGGCGGCATCGGCCACCTGCTGATGGAGCTCTACAAGAGCCTGACCAACACTTTCGTCACGCACATCCCGTACCGCGGCGCGGGCCCGGCGCTCAACGACGTCGTGGCCGGCCAGGTGCCGATCATGTTCGACAACATCCCCTCGGCCATGCCCTTCATCCAGAGCGGCCGGCTGATCCCGATCGTGGTGTCCGCACCGCAGCGCCTGGCCGCGCTGCCCAACGTGCCGACCTTCAAGGAGGTGGGCCTGGAGCCGGTGAACCGCATGGCCTACTACGGCATCCTCGGCCCGAAGGGCCTGCCGAAGGAAGTGGTCGACAAGATCAGCGCTGGCGTGAAGAAGGCGGTCGAAGAACCGGCGGTGCGCAAGCGCATCGAGGACACGGGCTCGCTGATCGTCGCGAACACGCCCGACCAGTTCGCAGCGCAGATCAAGGCCGAGTACGACGTGTACAAGCAGGTCGTGAAGAAGCAGAACCTGAAGCTCGACTGAGACCGATCGTCCGAACCATGAAGCAAGCCGCCCGCATGCCGGGCGGCTTTTTCTTTTTGCTATCTTGCAAGGCATGAGCACAGAGGCAGCCACGCAGACGACACCCGAGATCGACGATTTCATCGACGCCCTGTGGCTCGAGGACGGGTTGTCGAAGAACACGCTGGCCGCCTACCGCCGCGACCTCGCACTGTTCGCGCAGTGGCTCGGCGCGCAGCGCAGCGGCACCGCACTCAACGCCGCGAAGGAGACGGACCTGCAGGCCTACATGGGCGCGCGGCTGTCGAGCAAGGGCAAGGCCACGTCGGCCAACCGGCGGCTCACGGTGTTCAAGCGCTACTACCGCTGGGCGCTGCGCGAGCGGCGCATCGCGGCCGACCCGAGCATCCGGCTCGTGCCGGCGCGGCAGATGCCGCGGGCCATCAAGACGCTCTCCGAAAAGCAGGTCGACGACCTGCTGGGCGCGCCTGACGTCGAGTCGCCGCTCGGCCTGCGCGACCGCGCGATGCTGGAGCTGATGTACGCCAGCGGCCTGCGCGTGAGCGAGCTGGTGGCGCTCAAGGTCACCGACATGAGCCTCAACGACGGCGTGCTGCGCGTGCTCGGCAAGGGCAGCAAGGAGCGGCTGGTGCCCTTCGGCGCCGAGGCGCGGCGATGGATCGAGCGCTACCTGGAAGAGTCGCGCCCCGCCATCCTCGATGGCCAGCAGACCTCCGACCTCTTCGTGACCGCGCGCGGCGCCGGCATGACGCGTGTGATGTTCTGGATCATCGTGAAGAAACACGCGACCGCGGCAGGCATCCACGTGCCGCTGTCGCCTCACACGCTGCGCCACGCCTTCGCCACGCACCTGCTGAACCACGGCGTCGACCTGCGCGCGGTGCAGCTGCTGCTGGGCCACGCAGACATCTCGACCACCACGATCTACACGCACGTGGCGCGCGAGCGCCTCAAGCAGCTCCATGCCAGGCACCACCCGCGCGGCTGAGCCTTCGCAGCACTGCCGCATCGGCTGCGCCGGATGGAGCCTGCCGCGCGCGCTGTGGCCGGTGTTTCCGGCCGAGGGCTCGCACCTGGAGCGCTATGCGCAGCGCTTCGACGCGGTCGAGATCGATACATCGTTCTACCGGCCGCACCGGCGCGAGACCTATGGGCGCTGGGCCGCGAGCACGCCTGAAGGTTTTCGCTTCGCGGTCAAGCTGCCGAAGACGGTGACGCACGAACGCCGGCTGGTCGATGCGATGCCGGCTTTCGAGGCGTTTGCCGCGCAGGCCGAAGGCCTCGGCAGCAAGCTGGGTGCGCTGGTCGTGCAGCTGCCGCCCAGCCTGGCGTTCGATACCGAAGCGGTGCGCAGCTTCTTCACCGCGCTGCGGCAGCGGCACCGGGGCGCAGTGGTGCTGGAGCCGCGCCATCGCAGCTGGTTCACGCCGCAGGCCGACGGGCTCCTGTCGGACTTCGAAGTGGCCCGCGTGCTCGCGGACCCGGTGCTGTTCGACGAAGCCGCGGCCCCCGGCGGCTGGCCGGGCCTGGTCTATCTGCGGCTGCACGGCTCGCCGCGGCGCTACTGGTCCGCCTACGACGAAGAACTGCTCGCGCGGCTTGCCCGGCGGCTGCAGCGCGCGAGAGAGGAGGGTGCGCGCTGCTGGTGCGTGTTCGACAACACGGCCGGCGGCGAGGCAACGGGCAACGCGCTGACGCTGCAGCGGCTGCTGGAAAATCAATCATCAACAAGAGGAGACGGATCGTGAAATTCAACAGACTCTGCGCCGGACTTGGGCTCGGCCTTGCGATGGCCGCAGCCGCCGGCCTCGCCGCCGCTCAGGCATTCCCGAGCGCCAAGCCCATTCGCCTGATCGTCGGCTACCCGCCCGGCGGCGGCATCGACTTTGCGGCACGCACCGTGCAGGTGCCGCTGCAGGAGGCGCTCAAGCAGCAACTGGTGGTCGACTACAAGCCCGGCGCGAGCGGCATGATCGCGGCCACCGAGCTCACGCGCCAGCCCGCCGACGGCTACACGCTGCTGCTTGCCAACACGGGGCCCTTCGCCATCGCGCCGTACCTGCAGAGCAAGCCGCCGTATGACCCGATCAGGCAGTTCACCTACATCGGGCAGATCAGCCAGGGCAGCTACATCGCGGTGACGCGGCCCGACCATCCGGCGAAGAACCTCAAGGAGTTCGTCGCGTGGGCCAAGGGGCAGCCGGGCAAGGTCAACTTCGCCTCCGGCGGCAACGGCACTTCGACGCACCTCAACGGCGAGCTGATGAACCAGGTCACGGGGCTCGACATGACGCACGTGCCCTACAAGGGCAGCGCGCCTGCGGTGCAGGACCTGATCGGCGGGCAGACGCAGATCCTCATCGACGCGGGCAGCGTGCTGCTGCCGCAGGTGAAGGGCGGCAAGCTCAAGGCGCTGGCGGTGACCGGCCCGGCGCGCGATCCGCAGCTGCCCGACGTGCCGACGGTCAAGGAGCTGGGACTCGCGGGCATGGAGTCGGTCGGCTTCCAGGGGCTGGTGGGGCCGGCCAACATGCCGAAGGATGTGGTCGACCGGCTTTCCAGCGAGCTGGCCAGGGCGCTGGCGCAGCCAGACATCAAGGCCAAGTTCGCGACGGCGGGGGCCGAGGTGCATTCGCTCGGGCCGGCCGAGTTCGCGGCTTTCGTCAAGGCGGACAATGAGAAGTGGTCCAGGCTGATCAAGGAGCGCAAGCTGCAGCTGGACTGACACCCTCCATCACGCAAGCAAGCGGGCAGACGACAAGGTTTGCCACACACGACACCATGAATTTCCTCGCTTCCCCGAAGCCCTCGCGCCGCACGGCGACCCGCCTCCTCGCCGCCGCTGCAGTGCTGTGCGCCGCACCCGCCGCCTTTGCGCAGACCGTGCCCAAGACCGTTCGCCTCATCGTCGCCTACCCGGCGGGCGGCGTCAGCGACGTGGTCGCGCGTGCGCTGGGCGACCGGCTCGCGGCGCAGATGGGCGTCACGGTGATCGTCGACAACCGCGCGGGCGCGAGCGGCGCCATCGGCATGGACGCCGTCGCCAAGGCCGCGCCCGACGGTGCGACGCTGGGCTTCTCGGCCATCAGCCCGCTGGTGCTGAGCCCGCACCTGGGCAAGCTGCCTTTCGATTCGCTGAAGGACGTGGCGCCCGTGGCCAGCGTGATGTATTCGCCGGTGCTGTTGATCGCCACGCCTGCGAGCAAGGCCAAGGACTTCAAGGCGCTGATCGACGATGCCAAGGCGCATCCGGGCGCGGTGCGCTGGGCCACATCGGGGCCGGCCTCGCTGGGCCACATCGTGCTGGAGCAGCTGCGCGCGGCTGCCGGCGTCGACATCACCCACGTGCCCTACAAGGGCGGCGGCCAGCAGCTCAACGACGCGATCGGCGGGCAGTTCGAGATCCTTTCCATCAACGCGAGCCCGACGCTCTCTTCGCACATCCAGTCGGGCAAGCTGCGTCCGCTGGCGGTGGGCGCACCCGCGCGGCTCGACAGCCTCCCGCAGGTGCCCACGCTGGGCGAGCTGGGCTATAAGGCGGCGAACATCAACTCGCTGTTCGGCGTGTTCGCGCCGGCTGCCACGCCGTCGGCGCTGGTCGCGAAATACAACGCCGAGATCAACAAGGCGCTTGCCACGCCCGAGTTGCGGGCCAAGCTGACGGCCACCGACAACGTGCCCACCGGCGGCACGCCGGCCGCGTTCGCGAAGGAAATCGCCAGCGAGTTCGAGAGCAACGGGCGCATCGTCAAGGCGGCGGGCATCAAGGCCGATTGAGAAGGCCGATTGACCGGGCGGCTGACGCCTTCATGACACCCCGGCTTGTGGGTTGATTTTCCCTACCTTATAGTAGGTAGATGACCAACGCCACAGCCCTGGCTACCGGCAGCACCCGCGAGCAGATCCTCGCGGTGGCGCGCGGCCTGATCGAAACCCGCTCCTACCTGGGCTTCAGCTTCCAGGACGTGGCCGACGCGGTCGGCGTGCGCAAGGCCAGCCTGTACCACCACTTCCCGACCAAGGAGGCGCTGGGCGTCGCGGTGATCCGCGGGGCCACGCAGGGCTTCAAGGACTGGGACGCCGCCCGCGCGCGCGAGCCGAAGGACGCGCTCGAATCGTATTTCCGCATGTACCGCAACACGCTCAGGGCCGGCGCCGCCATGTGCCCTGCCGGTGCGGTGGCACCGGGCTGGGGCGTCGTCAACGACGAGTTGCGCCTGGCCGTGCAGGAGTTGCGCAACACGCAGGTCACGTGGCTCACCGGCGTTCTGGGCGCGCTGATGCCCGAGCGCAAGACCGGCGCCTCGGTGGCCTCGCTGGCCGCCTACGTGTTTTCCGTGTGCCAGGGCGCGCTGCTGTCGGCGCGCATGACGGGCCGCGTCGAAGATTTCGACGACGCCATCGCCCAACTCAGGAGTTCCTTGCCGGGCTGAGCCGCCCGGCCTCGTGCAGGCACGCTTCGGCGTGCCAATTTTTCGACCTCGAAGCCTACCGATTGGAAG
>CAJYQC010000182.1 GCA_913776885.1 uncultured Variovorax sp.
GAATCGGCCTTGCCCAGCAGGTTGAAGCGGAAGCCCGGATAGCGCTGGTGGACCGCGCCGACCAGCGCACTGATCTGCTCGCGTCCGCTGGCCTGGGCCATCGGGTCGACGTAGCGCGCGTCGGCAGTCCAGCCGGCCTCGATCAGCGCGGCGCGTCGCTGCGCGTCGGTCTCGTTCCAGACGGCGATGTAGCGCTGGGCGATGGCGTTGGCGTCGTGTGAGGCGGTGTTCATGATGACGATTCCTTTCTGGATGTCGCCCGCAAGATCGCGGGGTAAAGGAATGGTCGCGCCGCCCCCGATTCGCGTCGATGACGTCGCAGGTCATGGAATGCGCAATCGGACGGCCGAACGCAGCGGCAATACAAAAACCACGCAAAGTCCGCAGAAGAAACCGAAAAAACCCTTTGGGTCTTCCTTCCGCGCCCTTCGCGAACGATTCGCGCGCTCTGCATCCGGCTGCCCGCTCCCGTCTTCTCTCGAAGCCATCACATGGCATCGAGCGGAAACACCGGCCTCCCGACCTTGCTGAACGGAAACAACCCATAGTCCGAGCTCGTAACCCCCGGGCCGTCGCACTCCACCAGTGCCGCCGACAGCGGCTCGAACACCGGCCGGCAGTACATGCGCGACTTCAGCAGCAGGAAGCGCTCCTTGCGCGGATCGAGCCCCGCGCATTCGAAGACGCCGATGTCCCACGGCTCCTGCGTGCGCTCCGTCACCACGATGCGCGCCGCGCCGATGTCGAAGAGCACCGTGCGGCCCATGCTGCTGCGCTGGCCGGTGTAGGTGGGCCCGGTGATGACGTATTCGCCGCTGCCGATGGTGCGCACGATGCCCGTCAGGCCCACCGGCGTCTTCTCAAGGCCGATGCCCGCGAGCGAGACCTTGTTGCCCAGCGCGACCGTCACCTGCGCGCCCTCGCCCGCCGCGACGAACTGCGCTACCGCCTCGGGGTCGCACAGCGGACCGACGCCGATGCCGTGCAGGCCCTGGGCCAGCGCTTCCTGCAGCACGTCCATGGTGTCGCAGCTTCCGCCCGACATGCAGTTGTCGCCATGGTCGAGCAGCAGCACCGGCCGCGTCGCACCTTCGGCGATCAGCTTCGCGCGCGCGATCGACTCCGCCAGCGGCTCGCTGCGGTAGACGAAGGCCTCGCGCTGCGCCCACATCTGCGCCGCGATGCGGTCGGCCGTGGCCTGCGCGCGTTCGGGCGAATGCGCATCCACCGCGATCACGCTCATGCAAGGCGCCTCGATGTCCGACAGCGAGAAGCCCGCGAGGATCGACACCGCCAGCGATTCCGACTCCTCCGCCTCGCGCGCCGCCTCGATGGCCTGCTTCATCGCCCCGGTGAAGGAGGCGCTGCGCAGCGTGTGCGCCATCAGCGGCAGCCGGTGCCAGCGCATGTGCGGCTTGCTGCGTCCGGCGAGCATGTCGAAGAGCAGCCGGCCGGCATGCTCGCCGGTCTCGTACATGTCGACGTGCGGGTAGGTCTTGAAGCCGACGATCACGTCGGCGTTCTCCACCATCGCGGGCGTGACGTTGGCGTGCAGGTCGAGCGCCACGCCGATGGGCACGCCGGGCGCCGCCGCGCGCAGGCGCAGCAGCAGGTCGCCTTCGCCGTCGGCGCTGTTGTGCGCCACCATCGCGCCGTGCAGGTCGAGCAGGATGGCGTCGCAGCCCGGGGCCGCGTCGACGATGCACTGGGTGAGCAGCGTGTAGGCCTGCGCATCGACCGGGCCGCTCGGGTTGGCCGAGGCCGACACCGGCGTGACCACGGTCGCGCCCGCCTGCTCGGCGAGATCGATGAAGGCGGACATCGCGGTGCGCATGCCCTTGTTGTCCCGGTAGGCCTGCTCGCCGAAGGTGGGGCCGTCGGGCCCGAAGGCCGCGAGCGGCGTGGGCACCGGAGAGAAGGTATTGGTCTCGTGGTTCAGACGCGCGATCAGCACCTTCATTGCGCCGCTCCCGCGCTGCGCAGCATCGCCTGCAGCAGCACGTTGCAGCCGGCCTCCAGGTGATCGGGCTGCGCGTCCTCGATCTCGTTGTGGCTGATGCCGTCGCGGCAGGGCACGAAGATCATCGCCGTGGGGCAGACGCGCGCGAGGTACACCGCGTCGTGGCCCGCGCCGCTGATCACGTTCATCCAGCTCAGGCCCTGCGCCTGCGCTGCGTCGCGCACGGCCGCCACAAGCCCGGGCGTGAAGGGCTGCGGCGGGAAGTACACGACCTGCTCCACCGACATCTCGACCTTGGCCTTCGCGGCGATGCGCTGCACGGTTTCCTTGAGCGCGGCGTCCAGCGCCGACAGCACCGTGTCGTCGGCCGCGCGCAGGTCGACGCTGAGCTTCACCCGGCCCGGGATCACGTTGCGCGAGTTCGGGTACGCGTCGATCCAGCCGACCGTGCCGCGCGCGTGCGGCGCGTGGGCCAGCGCGATGCGGTTGACCTCGATCACGAGCTCCGAGGCGGCCAGCAGCGCATCCTTGCGCAGCGCCATCGGCGTGGGGCCGGCATGGGCTTCCATGCCCTGCACCACCACGTCGTACCAGCGCTGTCCCAGCGCTCCCTCGACGACTCCGATCACGCGCTCGTTGGCTTCGAGCACCGGCCCCTGCTCGATATGCGCCTCGAAGTACGCACCCACCGGCGATGCCGCCGCGGAGACGGGTCCGCTGCCCGCATAGCCGATGGCAGACAGCGCCTCGGAGACGCTCACTCCGTCGTTGTCGCGCTGCGCCAGCGCATGCTCCAGCGTGAACGCGCCGGCGAACACGCCCGAGCCCATCATCACCGGCACGAAGCGCGAGCCTTCCTCGTTGGTCCACACCGCCACCTCGAGCGGCGCCTCGGTCTGCAACCCGGCGTCGTTCAGGGTGCGGATCACCTCCAGCCCGGCGAGCACACCGTAGTTGCCGTCGAACTTGCCGCCCGTGGGCTGGGTGTCGATGTGGCTGCCCGTGGCCACCGGCGGCAGCGCGCTGTTGCGGCCGGCGCGGCGCGCGAAGATGTTGCCGATGGCGTCCACGCGCACCTCGCAGCCGGCCTCGCGGGCCCAGCGCGAGAACAGGTCCCGGCCCTGGCGGTCGAGGTCGGTCAGCGCGATGCGGCAGACGCCGCCTTTCTCGGTGGCGCCCAGTTGCGCCAGTTCCATCAAGGAGTTCCAGAGCCGCTGGCCGTCGATGCGGAGTTCGTTGTGAGAGTTCTTCATGGCTTTCGAAAACGGTTGATGCGCTGGGGCGCTCAGGCGAGGCCCACGCCCAGGTAGCGGTCCTTGACTGCGTGGTCGGCCATGAAGTCGGCGTTGCCGGCCTCGTGCACGATCACGCCCTGCTCCACGATGTAGTGGCGGTCGGCCAGTTGCACGCAGACTTCGAGGTTCTGCTCGACCAGCAGGATCGCCACCCCGGCGGCCTTGATGGTCTTGAGCTGCGCGACGATCTCTTCCACGATCACCGGCGCCAGGCCCTCCACCGGCTCGTCGAGGATCAGCAGGCGCGGATGGTTCATCAGCGCCCGGCCGATGGCCAGCATCTGCTGCTCGCCGCCCGAGAGCTGCCCGCCGCCGTTGCGCCGGCGCTCCTTCAGGCGCGGGAAGATCCGGTAGATGTCGTCCAGCTGCCAGGGCGACTGGCGCCGCAGGCCGAGCAGCAGGTTCTCTTCCACCGTCAGCAGCTTGAAGATGCCGCGGTGCTCCGGCACCAGGCACACGCCGCGCGTGGCGATGCGGTGCGCCGGCATGCCGGCGATGTCCGCACCCTGGAAGCGCACCCGCCCGCTGGTGGGCGTGACCGCCCCGGCGATGCTCTTGAGCGTGGTCGACTTGCCCGCGCCGTTGCGCCCCAGCAGCGTGACCAGCTCGGCCTCGCCCACGGTCATCGACACGCCCTGCAGCACGTGGCTCTTGCCGTAGTGCGCGTGCAGGCCCTCGACTTCGAGGATGTTGCTCATGCCTTGCCTCCGGTGATCATGTTGCCCAGGTAGGCGGTGCGCACGCGCGCATCGGCGCGGATGTCGCCCGGAAGCCCCTCGGCCAGCACGCGGCCCAGCTGCATCACGGTGACGGTGTCGGAGATGTCCATCACGATGTTCATGTTGTGCTCGATGAGCACCACGGTGTGCGCATCGCGCAGGCCGCGGATCAGCTGCTTCATGTCGTCGAGGTCGTCGATGCCCATGCCCGATGTCGGCTCGTCGAGGAAGATCGCCTTCGGGCGCGCTGCAAGCGCCATGCCCACCTCCAGCCGGCGCTGCTGGCCGTGCGAGAGCTCGCCGGCCGCCGTGTTCGCCAGGCGCTCCAGCCCGATGCGCTGCAGCACCTCGTCGACGATCTGCGTACAGGCCAGTTCGCCGACCGGCGCGCGCCAGCAGTTCATGGCCTGCCGCGGTGACACGCCCTGCGCCGCCACGCGCAGGTTCTCGCGCACCGCGAGGCTCGCGAACAGCGCCGTGACCTGGAAGGAGCGCGCCATGCCGCGCTGCACGCGCTTGTGGTCCGGCTCGCGCGTGACGTCGTGGCCGTCGAACAGGATGCGCCCGCCGGTGGTCATGCCGGTGCCGGTGAGCATGTGGAACAGCGTGGTCTTGCCCGCGCCGTTGGGGCCGATCACCGAGTGCACCGTGTTGCGCCGGATCTTCAGGTCGACCCCGCCGAGCGCCGCGAACTTGCCGTAGTGCTTGGTGACGCCGACGGCTTCGATGAGAACGTCGCTCATGATTTTTCTCCTTGCGCGGCAGGCGAGACGGGGTCGGCCGATGCCTTGCGGAAGATGCGCTTCCACGCGCTCTCGCCAAGCCCCCAGAGCCCGCGCTGCATGCCGATGCTCACGCCGATCAGCAGCAACCCCAGCAACAGCAGCCAGCGCGGCCACAGCGTGGAGAGCCAGTCGGCCAGCAGCACGTAGAACGCAGAGCCCAGCACCGAGGCGAACAGGTTGCCGGTGCCGCCGATCACGGTGATGACCAGGATC
>CAJYQC010000183.1 GCA_913776885.1 uncultured Variovorax sp.
CTTCCTGCAGAAGCTCAACGAGCAGTTCGAAGGCGACCTGAAGCTCGAATTCCACATGGCCCCGCCGGTGCTCTCGCGCGGCGCGCACGGCAAGGCGCCGGCCAAGATCCGCATCGGAAGCTGGATGCTGCCCGCGATGCGCTGGCTGGCACACGGCAAGCGGCTGCGCGGCACCGCCTTCGACATCTTCGGGCGCACTGCCGAGCGGCGCATGGAGCGCGAGCTGATCTCGCATTTCGACGGCCTGCTCGAAGCGATGTCGAGCGAACTCTCTGCGGGCAACCAGGCGACGGCCGCGCGCATCGCGGCGCTGCCGCTGTCGATCCGCGGCTTCGGCCACGTCAAGCTCGCGAACTTCGAGGCCGCGAAGTTACAGGAGGCGGAACTGCTGCACCGCTTCTCGCCGTCGCGCTACCCCAAGCCGGAACGCGCGCCTGCTGCAGGGCAGATCAGGGGCATCGCGATCGTCGCTGGCGCGCGGTAGCCGGCGGCCCGGGGCCGTCGAAGAACGCGCGATAGAGGCCCGCCATCTCAACGATGGCGGGCCTTTTCACCGGTGCGAGCCCGTCCTGCAAGAGGCGCCCTGGCGCATCGATAGGCGGGTGCATTAATGCTTTTTTACGATGCCTAAAGACTCTGGTGCAGTTGCCGCAGGCTGACTATCTTCAGGGCCTAGGTCGGACGGCCGGCGAAGGATGCACTTCGCGAAGCCGTCCGGCATCCGGTGCCGACGCTGTGGCGGCGGCTGATGTCCAGGGCGCCCGCAGCGGTGCCGCAACCAGGGAGCGATCAATCATGGCAGTAGACATGTTCATGCGCGTCGAAGGCGCGAACGGTGAATCGAAGGACTCGAACCACAAGGAGTGGTCCGACATCAAGTCGTTCTCCTGGGGAGCGACGCAGCCCGGCAACATGGTCAGCGGCGGTGGCGGCGGGGTCGGCAAGGCCAGCTTCAACGATCTGCAGGTGCTGGCGCGCATCGACAAGGCGGCGCCTTCGGTGCTGAAGAACTGCGCGAGCGGCAAGCACCTGAGCAAGGTGGAGGTGTCGGTGTGCAAGGCCGGCGGTTCGCAGATCGAGTACACGCGCGTCACGCTCGAGGAAGTGCTCGTGACCTCGGTGCAGTACACGGCCGAACAGGGTTCGGATGCGGTTTTCGTGCAGTACGCCTTCCAGGCCGCCAAGGTCAAGCAGCAGTACTGGGAGCAGACCGACAAGGGCGGCAAGGGCGCCGAAACGGTGCTGGGCTGGAACATCAAGGAAAACAAGGAGGCCTGAGCTCCCTTTGCCCGGCGCGGCCTGCTGCTTGCGCGGCGCGCGCCGGGATCGTATTGACCAGGGAGCTTTCCAGGAATGACCCGCAGTTTCATCGCCCACAGCGCGCTGGGCGAGCGCCTGAAGTTCCGCTCGATGACGGGACAGGAGCGCATTTCCACGCTGTTCGAGCACCGCGTGCGGCTCATCAGCGACATGCCCAGCATCCAGCCCCGCAGCATGCTGGGCGAGGACATGAGCATCGAGGTGAACCTCGCCACCGAACTCGGCGGCGCCGGCAGCCGCTTCCTGAGCGGACAGGTCACGCGCTTCGCCTACATCGGCAAGGACGACGGCGACATGTGCGTGTACGAGGCCACACTGCGCCCCTGGCTGTGGTACGCCACCCGCCGCTCCGATTTCAGGATCTTCCAGTTCAAGACCGCCCCGCAGATCCTGCAGGAGGTGCTTGCGCCATACGGCTTCGCCATCGACGCACGGCTGAGCGGCAACTACCGCACCTGGGACTACTGCGTGCAGTACTCGGAGAGCGACTTCAACTTCGCCAGCCGGCTCATGGAGCAGGAGGGCATCTACTACTTCTTCTCGCACGCGCAGGGTAGCCATCAGCTGGTGCTGTGCGACGGCCCCGATTCGCACACCGACCTGCCCAGCGGCCCGGTGAGGGTGCCTTATCACGCGGGCGTGCTCGCCGCGCAGATCCTCGAGCAGGACTTCATCGACAGCTGGAGCCATTCGGAGGACATCGCATCGGGCAACTTCGCGGCCGACGACTACGACTTCAGGAAGCCCAACGCCGAGATCGACACCGTACGCCAGCAGCCGGCCGGCCACAGCCGCGACAGCTTCGAGATCTACGACTGGCCCGGCGGCTACACCGAGCTGGCCGACGGCGAGAACTATGCGCGCCTGCGGCTGGAGCAGCTCGCAGGGCGCCGCGAACTGGTGAGCGCTGAGGGCAACCTGCGCCACATGGCGCCCGGCTACCTGTTCGAGCTGGCGCGCCACCCGAACGCGCAGGAGAACCGCCGCTACCTGATCGAGGGCGTGACCTACGACTTCCAGGAGAACGCGCTGCGCGTGGTCGGCGCGGCGGATGCGGCCTACAGCGAGTCGACCAGCAGCACCAGCTATCGCCAGAGCTTCGAGGTGCTGCCCGACAGCGCGCCGTACCGCCCCGCGCGCGTCACGCCGAAGCCGCGCACCACCGGACCTCAGACCGCGGTGGTGGTCGGCCCGGCGGGCGAGGAGATCCACACCGACCAGTACGGCCGCATCAAGGTGCAGTTCCACTGGGACCGCTACGGCAAGCGCGACGAGAACTCCTCGTGCTGGATCCGCGTCTCGCAGACCTGGGCCGGCAGCAACTACGGCGCGATGCACATCCCGCGCATCGGGCAGGAGGTGATCGTCGATTTCCTCAACGGCGACCCCGACCACCCCATCGTCACCGGCTGCGTCTACAACGCCGCGCAGATGCCGCCGTGGGAGCTGCCGCGCCACAAGACCCAGACCGGCTTCCAGACCCACTGGAGCCAGGGCGGCGGCGGCAAGCACATGCTGCGCTTCGAGGACAGCCGCGGCACCGAGCACATCGAGCTGTCGACCGACCACGGCAACACCCACCTGCACATGGGCTACCTGATGAACCAGGGCTCGGGCGTGCAGCGCAGCTACGGCTTCGAGCTGCGCACCAACGAGTGGGGATCCATCCGCGCCGACAAGGGCCTGCTGCTGACCACCTATACGCAGGACTTCGCGCAGAAGACCTCGCGCGACAACCCCGACGGCCACGAGCAGATGGGCGCCACGCTCGCGCAGAGCAACGCGCTCATGCAGGCCGCGGGGCAGGCCGTGGCTGCGACCAAATCGCTGGTGGGCGCGATGGCCCAGGGCAAGAACCAGACGCTCTCCGGGCTGGTGCAGGGCGTGCAGTCTCTCGGCGGCGTGTCGCAGGCCGTGGCCGCGCTGGCGGCCGGGGGAACGCCCGAGGCCGCCGTCTCGGACAACCCCGACCCGGCCATGGCCGACGCGCAGCAGATGCTCGACCTCTCGCGCAAGATCGACAAGCCTGTGGTCTCCATCGTGAGCCCCGAGGGCCAGACGATGATCAGCCCCCGGCCCATCGTGGTGAGCTCGGGGCAGAGCGTGTCGGTGCGCTCCGTCTCGGCGCTGACCATGACAACCGGCGCCCAGCTCACTCAGTTGGCCGCCAAGGGCATGCTCACGCAGGTCAGCGAGGGCGGGCAGATCAACGTGGTGTCCGACGGCGACATCGTCTCGCACGCGGGCGCGGGCGCGATCAACCTGGTGGCCAAGACCGACGCCTCCGTCACCTCCACCGCGGCCAACGCCAACTTCTCCGGCCAGAAGTCGGTGGTGATCCAGGCGGCCGAGCAGGACGTCTTCGTCACCGCCAAGACCAGCATCTCGCTGATCTGCGGCAAGTCGTCGATCGTGCTGCTGGCCGACGGCACCGTACAGATCAACGGCGTGAAGGGGCTGGTCAACTTCACCGACAACCTGGACCAGCGCGGCGGCAAGATCTTCCTGAACTGCGAGGCGCCGATCGGTGCGGCGAGCGAGCAGGACGCGGCGCAGGAAGAGGTCGCGATGCCCGCGCCGGCCACCGCGAATGACGCACCGGCGTCGTCGTCGCTCGCGCCGATGGGCCCCTGGACGCCGATGGGGCTGGGCCCAGGGGTCGATGGGCTGGCGGCGCGCTCGCCGACCATGCAGAAGCAGTGGGCCGCGCTCAAGGGCAGGGGCTGGCAGATGGTCTATGGCCCGGCAGGCGGCGGCTCCTACGTGAACGGCAACGTCATCGTGATCGATGGCGAGAAGGCGTCGAATCCCTATGCCGCCACGTCGGCGGTGGCGCATGAACTGGGGCATGCGAGCAATCACGTGGTGCCGGACATGTCGTCCAGGCAGGCGTACGTCACCAGCAGGCTCGACGACGAGGGCGCTGCCGCCATGAACCAGATCCGCGCCCAGCGCGAGATCGTTCTCAACTCCAGCTCGAAGTACAACATCATGTCGGGCTCGCCGCCGCAGCAGATGAAGGTCTACAACACGGCCTTCGACAAGGCCCAGGCCGACGGCAACTGGGCCGCGGCGAATCGCTCCGCGGGCAAGTACATCGGCACGCTGAAGACCTCGACGACCAAGGAGCCGTACGTGCAGTACTACGGCAACGGGTACGACAGGCTGACCGGCGGCAAGTAGGCCGCGCGCGATGCTCCGGCAAATCTCCAAAGGAAAAAGAAAATGACTCAGGCGGCAATGAGCTTGTGGCTGGCGATCGACATGCTGGTCGCACAGATCCCCTTCTCCAAGGAGAAGGTCGAGAGCGTCGTCGCGACCCAGCTCTCCGACACCCATGCCCCCGGCGGACAGGTGTTCCAGTTCTTCGAAGGAACGCCGGTGCGCTTCGAAGACGGCGTCGAGGCGTCGAAGTTCGATCTGCGGATCAAGCGCGAAGGCGCGCACCCGGGCTTCCTCGTCGTCGACGTGCAGGGGCGCTGCGTGCCGCTGGATGAAGTCCGGCGGCACTACGCCGATCTCGCCATCACGGACGTGCCGCGAGGCAGGTCCATGGAGGAGGCGACGAGCTACACCGCAACGCTCGGCTGGGGAAGGCTCTCCTTCGGCTTCAGGGAGAAGAACCCCGGATGCCTGGCGTTCGTCGTCTTCGATCCTTCCTGACCGCATCGAACGCGAGAAGAATCCGCATGCGCTACCACCTCAACGAAGGCCAGTTCGACATCCCCGACGACGGCCGAATCGACCGCTCGATGAACGTGCTGGCGATGCCCGACGGCTCGGGCACCACGCTCGTCGTGAGCCGCGACACGCTGCAGACGCAGGAAACGCTCGAGCAGTTCGTGACTCGCCAGATGCGCGAACTCACGCGCCAGGTGAGCCAGCTCAAGGAAGTGGGGCGCGGCGAAGTGGGTGTCGGCCCTGCAGTGCTGAACCTGCGCGGCATCGAGCTCGCCACGCAGTTCAGGCAGAACGGGCAGGCGCTGTACCAGCGGCAGGCCGTGTTCCTGCCGCATGCAGCGAGCAGGAACGTTCTCATCCTCACGGCCAGCAGCCCGGTGCCGTTCGACGCGCCGGCCCTGGCGATGTGGCAGCGCACGCTCGAGAGCTTCCAGCCGCGGGCCTGACACCACGGCGGTGCGGTCGCCGCACCCGGCGCCGCGCGTCCTTCAAACGCATTCCACCATCCACACCGCATCATGGCCGGCCAACCCGCTGCACGCCTGCACGATCCCATCGCCCACACCAACGCCCATGCCCGGTTCTGGGCGAAGTTCGCGGGCGGCCTGATAGGCGGCATCGCGGTGGGTTTCGCGGCCGGGGTGGCGGCGGCAGCCATCGTCGGCACGGGCGGGCTGGCAGGGCCGCTGGTCGCTGGGCTCGTGGTGGTGGGCGCGCGCGTTGCGGGAGGCTACCTGGGTGCGGGGCTGGGCGAGGCCGTGGCCGATGCGCTGGTGCCCGAGACGCTCACCGTCACCGGCAAGATCACCAGCGGCTCGTCGGACGTGTTCATCAACGGCAAGGGCACCGGCGCGGCGCGCGCCTCGCCCGACGTGCCGATGGACACGGTGGCCTGCTCGAAGGATTCGCCGCAGATCCTGCTGGCCGAGGGCGCGGAGACGGTGTTCATCAACATGGGCGTCGCCTCGCGCAAGGACGACCACACCGAGTGCGGCGCCAAGGTGAGCGATGGCTCGCCCAACGTGTTCATCGGAGGACCCACCGCGCGCGTGCGCGAGGTGGCCGACGAGGTGCCGCTGATCTCGAAGATCGCCGTGACCATCTTCAACGTGGTCATGATCTACAAGGGCCTGCGCTGCCTGCCCCAGCTCGCGCGCCAGGGCCGCACGGCGCTGCCCTGCCTGACGGAAGCCGCCATCGGGCTGGGCATGGGCATCCATGGCCTGGCGAGCTCCTTCGGCAATCCGGTGCAGGCCGCCACGGGCATCAAGTTCCTGGGCGCCGAGCGCGAGCTCGACTTCAGGCTGCCCGGCCCCTTGCCCATCGTGTGGCAGCGCTTCTACAGCAGCCGCAACCTTCGCACAGGTACGCCGCTGGGGCAGGGCTGGAACCTGCCCTATGCGATGGAGCTGCGGCTCGATGCTGGTGCGCATGGCGAGCCGGTCGCGGTGCTGGTGGACGAGCAGGGCAGGGAGGCGGAGCTGCCAGACATCGCGCCGGGCACTCGGCAGTTCGACGTGCATGAAGGCGTGGACCTGTGCCGCACCGAGAGCGGCCACTACTTCGTGCACGTGCCCGGCGGGCTTTTCTTCATCTTCGAGGAGCCCGACGCAGGCCGGACCCGTCCTCAGGTGCTGAGACTCGCCAGGCTCGAAGACCGCAACGGCAACTTCATCGAGCTGCGCCGCGACGCGCTCGGGCGTCTGGGCGAGATCACCGACAGCACCGGGCGTCTTCTCACGCTCGAGCATGCGGGCAGCAGCAACCGGCTCGACGCGGTGCGCCTGACGGGGGGAGCGCCCGGCGAACTGCCGGGCCTGCTCGTCTCCTATCGGCACGACGCGGGCGGCCGCCTGGCCGAAGTGATCTACCGCAACGGCGCGCTGGTGCGGCGCTTCGGCTACGACCCGCAAGGCCTCATGTGCTTTCACGCCGATGCGGCCGGGCTGGAGTGCCACTACGAATGGATCGGCTCGGGCGCAGATGCGCGCGTCGGCCGCCACTGGACCAACGATGGCGAGCGCTACGAGGTCCGCTATTCGCTCTTGCCCCAGACCGCTGGCGATGCCTCGGCAGCCATCGGCGAAACACGCGTGGTCGACCAGCGTCAGCGCGTCTTCGTGTGGCGCTGGAATGCGCAGCACCAGCCGGTCTCGTACACCAACGCCGAAGGCCAGCACTGGCAGGCGCGCTACGACGAACTCGGCCAGCTCGTCGCAGTCGTCGAGCCTGGCGGCGCCGTCACCCGCTGCGCCTATGACGCGCGCGGCTTCATGAGCAGCCGTACCGACGCGCTCGGGCGCACCCACAGCACCGGCTGGACCGACTTCGGCCTGCCATGGCGCGAGACGCTGCCCGATGGCAGCGCGTGGACCTATGCCTACAGCGACGAAGGCAACCTGGTGCGCGAGACCGATCCGCTCGGCCAGGTCACCGAGTACAGCTACGACCGGCGCGGCCTGCCGATCGCCGTGACCGATGCGAAGGGCGGGCGCAACCTATTGAGCTGGAACGAACGCGCGCAGCTGCTCTCGCACGTCGATTGCTCCGGCAAGACCACGCGCTATGCCTACGACGGCTGGGGACACCTGAAGACGGTGACCGATGCAGCGGGCCAGCAGACGCTGGTGACGCACGATGCGATGGGGCGGCTGCTCGCGGTTTCGCAGCCCGACGGCAGCCATCAGTCGTTCAACCGCGATGCGGCAGGACGGCTGGTGTCGACCATCGACGCGCTGAGCCGCAGCACGCACTTCGGCTACGGCCGGCGCGAACAGCCGCTGCTGCGCCAGGACGCCGAGGGCCGGCGGATCGCGTGGAACTACGACAGCGCGCTGCGGCTGCAATCGCTGGTCAACGAGAACGGCCTGCGCTTCGAGTTCGTGCGCGACGAGGCCGATCGCGTGGTGGACGAGCGTCGTGTCGGCGGCACGCGCGTGCAGATCGAGTACGACGCCAACGGCTGGCCGAGCGCCATCGTGCATCACCCCGGCATCGGTGACGAGGATCTGTCGCTGGATATGCCGCCCGGAAGTGCGCGCGGCATGGCGAGGCCGCTGCGCACGGAGCTCGTGCGCGACGCGGTGGGGCGGCTCGTCGAGAAGCGCACCGCCAGCCATCACTACCGCTATCGCTACGACGCGCTCGATCGGCTCATCGACGCCGTCAAGCTCGAGGTGACTAGCGAGCAGAGCGATGGAGATGCGCCGCGGCTTCGTGCCCTGCATCGCACCTGCTTCGAGTACGACAGGCTGGGCCGGCTCGTGAGCGAGACCGCGATCGACGAAGTCAGCGGCGAGCGGCATCAACTGCGGCACGAGCACGACGGGCTGGGCAACCGCACGTGCACCCAGCTCCCCGCTTTGCCCGCAGCATCGGCGCAGGGCGGCGTGGTCCGCGCGCTGAACTACCTGTACTACGGCTCGGGCCACCTGCATCAGGTCAATCTGTCGCTGCAGCATGACGACGCGCCGGCGGTGCACCAGCTCATCAGCGACATCGAGCGCGACGACCTGCATCGCGAGATCGCGCGCAGCCAGGGCGCCATTTCCACCCGCTTCGCGCTCGATGCGCTGGGCCGCCGCGCCGCGTCATGGAGCCGGCCTGCGCCGCTGGCTTCGGCCTTCGGCACGCGCGACGCCGCATGGCGCCAGGCCATCGACAGCGCGGGTTCCCCGAATGCGCGCGTGCTCGACGGTCTGATGAAGGAGTACAGCTACGACCCGGTCGGCGAACTGCGCCAGAGCCGCCATTCGCTGCAGGGCGCGGCCGGCCATCGGTACGACGCGACAGGGCGCATCGAGGAGAGCGCACGCATGCCCATCGGGGCGGGAGCGGCGAACCAGGAGCGCTTCGCCTACGACCCGGCGGGCAACCTGCTCGATGCGTCGCTTTTCGGCGCACCGGCAGGCGACATGCGTGGTCATGTCCGCGACAACCTCGTGCGCGTGTTCGAGGACAAGCGCTACATCTACGACGGCCACGCACGGCTGGTCTGCAAGAAGTCGGGCAGGCACACCGAGCAGCGCTTCGAGTGGGACGACGAAAACCGTCTCGTGGCCGTGCACACCACGCGCCGTCCGCACACGCCTCAGGCCAGCACGCAGGTTACACGCTTCGAATACGACGCTCTGGGGCGGCGCGTGGCGAAGCACGACGCGTTCGGCACCACCCGGTTCATCTGGGAGGACATGCGGCTCGTCGAAGAGCGCCGGGGCTCCCATGTGACGAGCTATGTCTACGAGCCGGGCAGCCATGCGCCGATGGCGCGGCTGGAGGCGAAGGCCGGGCCGGCAGCCGATGCGATGACGGCGTCCGCGCGCGTGCTCCACTTCCACAACGACCCATCGGGCCTGCCCGAGGAGCTGAGCGACGCCGAAGGCAACCTCTGCTGGCGCGCGAGCTACAAGACCTGGGGAGCGACCGTCACGGAGCAATGGGAAGTCACCGCGCTGGACGGCCGTGTGCTCCGGCCGCACGACGCATTGCCGCAACCCGTGGAGCAGAACCTGCGCCTGCAGGGCCAGTACCTGGACCGCGACACGGGCCTGCACTACAACACCTTCCGCTTCTACGATCCGGACATCGGGCGCTTCATCAGCCCCGATCCGATCGGGCTCGCCGGCGGCTTCAACCTGCACGGCTTCGCGCCCAACCCGATGCGCTGGATCGATCCGCTCGGCTGGATCTGCGGCGAAACGCTGGCAAGGCCGATCGGCTTCAACCGGGGCAGCCGGAAGTTCGTGCTTGAGCAGGGCAATGCCGCATCGGGATGGAAGCACATCTACGACCGGCACGTGGACCCGGCCCGCTTCCCGAAGAAGTCGAAGTTCAACTCGAGCATGAGCCAGGACGATGTCGCCGCGATGCTCGGAAAGACGCTCAAGCACGGCAAGGAATCCAGCTACGAGGGCAAGGCGGTCTTCGAGTCGAGGCAGAAGTACGGCGGAGAATACAAGCGCTATCGCGCGACCGTCAACGAGGACGGAACCGTTCAAACCTTCCATCCGCTGGACTGACTGCACATGCTGGACATCTACTACACGGACCCCTCCACCACGGACATGCCCGAAGACCCTGGCCGTCTGGAGCACGCGGGCTCGATCGACCTCGACGCGCACCGCTCGCTCGCAGCCCTGTTCGAGAAGGGACGGCAGGCCGGTGCAGATCTCCGGTACTTCGAGGATTCGATGCTGAAGCCTTCGCAGGTCGCGACTCTGCTGAAGACTTTCAACGCCAACGTGGGTGATCTGAAGGGGAGCCGTCAGGCGCTCGCTGCGTTCGAAGCGATGCGAGGCGTGCTGGAGGCCGCAGTGAACCGGGGCATGGGCCTCGCGGCCTTCGGCGACTGAACCCTGCGGGCGAGTCAGCCCACGGCCTTGATGAGCTTGTCGCGCCCCGCCTTCGCGAGCATTGAGGCGACGGCGCACGAGGCGAGCCGTGCCGATTCGGAGTCTGCGCGGCTCGTGAGGATCACCGGCACCTTCGTGCCCAGCACGATGCCCGCCGCATAGGCGCCGCCGAGGAAGGTCAGGCTCTTTGCGAGCATGTTGCCCGCGTCGAGGTCGGGCACGATGAGCACGTTGGCGCGGCCCGCCACCTGCGAGGCGATGCCCTTGATGCGCGCGGCTTCGGCATCGATGGCGTTGTCCATGGCCAGCGGGCCGTCGAGCTGCGCGCCCGTGATCTGGCCCCTGTCCGCCATCTTGCAGAGCACCGCAGCGTCGAGCGTGGAAGGCACCTTCGGGTTGACCGTTTCGGTGGCCGAGAGCACCGCCACGCGCACCGTGGGCATCAGCAGCGCGTGCGCGAGGTCGATCGCGTTCTGCACGATGTCGACCTTCTCCTCCAGCGTTGGCGCGATGTTGATGGCCGCGTCGGAAATGATCAGCGGCTGCGCGTGGCCGGGGACGTCCATCACGAAGCAATGGCTGATGCGGCGCGAGGTGCGCAGGCCGCCTTCGCGGCGCACCACGGCCCCCATCAGCTCGTCGGTGTGCAGACTGCCCTTCATCAACGCGTCGACCTCGCCGCGCAGCGCCATTGCAACGGCTGCATCGGCGGCAGCATGGCTGTGCGCAGCTTCGACGATGGCGATACCGGAGAGATCGATGCCGGCCTCGTGTGCTGCAGCTTCGATCTTCGCGCGCGGCCCGACCAGCGTCGGCTTGATGAGGCCCAGGGCCGCCGAGGCAAGCGCCGCCTCGAGCGAGACGGCATTGGCGGGATGCACCACGGCGACGCGCAAAGGAGGCAGGCTGCGCGCTGTTGCGATCAGGCGGTCGTAATGCGGATGGGTGGCGATGGTCGAAGACTTCATGCAGGCAGTTGGAGGTGAGAAAGACGCGTGGCTGCGACGGTAGCCGCTTTGATCTCCGGACGCAAAGCTCGGATTGCCTGGCAAGCCGGGCGCTTCATTGCGCACGTTGTGGCAGGGGAGGGGTGGAGGGACCCCGCTGCCTCTCGGTCCGCCTCGAAGCTGGTTGACGTTTCGACGTGCCAGCGACTCGCCCAGGCTGGCAAAGTGCCCGAAAAATGATGTATGATCGAAGACTTAGCCGGTGTAGCTCAGTCGGTAGAGCAGCTCATTCGTAATGAGAAGGTCGGGTGTTCGATTCATCTCTCCGGCACCAAATCCAATAAAAATAAAAGTCAGACAAAAGGCGACCTGCGGGTCGCCTTTTTTGTTTCTTGCGACGCCTATCCGGCTAAGTTTTCTAGATGCTGGTGAGCGGGAAGCAGGTCGTTGCTGGAAAGGGGCCTGCTTTCTTCATGCCGTTCGCGCTCTGAAGACGGCTCAGCAAGCTGAACCGATGCGTCCTGATGGGGATGGTTCAGGTCGGCGTGGTGGAGAGGAGGAGGATCGAACTCCCGACCTCCGCATTGCGAACGCGGCGCTCTCCCAGCTGAGCTACCCCCCCGACGCAAGTCAAATTCTAACCAGAACTGCCGTTTTGGAGCATGTCGGCGTGCCAAGATGCGCCCCTCGCGAAACACGGAGCAAAGACCGCATGGCCTCGTTCGATCCCGCCTGGCTGGAAGGCATGTACAAC
>CAJYQC010000184.1 GCA_913776885.1 uncultured Variovorax sp.
GGTGCTGATGAGCGGGCTGGACTACGAGCGCGCCGTGCTCTCCGGCGGCCCGCTGGGCATCATGGCCGCGTGCATGGACGCGGTGATCCCAGCGGGCCGCCGGAGAGCACGGCGCGCTCGTAGTCCAGCCCGCTCATCAGCACCTTGGCGCCCATGCCCTCGCCGCCCAGCACGTTCTCTTCCGGCACTTCGCAGTTGTCGAAGAACAGCGGATAGGTGTTGGAACCGCGCATGCCGAGCTTGTCGAGCTTGGTGCCGGCCGAGAAGCCCTTGAAATTCTTCTCGACGATGAAGGCCGTCATGCCGCGTGCGCCCATCTCGGGCTCGGTCTTGGCGTAGATCACCAGCGTATCGGCATCGCCGCCGTTGGTGATCCACATCTTGCCGCCGTTGAGCACGTAGTAGCCGTCCTTCTTGTCGGCCTTGAGCTTCATGCTCACCACGTCGGAGCCCGCGTTGGGCTCGCTCATGGCCAGTGCGCCGACGTGCTCGCCGCTCACCAGCTTGGGCAGGTACTTCTTCTTCTGCGCGTCGTTGCCGTTGCGGTGGATCTGGTTCACGCACAGGTTGGAGTGCGCGCCGTACGACAGCCCCACAGAGGCCGACGCGCGCGAGACCTCTTCCATGGCAACGATGTGGGCCAGGTAGCCCAGCTCGGTGCCGCCGTACTCCTCTTTCACCGTCATGCCGTGCAGGCCGAGGTCGCCGAGCTTCTTCCAGAGGTCGTGAGGAAACAGGTTCTCGCGGTCGATGTCGGCGGCGCGGGGGGCGATCTCGTTGGCGGCGAAGTCCTGGATCGCGCTGCGCAGCGAGTCGATGGTCTCGCCCAGGTCGAAATTCAGGCCGGGATCGTGCATGGGTCTTGTCTCCTCTGAGGTCTGCGCGCAGAGCTACCCGCGCGGAATGGCGCTTGCTTGGAAGACCGCAGCTTACGCTTCACCGTGCCTCAATTGGCGCCACAATGGTTGCAAATTGCGCCACGATCTGCCCGCCCAGCAATGTCCCATCCGTCGTTTCTCCGACCTGCCCGCGCCGTCACGCCGATGGCGTTCGTGAGAGCCATCGTGCAGGCCTACGCGCGCTACGGAAAGGACCCGGCCGAGGCCCTGAAGGCGGCACAGATCACGCCGCGCGAACTGGCGCGGCCGGGCGCGCGGGTCACCGCCGCGCAGTTCGAGGCGCTGTCGAGCCACGCCATGCAGGAGCTCGACGACGAGACGCTCGGCTGGTTCACGCGGCGCCTGCCCTGGGGCAGCTACGGCATGCTGTGCCGCGCCTCGCTGAGTTCGCCCAACCTGGGCGTGGCCCTCAAGCGCTGGTGCCGTCACCACCGGCTGCTGACCGACGACATCGGCCTGTCGCTCGACGTGGCCGGCGGGCTGGCCACGCTGCGCATCACGGAGCACCGCGCGCTCGATCCCGCCTTCCGCGAGTTCTGCCTGGTGACCATCCTGCGCTTCGTGCACGGCTACATGTGCTGGGCCATCGACTCGCGCATCTCGCTGCGCTACGCGAGCTTTCCATTCGCTGCGCCGCCGCACAGCGACGCCTATCCGCTGATGTTCGCGCCCGGCGTGCGCTTCGGCGCGACGCAGGCCGGCATCGCCTTCGACGAGCGCTACCTCGCCCTGCCGCTGCAGCGCGACGAACGCGCGCTGCGCGCCATGCTCAAGCGCGCGCTGCCGCTGACCATCCTGCAGTACAGGCGCGACCGCCTGCTGGGCCAGCGCGTGCGCGAACTCCTGCGTTCACGCGCAGGCGAAGCCACCACCGCGGAGGCGCTGGCCGCGCTGCTCAACGTGTCGGGCCGCACGCTCCACCGCCAGCTGCACGAGGAAGGCACCTCGCTGCAGGCGCTGAAGAACGAGGTGCGCCACGAGATGGCCGTCGAGCAGTTGCGCCGCACCACGCGGCCGATCAAGCAGGTGGCGCTGGCGGTGGGCTTCCGCAACGAGAAGAGCTTCTCGCGGGCCTTCCAGCAGTGGACGGGGCAGGCGCCGCGGGATTTCAGGCTGCGGGACAAGTATGGCTGCGTCGGGATCGGGATCGAGAGCCGGACGCGGAGGACGCGAAGGTTTCGCGAAGGGCGCAAAAGCAAAGAACCCAAAAATGGTTTTGGGTTCTTTTGCGGCTTTCGCGTGGTTTTCTTGGTGACTGATCGGGGTGCGGTTCAGCCGGCTCGCATCGACGACAACAGGATGCGTCGAGCTTCAGGCGGGCTGGTCGATCAGCGCCAGTGCGTCGGCGATGGACTTGCTGTCTTCCGGCCGCACCAGCTTCGCGACTTCTTTTCCGTCGCGCATGAACACCAGCGTGGGCCACAGGCGCACGTTGAACGAGCGGCCCAGCGGCCGGCCGCTGCCGTCTTCCACCTTGATGCGGCGCACGTTCGGGTACTTGGCGAATGCTTCGGCGATGTTCGGCTGGGCGGCCTTGCAGATGCCGCACCAGTTGGTGCCGAACTCGACCACTGCAGGTCCGGCGAGGGCGTCGATCTCGGTGCGGTCGGGCTGTTCGGTTTGATATTCGGAGGTCATGGGATGTGCTTGCTTCCTGCCTGCGGCTCTGGGGAGGTGGTCCCCGCATTCCAACAGAAACTCACACCGCCTGCAGCCCGTACCCCGAAAGCAGCGCCGGCAGTTCGGACATGTCGCTGAACACCCTCACCACGCCCACGCTCAACAGCGGCCCTGGTCCGCTGTGGCCCGATTCGCCCGTGCTGTAGCCGAACACCGTCGCACCCGCGGCCACTCCGGCCATCGCGCCGGTGACGGTGTCCTCGACGACCGCGCATTGCCCCGGAGCCACGCCCAGCGCCTCGGCCGCGGCCAGGTACACGTCGGGATGCGGCTTGGAGCGCGGCATCTCGTGGCCGCTGAAGATGCGCCCTTCGAAGTACTCCAGCAGGCCGACCTTGGCGAGCTGCAGCTCGACCTTGTGGCGGTCGGCGCCCGAGGCACAGGCGATGCGGCCGTCGAGCCTGGCGTGGATCTCGCGGATGGCTTCGGGTGCGCGCGGAATGGCGATGAGGTCGCGCTCCAGGGCCTCGTTGCGCCGGGCGCGGAAGGTCTTCAGCCAATCGTCTGTGATCTTGAAGCCGGTCTTCTGTTCGATCAGCGCGGTCTCGTCCTTCACGGCTTTGCCGGTGAAGGTGTTCATCGATTCTTCCGTGGTGATTTGCCAGCCCAGCTCGCCGAGCATTTGGGCGAGGACGCGGTTGGTGATGGGTTCGGAGTCGACGAGGACGCCGTCGCAGTCGAAGAGGACTGCTGAGAAGGGGAAGGAGGGCATTGCTTTTTGGGGCCTGACTTGGGGACTGGCCTTGATGGTAGCAATCGGCTGTTGGGCTGGCTTCTTCTGCCGAGGTCGGGTCTTGGCCTTTTGCTAACTCATTGCGCTAGCGTTTGGCTTGATTAGACGCTGTGGGGTGATTGCCTCCCGGGGGGCCCCGGCAGGCTTTTGCCTTGACGAGAAGCTTTTGAGTGTTTGCTTCCCGGGGCCGGGTCTCGGCCCGGCGGCCGACCTACTTTTCTTTGCTTCGCCAAAGAAACGTAGGCAAAAGAAAGGCGACCCTGCTGTCTGCGTCCCTTCGCTTCGCTCGGCTTCTTGAGCAGCCTGGACTGGCCTTCGCTTTGCTCGGCCAGGGACTTGGGCCTCGGATTGATTTCGAGCCTGTGTTCAGGCTCGTTGTCTTGGGTGAGATGCTGATGCGGTCGCGATGCGCAAGAGGACGCTGGGGTCCCGGCACCGCTGGATACCACCAGCAAGCGCCCCTCGAAACGACACAGAGCGATCCCGCAATTCATCCCAAGGCACTGCAGGCGCGCAGCGCCTGCAGTGCCTTGGAGGCCGAGCGCAGCGATGGCCCGCCCGCTCCCCCTCCCCTCTGGCTGCGCCGAGGAGCGCAGCGTTTCGCGGATCAGGGCTCGCCCTTGTCTGAGCGAAGCGAGTTTGGGCGAGACCCCGCGAAACGCG
>CAJYQC010000185.1 GCA_913776885.1 uncultured Variovorax sp.
CGCCGCCGCCATCTTCCAGACACCGGTGGGCGGCGTCGCGCGTGCCGCCGTCATCCGCCGGCTCACGGCCGACGATGGGCAGGTGCTGCGCGGCATGATGCGCGATTCGATGACGCAGACGCTGCACGCGGTGGCCCTCGACCTTGCGGGCGCACGGTCGGGCCCGGTGAAGACCGCGCGCTTCAACGTCAACGGCTCGTGGGTGACGATCGCCGGCCAGAGCTTCGACGAGCGCCCCGGCCGCGTGCTGTTCCGTGACCAGGACGGCGCGCTCTATTCGGTAAGGAGCGCCGCGCCATGACGACGCCGTGCCACGCCTGGAGGCGTGCTGCCTTGGGCGCGCTGTGCGTGATCGGCGCCCTGCCCGGCATCTCGCACGCGCTGACCGAGACCGAGCCGCTTCCCATGGTCTACGAAGCGGCGCCCGAGCCGGCCGAGCGGCCCAACAGCACGCCGGCCCCGGTGCTGCGTGTGGCGAGCGGCTGCACGCTGTACCTGCCGCGCATCGACGACACCCGCCCCAACAAGGCCAACGTCGGCAACCTGACGCTCATGATGCCGACGCTGCACGCCACGCCGGTGAAGGTGCAGTCCATCCGTGCGGGCGGCGATCCGGTCGAGTGGGCGCGCAGTGCGCTGCAGTCCGCGAGCCGCTACGGCCTGCAGGTGGTGAGCGCCGCGCCGCCCTCTGCGGGTGCCGTGCGGCAGGCCACGGCCGAAGTCGCACTGCGCCTAGCGCATTCGTGGTCGTCGGGCCTCAACCTCGTCTCGCACGTCGTGCTGCAGGTCACCTACCGCATGCCCGGCGCGCAGCCCGTGGTGCGCCAGTACCACGGCATGGGCACGCGCGCCAACTGGGCCAGCGGCAACGGCGAATTCATGTCGGTGCTCAACCTCGGCATGGAAGAGGCGGTGCGCGGCCTGGTCGCCGACGTGGCTTCGGTGTGCGACGGCAAGCCCGTGCCGGCGAGGATGCCCCCGCCGTGAAGACGATTCCGAATCTGACCAGGAGCAGGCTCGAACTGCACCTGACCTGCGGCGCCATGCACGCAACGCAGATCCCGTCGTTCGTCGATGTCTGCGAGCAGGTCGGGCTCAAGCCGCTGCTCGTCGACCTCCCTCACGGCGAGCAGAAGCAGCAGCCCATGGCCACCATCTGGCTGCGCGGCGACCTGGCCGATGCCAAGGCAGAGGCGATGGCGCTCGCGCAATGGCTCGCGCATGCGGGCATGGCGGTGCAGCGCGTGAAGGTCGAGGCGCCGCTGGAGGAGCACGAGAGCCTCGGCCGCCCCGGCCATTACTTCAGGTGGAACGGCAAGCTTCGGCTGCGCGATACATCGGCGCTCCAGCCGCTGTGCGAAGCCCACGGCGTGCGGCTTTCGCGCGACCACATCGGCGACGAACCCGACGTGCATTTCATGACGCTTCGCAGCCACGAGCCGCTGGCCGGCTTCAAGGCGCGCGTCGCCGCCCTGGCCGCGCACCTGGAGCGCGAAGGATGGCCGTTGATGAAGCAGCATTCGCAGGTCTGCCTGCACGACAGCTCGCTGCAGGCTTCTGCATGAGGGCGCGGCGGCAGCCGCCGCTCAGAGCCTGAGCCCGCCGAACTCCATCTTCATCCAGTCGATGAACGCCCGCGTGCGCGCCGGCAGCAGCCGGGCGTTGGGATAGATCACGCTCACCGGCCGGGGCGGCGGCTCGAAGTCCTCGAGCACCAACTTGAGCCGTCCCTGCGCCACGTGGGGCATCACCTGGTAAGAGAAGAAGGTGCCGAAGCCCATGCCCGCGGCGCACGATTCGATGGCCGGCGCGAGGTGGTTGAACTCCAGCCGGTCGTCGGGCGTCACGCTGATCGTCTTTCCGCCCTCGTAGAACTGCCACTGTGCCGGCGCGTCGATGCGGCCGCGCACGCACGGTGCGCCGTTCAGTTCGCGCGGGTGCATCGGCGTGCCGTGCCGCGCCAGGTAGTCGGGGCTCGCGACCAGCACGCGGCGGATGGTGCCCATGGTCTGTGCGACGAGCGAGGAGTCTTCGAGCGGGCTGATGCGGATGCCGACGTCGATGCCTTCCTCCAGCAGGTTCACCGTGCGGTCGTGCAGCCGCACGCTGCAGCGGACCTTCTCGTAGCGCTTCATGAAGCGCACGATGGCCGGCGCCACATACATGTGGCCGAAGAGCACAGGCGCGGTGATGGTGAGCTGGCCCGCGGGCTCGCGGGCCTCGGCCTTGAGCGCAAGGTCGGCTGCGTCGGCCGCCAGCAGCACCTCGCGCGCGCTCGCCAGGTAGCTGCGGCCTTCCTCGGTGAGCGAGAGGCGGCGCGTGGTGCGGTGGAAAAGGCGCACGCCCAGGTGCGCCTCCAGCGCGGCGAGCGAGCGCACCACCGCCGGCAGCGACGTACCCAGCGCCTCGGCGGCGCGGGTCAGGCTGCCCTGGTCGGCAATCTGCACGAAGGTCTGCATGGCCTTGAAGCGATCCATGGGTCGATTAAACCGGAAAACGCAGCAGTCAAATACAGGAAGGGCTATTCATTCGATGGCTGCAAGAGAGAAGAATCCGGTCCACGCCCCACCTCTTCGCAGAAAAGGAATCGCCCATGACCGCAGCCCGCCTCTCTCGACCTGTGCAGCCCATCAAGCTCTACGGCTCCTCCCTCTCGGGACACGTGCATCGCGTGCGCCTGCTCCTCACGATGCTCGACCTGCCCTTCGAGAGCATCGAGCTCGACATGCGCAAGCGCGAGAACCGCACGCCCGAGTTCCTGGCGCGCAACCCGTTCGGCCAGGTGCCGGTGATCGAGGACGGCGATCTGACGCTGGCGGATTCCAACGCCATCCTGGTCTATCTCAACGAGCGCTATTCGCCCGACCCCTCGCGCTGGATGCCGCGCGATGCGGTCGGCGCTGCGCGCGTGCAGCGCTGGTTCTCGGTGGCCGCCGGTCCGCTGGCCTACGGGCCCGCGGCCGCGCGGATCATGGCGCTGTTCGGCCACGCGACCGATCCCAGCGAGACCGTCAAGCGCTCGCATGCGCTGCTGTCAGTGATGGAAACGCACCTGCAGCAACAGCCCTTCCTTGCCGGCCCCGAGGCCACGCTGGCCGACATCGCGAACTACGCCTACGTGGCGCATGCGCCCGAAGGCAGCGTGTCGCTCGACGCCTATCCGGGCGTGCGCGAGTGGCTGGCGCGCATCGAGGCATTGCGCGGCTTCGTGCCGATGGTGCGCACGCCCATCGGACTCGCCGCGGGAGCAAGCTCATGATCGCCGCTCCTTTCCATGCAGGCGAGCGCACGCTGCAGGCGCTGGCAGGTTCGCGCGAGCAGATGGAGGTCGCCGGCCCCCGCGTGATCCGCGACTACATGCCCGACCAGCACCGCGAGTTCTTCACGCTGCTGCCGTTCATCGTGGCCGGCAGCATCGACGCCGATCTGCAGCCCTGGGCCAGCGTGCTCGCGGGACCCGTCGGCTTCGCGCATTCGCCCGATGCCACGCACCTGCGCATCGACGCGCTGCCCGATGCCGGCGATCCGCTCATCGGCCAACTGAAGCAGGGCACCACGCTGGGCCTGCTCGGCATCCAGCCGCACACGCGGCGGCGCAACCGCATGAACGGCACGGTGGAGGCGCTCGATGCGGCGGGCTTCAGCGTCGCTGTGCAGCAGAGCTTCGGCAACTGCCCGCGCTACATCCAGGCGCGCGAGCCGGAGTTCGTCGCGCCGCGCGCTGCCGATGCGGCTCCCGCGCAATGGCTCGACAGGCTGGACCTTGCCGCGCACCGCCTCATCGGCAGGGCCGACACGCTGTTCATTGCCACCGCCTACCCCGACGAAGCCGCGGCGGGCGACGGGGCCGACGCGAGCTCGCACGGCGTCGACGTGTCGCATCGCGGCGGCCGCCCGGGCTTCGTGCGCATCGACGGCGACGACACGCTCATCCTGCCGGACTTCAACGGCAACCGCTTCTTCAACACGCTGGGCAACCTCGCGGTGCATCCGCGCGCGGGCCTGCTGTTCGTCGACTTCGACAGCGGCGACCTGCTGCACGTGGCGGCCACGGCCGAGATCGTGTGGAACGGCCCCGAGGTGGATGCCTTCGAAGGCGCCGAGCGGCTGGTGCGCTTCCACGTCACGCACGCGCTGCGCCGGCCGGGTGCGCTGCCGCTGCGCTGGGGAGACGCGCAACTGTCGCCGCACCTCGCGGGCACGGGTCAGTGGAACACGGGAATGCGCCCGTTGACCGACGGCCGGTAGCTCCAGCCGCCCAGGCGCTGCGCCTCGAGGCCGGCTGCATGCTGCTGCAGCAGCGTGTGGAGGCTGGCGGCGGCCAGCGTGCAGGCCAGCGCCTGTCCCGGGCAGGCGTGCATGCCGTGGCCGAAGCCGAGCATGCGGCGGCGCTCGCGCAACGGCATGAAGCGGTCTGGCTCGGCATTGAACGCCGGATCGCGGTTGGCCGATGCCAGCAGCACCAGCACCGTGTCGCCCGCGGCCACGTCGGTGCCGGCGATGGTGACGGCCTGGGCGGCGAAGCGCCGCGTGTTCTGCACCGACGCGTCGTGGCGCGCGGTTTCCTCGACGATGGCTTGCAGGCCACTGCGCGTGCGGGCCGAGGGCAACAGCGAAGCCTCGCGCATCAGAGCGATCAGGCTGTTGCCGACCAGGCCCGCCGTGGCATCACAGGTCTGCGAGAGCAGGCCCGCGAGGTTCGCGAGCAGCGAGCGCGAGAGGGGCGCATCGCCGGAGCCCTCGGCCAGCACCGCTGCGAGCAGCGTGCCGTGACGAGGCGCATTGCGGGCCGCGAGCGTTTCGAAGCGCGCCATCAGTTCCGAAGCGGCCGTGTTCGCATGCTGCAACTGCTCGGGCGTGGAAAGCGGCGACAGGCAGGCCACGAAGTCGCGCATCCAGCGGTCCACCTGCGGCAACGCATCGTCGGCAAAGCCGAGCAGGTGCGCGACGGACTGCACAGGAATGGAGAACAGCGTGTCGGAAAGCGGCTGCTCTTGCTGCTGAACGCGCTGCGCCACCTGCAGAGCGGACGCATACACCGCATCCATGTCGAGCCCGGCGAGCGCGCGCTGCAGCGCGGGCCGATGGGCCTGGTGCGCGGCGCCATCGTTCATGCGGACCAGGTGGCCGAACACCTCGCCGGCCGGGCTGCCGACGATGGCGCTCGGCACAGGCTCGGCAACCGGCCGTACGCGCAGGGCGCCATGGGCCTGCAGCACCTGCTCGATCACGTCGGCGCGGCTCGCGACCCATGCGCGCAGCTTCTCGTTCCATGCGAGTGGCGGTCCTTCACGGAGCGCCGCGTAATACGGATAGGGATCGGCATGCGTGGCGGCGGCGATCGGATCGGTGGGCATCGGTGAAGGCGTCGGGTTCATGTGTGTCATGGCGCCAGTGTGCGGACGACGCTGCCGCCACACTTCGGCCGCGAACGAAGTGTGGCGTGCGCCGCCGTCTTAGCATCGGCGCATGGACGACACCCTTTCATCCTCCGCCGACTTCCAGCTCGCCCGCCTGGCCGGGGCCATTGCCGAGCCGGCGCGCTCACGCATGCTGAGCTGTCTGATGGACGGCCACGCGCGCACCGCCACCGAGCTTGCCACCGTCGCCGAGGTGGCCGCGTCCACCGCCAGTGCGCACCTCGCCCGGCTGAAGGAAGAACGGTTGGTGGTCATGCTGGTGCAGGGCAAGCACCGCTATTTCCGCCTCGCCAGCGACGACGTCGCCTCCGCGCTCGAAAGCCTGATGGTGGTGGCCGGCACGCCCCGCACGCCGCCCGCGCCGGAGTTCAAGCCCGGCACGCCCAGCCGCCTGCGCAGCGCCCGCACCTGCTACGACCACATGGCGGGCACCGCAGGCGTCGCGCTGCACGACCGGTTGCATGCGCAAGGCTGGCTCAGCGGCCTGCACAGCGGCTCGTACGAACTCACGCCAGAAGGCGCGATCGCGCTGGAGAGCCTGGGCGTGAAGATCGACGAGGTGCGCCGCTCGCGCCGCCGCTTCGCCTGCGCCTGCCTCGACTGGAGCGAGCGCCGCCCGCACCTGGGCGGCGCGCTGGGGGCGGCATGGCTGCAGCTGTCGCTGAAACGCGGGTGGGTGCGGCAGGAGCTGGACGGGCGCGCGCTCACGCTGACGCCGAAGGCGCAGCGGGAGATGCCGGAACTCTTTGCCTGAACGCGCAGGGGCCACCGGCTGCAAGGCGCCGCGATATCCCCCGGGAAGGGGCAAGGCGTGCGCGACACAAAGTGCGCGAAGCCTGGCGGTCAGCCCGTCTCAGGCCTTGAGCTTGAGTAGATAGATCAGTGGCCCGGCCATCGCCGTGTCGGTCTCGAGGAAGTTCTCGAACTCCTTGCCCTCGAGCCAGAATGGGTCCCAGTTGTTCTGCTTGATGGTCTTCTGCCACAGGTCTGTGGCGGTGGCGCGCTTCACCACCGTCAGCAGGGCGGCCTTGCGGTACGGCGGCACCTTGCGGCCGGTGAGCACGCCGCGCCAGTTGGCGAGGTCGGCGTCCACGCCCTGCTCGCGCACCGAGGCGATGCCCTGGAACGGCCGCTTCGACGACACGCCGATGGCGCGCAGCTTGCCGTTGGCGATGCTCTCGGCGAACTCGCTGTAGCCCGAGATGCCCGCGGCCGCCTTGCCGCTTTCCAGTGCTTCGACCACCTCCGCGCCGCCGGGGTGCGCCTGGTAGACCAGCGACTGTGAAACCTCGGCCACGCGCGCCAGCATGCCGGCATACATGTGGTCGACGCCGCCGGCCGAGCCGCCCGCGATGACGGTGTTGGCCGCGTCCGCGTGCAGCTGCGCGATCAGGTCCTTCGGTGTCTTGATGGGGGAGTCGGCCTTGACGGCGATCACCTCGTAGTCGCTGGTGAGGCGGGCGATGGGCGCCATGCTGGACATGGTGACCGTGGGCTTCTGCAGGGCCACCGCGCCGACCATGACCATGCCGCTCATCAGCAGGGTGTCGGGGTCGGCGTCGTATTTCTCGGCGTACCTGGCCAGGCCGATGGTGCCGCCCTTGCCACCGACGTTCTCGTACACCACGTTGCCAACCGCGCCCGATGCCAGCATGGCGGCGCCCAGCGCACGGCCCGTCTGGTCCCAGCCGCCGCCCTCGTTGGCGGGAATCACGATGCGCAGCCGGTTGCTCAGCGGCGCGTCGGCGGCGTGCGCGGCGCGCGGCCACAGCGCGGCATGTCCTGCGCCGGCTGCCGCGGCCGAGGCCGCGATCCATGCAGAGAAACTGCGACGGGAAATGGGGGGAACGGAGCGCGACTGGGTCATCTTCTTTCCGGTTGTCGTGGGATAGACCGGATGATGTCCGCGAAACGCGCCGATCAGGCACGCCCGCGGGCAGGACAAACCCTGAGGCCGGGCTCGCGCCGCGGGCCTGCTGGAGCCGTTCTTCTTACTGGAACGCCACTTCGGCGAAGCTGCGCAGCTTGCGGCTGTGCAGCCGGGTCGAGCCCTCGGCGCGCAGGATGTCGATGGCCCGCATGCCGATGCGCAGGTGCTGCTCCACACGCTCGCGGTAGAAGTGGTTGGCCATGCCGGGCAGCTTGATCTCGCCGTGCAGCGGCTTGTCGCTCACGCACAGCAGGGTGCCGTACGGCACCCGGAAGCGGAAGCCGTTGGCCGCGATGGTCGCGCTTTCCATGTCGAGCGCTACCGCGCGGCTCTGGCTGAAGCGGCGCTGCGGCTGGTTGCCCGGCAGCAGCTCCCAGTTGCGGTTGTCGGTGCTGGCCACGGTGCCGGTGCGCATGATCTTCTTCAGGTCGGGGCCCTCGTAGCGCGTGACGTCGGCCACGGCCTTTTCCAGCGC
This sequence comes from uncultured Variovorax sp., assembly GCA_913776885.1. GTDB lineage: Bacteria > Pseudomonadota > Gammaproteobacteria > Burkholderiales > Burkholderiaceae_C > Variovorax. The sequence continues at coordinate 7,826 of CAJYQC010000185.1, forward strand.
GAGCTGGATCTCCGACAGCGCCGGGATGGGCACCCACAGCGGCAGTTCCTCGTCGAGCACATGGTCCTCGCGCACGTAGGCGTGGGCCAGCACGTAGTCGCCGAGCTGCTGCGTGTTGCGCGGGCCCGCGCAGTGGCCCAGCATCATCCACGCATGCGGGCGCAGCACCGCGATGTGGTCGGTGATGGTCTTGGCGTTGGCCGGGCCGACGCCGATGTTGACCATGGTGGTGCCGCTGCAGTCCTCGCGCACCAGGTGGTAGGCCGGCATCTGCGGCAGCCGCGGGGGCGCGGTGCCCTGGCTGCCGTCGAGCAGATGGCCGTAGGTGGCGCTCGAACCGGCGGCCAGGCCGCGCCGGCGCGTGACCACGTTGCCGGGCTCGATGAAGGCGACGTACTCGCTGTTCTCGTCGGCCATGGCCTCGTGGCCCAGCCGCACGAACTCGTCGATGTAGAACTGATAGTTGGTGAACAGCACGAAGTTCTGGAACCACTCCGGCGCCGTGCCCGTGTAGTGGCGCAGGCGGTGCAGCGAGTAGTCGACCCGCGCGGCGGTGAACAGCGACAGCGGCTGCGCCTCGCCGTCGCGCGCCTCGAAGGTGCCGTTGGCGATGCCGTCGTCCATCACGCCCAGGTCGGGCAGGTCGAACACGTCGCGCATGAGGGCGCGGCGCTCGGTGCTCATGGTGCCTTCGATGTGGTCGTTCTCGGCGAAAGAGAAGTGGATCGGGATCGGCTGCGTGCTGGTGCCCACCTCGAGCTCGACCTGGTGGTTCTCCAGCAGCAGGCGGAACTGGTCGAGGTAGTAGCGCGCGAACAGGTCGGGGCGCGTGAGCGTGGTCTCGTAGCGGCCGGGGCCGGCCACGAAGCCGTAGCTCAGGCCGGCGTTGGCCGGCGGCGTGTGGCGCGAGACGGTGTGGGTGTGCACCCGCACGAAGGGGTAGCAGGCCCGCACGCGCCCGGGAAGCTCCTCGCCGGCAACGAAGCGCAGCATCGATTCGCGAAGATGAGCCAGGCCGCCGTTGTAGATGGACTTGACCTGTTCGAGTGCCGCGGCGGCGTCGGTGAAGCGGGCGGGAGCGACGAATGTGGGCATGTAGGGCATGCCGGCATTGTGCAATGCCGACGCGCCCGGGCGATGCTTCGGCGGCAGGCCGCTGCCCTTCGACGGCGCCGCGCGAAATGCCCAGGGGCTGGAGGAGAGCTATTGCTCCAGCAGGCAGGCCAGCACCTTCGCCAGCATCTCGTTCACGTCCGAGACCTGCACCGCCCCCGGCAGCGCCACGTCGCCGTGCATCACGAACACCGGCTTGCCCCACTTGAGACCCAGTGCCATCTCCGACAGCGTTCCCATGTTGCCGCCGATGGCGACCAGGCACACGCCGCTGCGCGCGACGATGCCGTTTCGCATCTCGCCCATGCCGGTGGGAATGGCCACGCTGAGCCATTCGTTGGCGTTGCGGTCGTCGTCCTCGGGCAGGATGCCCACGGCGATGCCGCCGGCTTCCACCGCGCCGCGCGAGGCCGCGGCCATCACGCCGCCGCGCCCGCCGCACACTACGGCCATGCCCGCGCCGGCCAGCGCATGCGCCACCGCATGGGCGGCATCGCACTCGGCCGGGCCGCCGTCGCCGGGGCCGATGATGGCCACCGGCTGGCGGTGGCGCTGCGGGCCCCGCTGCTTCTGCGCGAGGCGCGCCAGCGCCTCAGTGACCTGCGCCGGCAGCGCCACCGCGCTCGCGCCTTCGCGTAAAGACATCGCCCACTCCCATCACGATCACACACACAACCATCAGCACCAGCGACAGGGCCGCCGCCACCGCGAAATCGGAACCGCCGTCGCCCACCTGCGCCAGCAGCATCAGCGGCAGGATGTTGAGCTGGGTGCCCACCAGCGCCAGCGCCGTGCCGTAGGTGCCCATCGCGATCGCGGCCACCATGCAGGCGTTCGACAGGACCGAAGGCAGCACCTCGGGCACGACCGTGTCCCGGAAGGCGCGCGAGCGCGAGGCGCCCAGCGTGCGCGCCGCCTGCGCCGGGCGCAGGTCGAGGTTCGCGAACACCGGGTACAGCGACAGCGCCACGCGCGGAATCAGGTAGTAGGCATACGCAAAACCCAGGCCCGACACGCTGTAGATCCAGCTGCCGATGGCGGCCGGGTCGGCGCCCAGGCCCGCGAGCAGTTGCGTCACGAAGCCCGCACGGCCGAAGGCCAGAATGAAGCCGTAGGCGATCACCAGCCCCGAGAACGCGAGCGGCAGGCCCAGCAGCGTCATCATCCAGCGGCGGCGCGCCTCGGGCTGGCGTGCCAGCTCGATCGCGATGCAGGTGCCCACCAGCGCCGACATCGCACCCGCCGCGAGCCCGAGCGCGAGCGTGTTGCGCAGCGCGCCGAAGAACAGCGCGTTGCCGAACAGCCGCCCGAACGCGCTGCCGCCCTCGCCGAAGGCCTCCGGCAGCAGCGAAGCCAGCGGCACCGCGAAGAACAGCGCCATGAAGGCCCATGCAGGCCAGGCGCCAAAGCGTCGCATCTCAGTTCTCCGTCACGACCTGCCGCGGCCCACGGCGCATGCAAACGGCATGGCCGCGGCGTGAGGCACCGCGCAACGGGCTTCGCCCGTCCGCTGGTGTCGCCCCCGGCGCGGGGATTGGCGAAGCGACATGAAGTGCGCGAAGACTGGGGAAGTGCGTCATTTCAATGCGGCCTGCGCCCAGAGCTTGTCGATCTCCGCCTTGCGCTCCGAGGCCTTCACCACGTCCAGCGGCTTGATCTGCGGCGCGGCCGGCATCTTGGCGGCCACGTCGGCGGCCAGCGGCGTGCCCGGCACGGCGGGGCGCACGAAGCCCTGCGCGAACAGCGACTGGCCGGCCTCGCTCATGATGAAGTTGAGCCACAGCTTGCCCGCGTTCGGGTTGGGGCCGTTCTTCACCAGGCTGATGGCGTAGGGTGCGGCCACGCTGGCTTCCTTGGGGATCACGACTTCCACCGCGTCGCCCATGCCGTCGACGTGCTTGGCCTTCAGGCCGTCGTTCTCGTAGCTGATCCACACCGGGATCTCGCCCTTGAGGAACTTGGCGTAGGGCGTGGTGCCTTCTACGCGCAGCACGTTGCCGGCCGCATGCAGCTTGCCGAGGTAGTCGGTGCCGGGCTGCACGTTGTCGACGCTGCCGCCGTTGGCGTACGCCGCCGCGAAGGTCAGCACCTGGCCGATGCCGGTGGAGCGCGGGTCGAGGTACACCACGGTGTTCTTGAACTCTGGCTTGAGCAGGTCGGCCCAGCTCGTGGGCACGTTCTTCACCAGCTTCTTGTTGACCAGGAAGGCGATGTTGAGCGTGTGGATGGTGAACCAGCGGCCCTCGGCCTCGCGGAACACGGGCGGGAGCTTGTCGAAGTTGACGGGCTTGAAGGGCGCGACCACGTCCTTCTTCGCGGCGTCGACGGCCGAAGCGGCGAAGTAGTAGGCGGTATCGGCCTGCGGGCGGCGCTTGGTCTTTTCGAGGGCGACCACGGTGGCGGCGGAGCCGATGTCGTTGTAGGTCAGCTCGATCTCGGGGTAGCGCTTCTTGAAGTCGCGGAACAGCGACTTCCAGTTGGCCCACTCGGGGCCGGTGTCGAAGGAGACGCACAGGCCTTCCTTCTGCGCCTCGGCGTACAGCGCCTTCTCGCCCGCGTAGAGCTCGGGGCCGTCGAAGGCGAATGCGGTACGGGCCGCGAGGGTGGCCAGCGGCAGTGCGCCGGCGGCCTGGATCAGATGTCTGCGTTGCATGGTGGCTCCTTGGAGGAAGAGGTCAGTGGTCGAGTAAGCGAAGGTGCTCGGGCGCGATGGCGACGGCCTCGGCCGCAGGCCGGGCCGATTCGGCGAGGAAGGGCTTGCCCGCGCCCGGCACCTCGAAGTCGTAGCGCGTGAGCGCGCCCAGGTAGCGCTGCGCGCCGGGGCGTCCTGCGAGACGGTTGACGGCGTCGGCGGCCGGATCGGGCCGGATGTGCTCGGGCCGCACCAGCACCTGTACCTCGGTGCCGAAGGCGCGCCGGCCGGTGTCGGCGAAGAGCTCTGCGAAACCCAGGTCCAGCCGGCCGGGCGCGGCCACCTTCGCGGGCAGGATCGTCGAGAGCCCGACGAACTCGGCCACCGCGCGGCTCGCGGGGTTCTCGTAGAGGTCGCGCGGCGTGGCGATCTGCAGCAGCCTGCCGTCCTTGAGCATCGCCACGCGGTCGGCCATGGCCAGCGCTTCCTCCTGGTCGTGCGTGACCAGCAGCGTGGTGGCATTGAAGCGCTGCTGGATGGCGCGGATCTGGTCGCGCAGGTGGCCGCGCACGCTGGCGTCGAGTGCCGAGAGCGGCTCGTCGAGCAGCAGGGCGCGCGGGTCGATGGCCAGCGCGCGGGCCAGCGCCACGCGCTGCTGCTGGCCGCCCGAGAGCTGCGCCACGGCGCGGCCGGCGTACTCGCCCAGCCCCACGATGTCTAGCAGCTCCTGCGCGCGGCGGTGCCGCTCGGTCGTCGCCACCTTGCGCAGCTTGAGGCCGTAGGCCACGTTGTCGAGCACGCTCAGGTGCGGAAAGAGCGCGTAGCTCTGGAACACCATGCCGATGTGGCGCTGGTGCACCGGCGTGCGCGACATGTCCTCGCCGTCGAGTGCGATGCGGCCGGTGTGGCCCGTCTCCAGGCCCGACACCAGCTTCAGCAGCGTCGACTTGCCCGAGCCGCTGGGCCCGATCACCGCGACCAGCTCGCCGGTGCGCACGTCCAGCGATACGTCGTGCAGCCCGTGCGTGCTGCCGGGGTAGTTGTAGCTGACCTTGTCGAGGAGGAGGCTCATGGCGTATCGGGTCTGCCGCTTATGCGCGTTGCTTCACGAGGGAGGAGGAAAGAAGCGCCGACGCGCTCGCCAGCACCAGCAGGATCACCGTGGCCGCGCAGGCGAAGCCCGTCGCGCCGTAGAAGGCCTGCAGCAGCACCACCGGGTAGGTGCGGTTCTGGAAGCTGGTGAGCAGGTTCGACACGCCGAACTCGCCCACCGAGATGGCCGCCACCATCACCAGCCCGCTGATCAGGCTCTGGCGCAGGCTGGGCAGCACGATGCCGGTGAACTGCTGCCAGCCCGAGGCGCCGAGCGTGGCGGCCGCCTGCTCCAGCCGGCCGAGGTCGAGGTGCCGCAGGTCGGTCAGCAGCGTGTTGGTGAGATAGGGCAGCGTGAGGATCGCGTGCGCCGCGATCAGCAACGGCATCGAGCCCAGCCAGGGCGCGAGGTCGGTGTTGAAGACGATCATGTAGCCGAAGGCCAGCGTGATCGTCGGCACCGCCACCGGCGTGGCGCTCACGATGCGCGCCGCCAGGCTGCCGCCGCGCCGTGCGCCGTGGTACAGCGCATAGGCCAGCGGCAGCGCCAGCACGGTGTTGATGGCGCAGGCCGAGAGCGCCACCACCAGGCTGCTCACGAAGGCCTTGCGGAAGGACGTGTCGAGCCAGAGGTCGGCATACCACTGGCCGGTGATGCCCGTGGGCAGCAGCGTGTTGGTCCAGTTGCCGCCCACGCTGCCGACCAGCAGCAGCGCGATGGGCAGCAGCAGGTACAGGCCGTAGACGAGCGAGATGACGCGAACCAAGTTTGTCTCCAATGTCATGGACACCCGGCATACTTTCCGGATGCGCTACTGTTCGCGCCGGTCATGCCGCCGCGCCGTACCGAATTCTAGGAACCGCATGCGTACTTATGGGTGAAAGTTGGATGACGACACTTGAGCAATTGGAAACCCTTTTTCACGCGGCTTTCATGAAGCGGGGCCATGCATGAAGCGCGACTGCCCCACCATCCAGGAGCTGCTGGCCTTCGACGCCGTGGCGCGCCACCAGAGCATCACGCTCGCCGCCGGAGCCCTGTGCATCACCGTGAGCGCGGTCAGCAAGCAGATCGCGGGGCTTGAGGCCTTCCTGGGCCGCGAGCTGCTGCAGAAGAACGGCCGCGGCGTGCAGCTCACGCCGCAGGGTCGCGTGTACTGGCAGAAGATCTCCGGCGGCCTGCGCGCCATCGAGACCGCCACCTTCGAGGCCCGCTCGGGCGACGCCGGCGCCGGCCTGCTCACGCTTGCGAGCGTGCCCACCTTCCTTACCAAGTGGCTCATTCCGCGCCTGCCCGCCTTCAGCCAGAAAAGCCGCCACGTGATGCTGAGCTTCAGCCGCCACCTGGAGCCCAGCGACGGCATCCCTGCAGGCGTGGACGCCGCCATCCGCTATGGCCCCGATGGCTGGCCCGGCGTGGTGTCCGAATACATTGCGGGGCGCGAGTTCGTGCTGATCGTGGCGCGCTCGCTGGTGGAAGGGCGCCATCGCATCGCGCAGCCCGCCGACATCGTCGGCCACACCCTGCTGCACCACGAGGGCGCGCCCAGCGCCTGGCGCCAATGGGCCGCGCAGCACGGCGTGCCCGAGGTGCAGACCGTGGCCGGGCCGCGCTTCGCCCAGTATTCGGCGCTGATCCAGGCGGCGCTCAACGGACTTGGCATCGGCCTCGTGCCGAAGCTGCTGGTGCAGGAAGAGCTCGCCGAAGGCGCGCTGCTGAGCCCCTGCGGCACGCCCGTGAGCGTGAACCAGGGACACTACCTCTGCTACCGGCCCGACCGCCTCGACCTGCCGGCCTTCGCGGCATTCCGCGAATGGCTGCTCGACGAGGGGCTGAAGTCGCGCGGTGTGGAAACCGAGGTATGAAGCCGCCTTTCTGGCCAGGCTCGGGCCCCGCATGGACAAGCAAGGAGACGATCCGATGAAAGTCGCAGTCACGGGAGCCGGCGCGGTCGGCTGTTACTACGGGGCGATGCTCGCGCGCGCCGGGCACGAGGTGGTGCTGATCGGCCGCCCCGCGCACGTGGAGGCCGTCAGCGCCAGGGGCCTGCGCCTGGAGACCAGCGCCTTCGATGAGCACGTGCGCGTTGCCGCGAGCACCGGGGCATCGGCCGTGCAGGGCGCCGACCTCGTGCTCTTCTGCGTGAAATCGACCGACACTGAATCTGCGGCACAGCAGATCAGGCCGCATCTCGCCCCAGGCGCACTGGTGCTCACGCTGCAGA
>CAJYQC010000186.1 GCA_913776885.1 uncultured Variovorax sp.
TCGGCGCCGCGCCAGGCGATGGCGGCCTCGAAGACGGGCACGGCCTCGATGGAGCGGCGCTCCTGCGCGAGCGCACGGGCCGCAGCCACCAGCGCGTAGGCGGGAATGTTCGTGTCGGTGGCCCGCATCGCGTCGTAGAGCGCGATGGCCTCGGCCGGCCGGCCGCGCTCGACCAGCGCCAGCAGCCGATCGGACTGCAGCTTGGTGCGCAGGCCGTGCCATGCGTCCGCTTCTGCGGCATCCGCCTGTGGCGCCTCCGCATCGACGCGGGCCAGCGCGGCTTCCTGCTCGGCCAGCACGCGGTCGAGCGCCACGACGCGCTGTGCGCCCAGGCGCTGGTCGCGTGCGCGGATCGCCCAGCGCAGCCGCTGCGCGAGCGCTTCCTGTTGCAGGGTGGACAGCGCCAGCGGCGAGAAGCTGCCGGGGGTGGCGCGCTGCGCGGCCTCCGCGCTCTCAAAGGCGCTCGATGCGGCGCCGCTGTCGGCGAGGAGGAAGTCGGCCTCGCGGCGCAGGTCGGGTCGGCCGGGTCGAAGCGCTGCGGCCTCGGTGTAGGCGCCCAGGGCCTGCAGCGTGTCCCTGCGGGCCCGTGCGAGCGCGCCGCGCAGTTCGAGCAGCGCCACGCGATCGTCGATGCGCGCGGGCGCCGGCTGCGACAGCGCGTCGTACAGCGCCTGCGCGCCGGCGAGGTCGCCGCTTTCTATGCGCCACCAGGCCTCGTGCACGCGGGGTTCGCGCGCATCGGGCTGCCGGGCGCGCCAGACGGCGATCGTCTCGCCCTGCAGGCGGGTGTCGTGCGTGCGCCTGGCGGCCACCGCGAGCGGGCCCAGCGCATAGGTCTGCAGCGTCGAGGGCGCGAACTCGCGAGCGAGTGCGACGGCCTGCGCGTACTGGCCGTCCGCCGAAGCGATCGCGATGGCGTCGGACGCCACGCGCCGGCGCGCGTCGCCGTCGATAGGCCCTGCCAGCCATGCCTTGAGCTGGCGCAGCGCATCGGCAGCGGTGACCCGGCCTTCGCGGCGCCCGGTGATCAGCGCGTCGTGCCGGCGTGCGTCGTAGCCAGCGTCATTCGGCGAACGAGCGCTGTCGATGGCCGCTGGCTGTGCGGGCGCCGGCTGCGCGAGCGCAACCGGCGCACAGAACGCCAGCGTGCAGGCCAGGGGCAGAGAGGGAAGTTTTTGCGCGGTCCGCGCGAATCGAAGAAGCATCGGACCGGCCGGCGCCGAAACGCGCATGGCCATGGCCGTGCCTCCAGTCTTTTTCTGGATGAACACCTTGCTCCCTTGGAAAACCGAAAAAATCCCTCGGGCGACCCATCGCGACGCCGCAAGGAACGGGGGGCCTGGGTGACAGACCGGCGCCCCCGATTCGGGGAATCAAATCTTCAATAACTTTAGTGATGATTGTTAACTGGCGCAAACAATTGACTGAACTTTGCGTTTCTAGGCGTGAAGAGGTTCGCGTTTTGGGCGTCTGAGTCGATCGCTCTTGTCGGACGGCCGCCCGACACGCCGACGCCCGCGCGCTGGCGGCCCGGCCTAAGATCGCGTGATGAACGCACCCCAGGCCCCCACGGTTCCTTCACAGCCTTCCCCGCCGCTTCCCCGTTTCTGGTCGCAGCTCACCACGCGCGACTTCGCCGCGCTCGACGCGTGCGCCACCGTCGCAGTGCTTCCACTGGGTGCGACCGAGCAGCACGGGCCGCACTTACCGCTGGGCGTGGACACGATCCTGGCCGACGGCATCGTGGCCGCGTCGCTGCCGCTGCTGCCGGCCGCGCTGCCTGTGCTCTTCCTGCCGACGCAGCAGATCGGCCTGAGCCCCGAGCACGCGCGCTTCGCGGGCACGCTCACGCTGTCGGCCGAGACGCTGATCCGCATGTGGAAGGAAATCGGCGCAGGCGTGGCGCGCGCGGGCGTGAAGAAGCTGGTGCTCTTCAATGCGCATGGCGGCCACGTGGGGGCGATGGACATCGTGGCGCGCGAGCTGCGCGCCAAGCACGGGCTCATCGTCTACAGCGTGAGCTGGTTCAACCTGCCGCTGGGCGACGCCGGTGCGCAGTTCAGCGCGCACGAGCATCGCTTCGGCGTGCACGCGGGCGAGATCGAGACGTCGATGATGCTGGCGCTCTCGCCGCAGCTGGTGCGCATGGGCGAGGCGCGCGATTTCGACTCCACCTCGCGCCAGCGCGCGGCCGACTACGCGATCCTCGGCAACGGCAGGAGCGCCAAGCTCGGCTGGGCCATCGAGGACTACAACGCCCACGGCGCCGCGGGCAACGCGGCCGCCGCCACCGCGGCGCACGGGCAGGCGGTGGTCGACGAGGCCGCACGGCAACTCGCGTTGCTGCTGGAAGAGGTGTCGCGGCTGCCGCTGGAAACGGCCAACACCGGGCCTCTGCCCTGAACTCCCGAGTTTCCTGAATTCCGGTCAGGCGGCGGCCAGCACGCCGGCGAACATGTCCGAGTCGACATTGCCGCCGCTCAGGCATACGCCCACCGTGCTGCCGCGCCAGCGCTCCTGCTGCTGGAGCGCCGCAGCCAATGCGGCTGCGCCGGCGCCCTCGGCCACGTTGTGCGTGTCGCTGAAGAGGATGCGCATCGCCTGCGCGATCTCGTCGTCGGTGACCATGACCACGTCGTCGGCCTCGCGCAGTATCAGTTCCACCGATTCGGGCACCGGCGTGCGGCAGGCCATGCCGTCGGCCAGCCGCGTGGTCACGGGCGACTCGACCGGCTTGCCCGCGCGGAAGGAATCGAGGTAGGCCGTCGCATGCGCCGACACCACGCCGATGAGCTTCGTCGACATGCCGCAATGCGCGCGCGCAGCCGCCGCGGCCGCGAAGCCCGAGCCCAGGCCGATAGGCACGAAAAGCACGTCGGGCGGCGTGGCCGAGAGCGCTTCGAAGAACTCGACATACGCCGTCGAGACGCCGCGCACCAGCTCGCGGTGGAACGAGGGCACGCGGTGCAGGCCGTCGCGTTCGGCGAGCGCGGCCGCATGTTCCGACGCGGCCTGGAAGTCGTCGCCGTGCTCGACCAGCGTGACGCCCAGTGCACGCATCGCGGCGTTCTTCTCGGTCGAGTTGCCGTGCGGCACGACGATGGTCGCGCCCAGCCCATGGCGGCGCGCCGCGAAGCCGACCGACTGGCCGTGGTTGCCGCGCGTGGCGCTGATCGCGTGGCGCACCGTCGGCTGCTCGCGCGCCAGCGTCTCGAAGTAGGTCAGGCCGCCGCGGATCTTGAACGCGCCGACGGGCGTGTGGTTCTCGTGCTTGGCCCACACGGTGGCCCCCAGGCGCTGCGACAGCAGCGGCCAGGCGTACTGCGGCGTGGGCGGCATGGCCGCCTGCACGGTGCGCTGCGCCGCTTCGATTTCTTCGCGGGTGAATCTCATCGGGTTTCCTGGCTCTCTGCCTGTTCTTACTTGCGTTCGGTCAGCGCCACGCGCACGGCCAGCGCGGCGAGCACGCTGCCCATCACGTAGCGCTGCGCGCGCAGCCAGCCGGCGCTTTGCGACAGCACGGCCGTGATGCCTGCGGCGCCGACGATCATCACCGTGTTGACCAGCGCGCTGGCGGTCATCTGCGCGATGCCCAGCTGCATGCTCTGCAGCAGCACGGAGCCGCGCTCGGGGTGGAGGAACTGCGGGAAGAACGAGAGATAGAACATCGCCACCTTCGGGTTCAGCAGGTTCGTGAGAAAGCCCATGCGGAACAGCTTGCCCGGCGGGTCGGCCGGCAGCGCGCGCGCCTCGAAGGGCGCGGTGCCGCCGGGCTTCACCGCCTGCCATGCGAGCCACAGCAGGTAGGCCGCGCCAGCGATGCGGATCGCGTCGAAGGCCAGCGGCACCGCCAGCAGCAGCGCTGTGAGCCCGAGCGCCGCCGCGAACAGGTGCACCAGGAAGGCCAGCAGCACGCCGCCCAGCGATATGAGCCCCGCGCGCCGCCCCTGCACCAGCGTGCGCGAGACGCAATAGATCATGTTCGGCCCCGGCGTGAGCGCCAGCAGCAGCGATGCGAAGGCGAAGAGGGCGATCTCGGTGAAGCTCAGCATGTCAGAGTCCTTGTGATTCGAGGGTCACGCTGCCGCGCGGCGTGTCGAGCACGGCAATGAGGTTGGGCGCGCCGGCACCGACCTCCATGCCCGCCATGCCGATGGCCGACAGCGCGGCGGCCAGCGCCGGCGCGCGCGGATGCGTAGCGCGCAGCGAGCGCAGCACGACGCCCGACGCGGGCATGGCGTCGGTGGGATGCACCGCACCCCAATGGATCAGCGTGGGCAGCGCGCCGTAGAAGAGCCGCTGCCCGTCGTCGCGCACGGTGATCTGCCAT
>CAJYQC010000187.1 GCA_913776885.1 uncultured Variovorax sp.
CCCTTCTTCCCGATCGCCGGCATCAAGGTGGACGGCGAGGTCACGCACAACAACGCCGTCACGCTGCGCGCCAACGTGGCGCCGCAGCTGTCGGGCAACTTCTTCACCATCGACCTGGCGCGCGCACGCGCTGCCTTCGAGTCGGTGCCGTGGGTGCGCAGCGCCGTGGTGCGCCGCGAGTTTCCGAACAAGCTGCGTGTCACGCTGACCGAGCAGGTGCCCGTGGCCACCTGGGGCGACGAGGCCGGCTCGAAGCTGATCAACGGCTTCGGCGACGTGTTCGAGGCCAACGTGGCCGAGGTGGACGGAAGTCTGCCGCGCCTGGACGGCCCGATCGAGCAGGCCGGCCAGGTGCTGGGCATGTACCGCGTGCTGGAGCCGCAGTTCCAGCCCTACGACCTGAGCATCGACGAACTCACGCTGTCGAGCCGCGGCAGCTGGAAGGTGGTGCTCGACAGCGGCGCAGAGCTGGAGCTCGGCCGCGGCCAGGGCGAAGAGGTGACGGCCCGCCTGCAGCGCTTCCTGAAGACCGTGACCCAGGTCGCGGGCCAGTACCGCCGCACCATGGCCGACGTCGAGGGCGCGGACCTGCGCCACAACGACGCGTATGCCCTGCGGCTGCGCGGCGTCACCACGGTCTCGCCCGAGACCCCAAGAAAAATCAAGTAGCGAATACCGAGGAATCGAGGACATATCCCAATGCCCAAAGAATACAAAGACCTGGTCGTAGGACTCGACATCGGCACCGCCAAGGTGATGGTGGTCGTGGCCGAGGTGCTGCCCGGCGGCGAGCTCAAGCTGGCCGGCCTGGGCATCGCGCCGAGCAATGGCCTCAAGCGCGGCGTGGTGGTGAACATCGACGCCACCGTGCAGAGCATCCAGCAGGCGCTGAAAGAGGCCGAGCTGATGGCCGACTGCAAGATCAGCCGCGTCTACACCGGCATCACCGGCAGCCACATCCGCGGCATCAATTCGAGCGGCATGGTGGCGGTGAAGGACAAGGAAGTGACGCCCGCCGACGTGGCCCGCGTGGTGGAGACGGCGCGGGCCATCAACATCTCCAGCGACCAGCGCCTCTTGCTGGTGGAGCCGCAGGAGTTCGTGATCGACGGCCAGGACGTGAAGGAGCCGATCGGCATGAGCGGCATGCGGCTGGAGGCCAAGGTGCACATCGTGACCGGCGCGCAGAGCGCGGCCGAGAACATCATCAAGTGCGTGCGCCGCTGCGGCCTGGAGGTCGACCAGCTCATGCTGAACCCGCTGGCCTCGAGCCAGGCGGTGCTCACCGAGGACGAGCGTGAGCTGGGCGTGGTGCTGGTGGACATCGGCGCAGGCACGACCGACGTGGCGATCTTCACCAACGGCGCGATCCGCCACACGGCGGTGATCCCGATCGCAGGCGACCTCATCACCAGCGACATCGCGATGGCGCTGCGCACGCCCACGAAGGACGCGGAAGACATCAAGGTAGAGAACGGCTTCGCCAAGCAGCTGCTGGCCGACCCCGAAACGCAGGTCGAAGTGCCCGGCCTCGGAGACCGCGGCCCGCGCATGCTGAGCAAGCAGGCGCTGGCCGGCGTGATCGAGCCGCGCATCGAGGAGATCTTCTCGCTGGTGCAGCAGGTGGTGCGCGAGTCGGGCTATGAAGAAGTGCTGTCGTCGGGCGTGGTGCTCACGGGCGGCAGCGCGGTGATGCCCGGCATGGTCGAGCTCGGCGAAGACATCTTCCTCAAGCCGGTGCGCCGCGGCATTCCAAAGTATTCCAGCGCGTTGTCCGACATGGTTGCACAGCCTCGCGCCGCTACAGTCATGGGCCTTCTCGAGGAAGCACGATTCGCGCGCATGCGCGGCTTCAAGGTCGCACAGAAGAATGGGTCCGTAAAGACTGCATTCGGACGTTTCAAGGACTTCATCGTGGGGAATTTCTAGCCATGATCAAGTCTCCACTGTGGCTCGCGCGCGGCAGCCCTCCGATGCATTTCAGCGAGCGATGGCGACGCACAGGTCCACCATCGCGGCGTGCTCATCGTTGAGCCTCTCATCACAAGAAGTATTCATAGACACATAACGGCAACTGCAAGATTCAAGGAGCTAGAAAATGACCATCGAAATGATCGAAGTCGAAGAGTTCAACCAGGGCACGCAGATCAAGGTGATCGGTGTCGGCGGTGGCGGCGGCAATGCGGTCGCCCACATGATGGAACGCGGTGTGCAGGGCGTTCAGTTCGTCTGCGCGAACACCGACGCGCAGGCCCTGCAACGCAGCAATGCACACAAGATCATCCAGCTCGGCACCAGCGGCCTGGGCGCAGGCAGCAAGCCCGAGAAGGGCCGTGACGCAGCCGAGGCCGCGGTGGACGACATCCGCGCAGCCATCGACGGCGCGCACATGCTGTTCATCACCGCCGGCATGGGTGGCGGCACCGGCACCGGTGCTGCTCCGGTGATCGCGCGTGTGGCCAAGGAAATGGGCATCCTCACGGTCGGCGTGGTGACCAAGCCCTTCGACTGGGAAGGCGGCCGCCGCATGACCAATGCCGACGCCGGCCTGGCCGAGCTCGAAGCCAACGTCGACTCGCTGATCGTCGTGCTCAACGAGAAGCTGCTCGACGTGCTGGGCGAGGACGTGACGCAGGACGAAGCCTTCGCACAGGCCAACGACGTTCTGAAGAACGCCGTGGGCGGCATTTCGGAAATCATCAACGAGTACGGCGGCGTGAACGTCGACTTCGAAGACGTCCGCACCGTGATGGGCGAACCGGGCAAGGCCATGATGGGCACGGCCGCGGCCGCAGGCCCCGACCGCGCGCGCATCGCCGCCGAGCAGGCCGTGGCCTGCCCGCTGCTCGAAGGCATCGACCTCTCGGGCGCCAAGGGCGTGCTGGTGCTGGTGACGGCGTCGAAGAGCTCGCTGAAGCTGAACGAGTCGAAGCTCGCGATGAACACCATCCGCGCCTACGCATCGCCGGACGCGCACGTGATCTACGGCGCCGCCTACGACGACAGCCTGGGCGACGAGATGCGCGTGACCGTGGTGGCCACCGGCCTCTCGCGTCCCGACGCTCGCCGCCAGCAGCCCACGCTGGAAGTCATTCGCACCGGCACCGACAACATCCCGTTCACCGTGCCGACGCTCGGTGGCGTGGGTCATGCAGGCGGCGTGGGCGTGAGCGGCAGCCAGCCCAACTACGACGGCATGGCGGTTCCCAGCGTGTGGCGCACCAACCGCACGATGGCAGCTGCGAAGGTCGACGCGCTGTCCTCGGGCGGCATGGACGACTTCGAAATCCCGGCCTTCCTGCGCCGCCAGGCCGACTGAGCCTGGCTCGCCCCCAGGCTGCGCGCACTTCGTGTCGCTTCGCCAACCCCCTACCGGGGGCAACACCTGAGGCCCGGCTAAGCCGGTTCCTCGGTGTTCGCGAATGGGCCAGCTCGACGCAGAGGGTACGAGGGGGCGCAGGGGGTGCGGGGGCGACCTGAAAGGGACGTCTGCTGGCTCTACGCGCTGCGCTCGCCTCGTGCCCTTTGCGTCCATTCCGGGCCGGTTCCTGGCCATTTCGAAGGAATTGCATAGAACCCATGTCTATCGGTGCCATAGCGAGGGGCATAGGCCGCCATGCGCGTCGGGCGCCTAAAATCCCGGCCGTGCTGCAACAACGAACCCTCAAGTCCATCAGCCGCGCCGTGGGCGTGGGGCTTCACAGCGGCCAGCGCGTGGAGCTGACGCTGCGGCCGGCACCGGCCGACACGGGGATCGTGTTCCGCCGCGTCGACCTGCCCGAGCCGGCCGAGATCCGCATGACGGCCGAGTCGGTCACCGACACGCGCCTGGCGTCCACGGTCTCCACCGGCGGCGCCAAGGTGCAGACCGTCGAGCACATCATGTCCGCCTGCGCGGGCCTGGGCATCGACAATCTCTACATCGACATCACGGCCGAAGAGGTGCCCATCCTGGATGGCTCGTCGGCCTCGTTCGTCTTCCTGCTGCAGAGCGCCGGCGTGGAACTGCAGAACGCGCCCCGGCGCT
>CAJYQC010000188.1 GCA_913776885.1 uncultured Variovorax sp.
GGCGGGAAACTCCGCGCGCACCGCGTCGAACACTTCGAGCGGGAAGCGCAGGCGGTTCTCCAGGCTGCCGCCGTACTCGTCATCGCGATGGTTGGCGGCAGCCTGGAGAACCGCCTGCGCTTCCCGCTCGAAGTGTTCGACGCGGTGCGCGCGGAGTTTCCCGCCGACCGCCCGGTGTGGGTGCGCGTGTCGGCCAGCGACTGGGTGCCCGGCGGCTGGGACCTCGACAGCACCGTCGCCTTCTCGCACGCACTGCAGGAGCGCGGCTGCGCGGCGATCCACGTGTCCAGCGGCGGCGTGTCGCCGAAGCAGGCGATCACGCTGGGTGCGGGCTACCAGGTGCCGTTCGCGCAGCGCATCAAGGCGGAGGTCGGCCTGCCGACGATCGCGGTGGGGCTCATCACCGAGCCCGCGCACGCCGAGGCCATCGTCGCCAACGGGCAGGCCGATGCGGTGGCGCTGGCGCGCGCGATTTTGTATGACCCGCGCTGGCCCTGGCATGCGGCCGCCGAACTGGGCGCGCGGGTGAACGCACCCCACCAGTACTGGCGTTCCCAGCCTCGCGAGTTCAAGGACTTGTTCGAGAACGCATCCTTCGGCGCGCGGTAGACCGGGCGCTTCGCCGCTCGACCCCTTAACATGCCGGCCGGCGCGACATGCCAGCCGGCGTGTTCGCGTTCGTCACCCCCAATCGACACGCATGAAGCAACCCACCTCCGAGCCGACCGCTACGCCGCTGGAAGCCCTTGGCATCGTGACCCTGTGCTTTGGCTGGTTCATCATGGGCTCGCTGTGGTCGGTGAGCGCCGGCTTTCGCGACGCTGCCTTCGACGACGCATCGCTCTTCGGCATCGTGGCCTTCGAGCTGTTCGTGGGGCCGATCGCGCTGCTCATCCTGCGCAGCCGGGGCTATTCGGTGCGCGGGCTGCTCCCCGTGCCCTCGCTGAAGGGCTGCGGCGTGGGAGCGCTGCTCTACATCGGCGCCGTGCTGGCCAGCGTGATCGTCGTCCTGCCGCTGGGCGACGCCGCGGCCACGCAGCCGATCGAACGCATGATGCAAGGGGCGCGTCCGTCGATGGCGATGGTGCTTGTGCTCTCGGTGGTCAACGGGCTGTACGAAGAGGTCTTCCTGCTGGGCTATCTGCAGAAGGGGCTGCGCCACCACGGCGCCTCGTTCGCGCTGGGCGTGAGCGTGCTGGTGCGGGTGCTGTACCACCTCTACCAGGGGCCGAACGGTGCGCTGTCGCTGGCGGTGGTCGGCGTCGTGTTCGGGCTGTTCTACCTGCGCACCGGTTGGCTCTGGCCGGTCGTGTTCGCGCACATGCTCGCGGACACGCTGCCCTTTCTCGTCTGAATCTTCTCTGTGCGTCCCCACCCCGGGGTCGCTCAACTCCGCTCAGGCCGGCTGAAGGCGCTCGGCCATCACGGCTTCTGCCACACCGTCAGCGGCCCGGCCAACGAACGGGCCGGCGTGCGCCTCTCGCGGCTTGCGCCGAAGCGGCCGTCCGTCGCCGCGGCCTCACTTCAGCTCGCGATAGAAGAAGGTGGTGTCGCAGGGCTCGCCCTGCGGCAGCAGCGCGAAGCCGGGAATCGATCCGACGCGCACCCAGCCCGAGCGTTCGTAGAGCCGCTCCGCATTGGCGCTGCCGGTGTCGAGCACCAGCAGCGTCTTGCCGCGTTCGCGCGCCACCCGTTCGGCCGCCTTCATCAGCAGCGCGCCGATGCCGCGGCGGCGCGCGCGGCGGTGCACGAGCATCTTCGCCACTTCGCCGCGGTGCGGCTGGTTCTCGGGCTGCGCGAGCAAAACCTGCACAGTGCCGACGATGCCTTCGCCGTCTTCCGCCACGAGCAGTGCGCGATCGCCGCTGGCCACGCCGGCAGCCACGCTGCGCCAGAAGGCGCGGGCGCGCTCCTCGGTCAGCGGCTTCATGAAGCTCACGGAGGCGCCGCCCTCCACGCAATCGGCCAGCACGGCGACGAGGCCGTCCAGCTGCGCTTCGGACACGGCGTCAAGCACGCGGATGGCCGCGATGGTGCCGGCGGGAGATGTCGTCATGTTCATCTCCAGGAAGAAGGGGCGGTCGCGATCACCACAGCGTAGCGCGTGGTCTTGCGCGAGGGGTTGTGATAGCTCATGGGACGGTCGAGCACCATGGCAAAGCAATCGCCGGTCTCGAGCCGGTGGCTTTCCTCGCCCAGCGTGACTTCGATGACACCGTCGAGCACCCACACCTGCTGGTGGATGAGCGGCTCGCGCGCCGAGGTCTCGTAGGCCACGCGCGCGCCGGGCGGAAACTCCACCTCCACGATCTGGATCGGGGACGCGAAGCCGCCGGGCGACACGTTCCTGCGCAGATAGCCCGAATGCGGATCGCGCCACTGCAGTTGGTCGGCCAGCCGCGAGACCGGATCGGCGGCCCGCGCAGGCGCGTCGAACAGCGATGCCAGCGACACGCCGAGGCCGGCCGCGAGCTTCTCGAGCACCACGGCGGTGGGGCTGCTCTCTGCGCGCTCGATGAGCGAGATCATGGAGCGGCTCACGCCGCATTGCGTGGCGAGCGCATCGAGCGACAGGCCCCGGGCCGCGCGCAGGTCGCGCACGCGCTGAGCGATGCGATGGTTGAGGCCGGACGGGCTTTCCGTCTCGGCCGAATCCTTGATTTCCGTCATAGTGGATGAAATATCTACCATTCAGGAAACCACGTCAAGTCCGTCGACGGGCCAATGCCTTCAGCGCGGGGGCCCGACCAGCGCGGCGCGCGCAGCCTCGGAGGGGAAGACGCAGGCCACGTCGTGCGCGCAGCCCGGCACCACCACGACCTCCCGGTGTTTGTCGGGCGCGAGCAGCTTACGGTCGTAGGCTGCGTAGGCCAGACCGCGCTGCATGCGAAACGGACCCTGCGCGAGCGCGGCGCACGACTTGTCGAGCACGCGGTACGCGGTGCCCCTGGCGTCGCTGCTGTCGAGCGCGCCTTCCAGATAGCTGATGTCGGCCCGCGCGTACTGCTGCCGCGCCTGCGCGGCGGTGCGTCCCAGGTGCGCGGGGAGATCGTCGGTGCCGTACTTCCAGCGGTTCGTCTGCGGGCACGACGCTGCGTCGGGCACGACGAAGCCGGTTACCGAGGCACCGTCGGCAGAGAACTGCGGGCGCACCGGGTCGAAGTAGAGCCAGGTGCTCGGGTCGGCGACCACGTAGCGCATCGCCGGCTTGCCGACTGCCGTGCCGTCGTGCCGCGTGAAGGCGATGTAGCGCTGCACGAACTGACCGCCGGCCGAGAAGCCCGCGACGGTGATGGTGCGCACGCTGGGCCAGCGCCGCGCGAGTTCATCGACCAGCGCGTCCATCGCCGCGAAGGAGCCGACGTTGCTGCCCGATGCGGAGCGCGCGCCTTCGAGCCACGAGCCGCAGGTCCACAGCAGGTCGCCAGGCTGCGCGAGCGGGACGCCCGTGGTGTTGCAGCGACCGGCCGCCGCCTTGTCGGCCGCGACCTGGAAGAGCGGCGCGACCACCAGCGTGTCGCCGAGCGCATCGGCATTGCGCAGGGTGCGCAGCGCGGCCTCGAATGTCTTGTCGGCATCGCGCGAGTGGCCGTGCATGGCGATGAGCGCCCGGGTCGGCCCGGCGGTGCCCCCCGCTGCCGGCGCATCGGGAGCATCGGGATCGAGCGACGAGTAGTAGTGGAGCGCGCCCCCGGCCCCCGGCGGCGTGAAGCTGCGGAAGCACTCCGCCGCGGCCGAGTCCTGGCAGGTGGAGGCTGCGGCCGTTGCCGCATGCGCCTGCCATGGCGCGATGAATGAAGCGGCAAGCGCAATGGAAAGGGCCACGCGAGGAAACCATCTATGGCTGGGCATGTTCGTGTCACTCCCGGAATCGACCGAACGCAGATTCTCTGCCTGCCCCCTGCGCATCAACCTGACCATCGCACTGGTTTACCGGAGATTTACTCTGCCGGAACGCCATTCTTCGAACACAAATTCGGCTGCCATGCGCGGATCATCCAACAAATCCCACCACCCAGCACCATGACCCCCGAACCCCTCCCCTCCTCCTTCGCGGCCTTCGCCGACGGCCTGCCCTCCGACCCCGCGCCGCTGCGCGAACGCATCACCGCGGCATGCCGCACGCCCGAGCCGCAAGCCCTGCCGCCGCTGCTCGCGCAGGCACGGCTGCCCGACAGCCAGGCGGATGAAGCGCAGCAACTCGCCCACCGCATCGCCCGGCAGCTGCGCGAGCGCAAGAGCGCGAGCGGCCGCGCCGGCCTCGTGCAGGGCCTGCTGGAGGAATACGCGCTGTCGTCGCAGGAAGGTGTTGCGCTGATGTGCCTGGCCGAGGCGCTGCTGCGCATTCCCGATGCCGCCACGCGCGACGCACTGATCCGCGACAAGATCGCGCACGGCCAGTGGCAGGCGCACGCGGGCCGCAGCCCCTCGGTGTTCGTCAACGCCGCGACCTGGGGCCTGCTGCTCACGGGCAAGCTGGTGGCCACGCACAGCGAGAGCAGCCTGTCGACGGTGCTCACGCGCCTCATCGGCAAGGGCGGCGAGCCGCTGATCCGCAAGGGCGTGGACATGGCGATGCGGATGATGGGCGAGCAGTTCGTCACCGGGGAGACCATCGCGCAGGCGCTGGCCAACGCGCGCGAGCTGGAGGCGCAGGGCTTCCGCTATTCGTACGACATGCTCGGCGAAGCGGCGCTGACCATGGAGGACGCCAGGCGCTACCGCGTCGCGTACGAAGAGGCGATCCACGCGATCGGCAAGGCGTCGGCGCGGCGCGGCGTGTACGAGGGGCCGGGTATCTCGATCAAGCTCTCGGCGCTGCACCCGCGCTACAGCCGCGCGCAGCATTCGCGCGTGATGGCCGAGCTGTACCCGGTGCTGTGCGAGCTCGCGCTGCTGGCGCGGGAGTACGACATCGGCCTGAACATCGACGCCGAGGAAGCCGACCGGCTGGAGCTTTCGCTCGACCTGCTGGAGCGCCTGTGCTTCGAGCCCCGGCTCGCGGGCTGGAACGGCATCGGCTTCGTGGTGCAGGCCTACCAGAAGCGCTGCCCGTTCGTGATCGACTTCGTGATCGACCTTGCGCGCCGCAGCGGCCACCGGCTCATGGTGCGGCTGGTGAAAGGCGCCTACTGGGACAGCGAGATCAAGCGCGCGCAGCTCGACGGGCTCGACGGCTACCCGGTCTACACGCGCAAGGCCTACACCGACGTGTCGTACCTCGCCTGCGCGCGCAAGCTGCTCGATTCGCCAGAGGCGGTGTACCCGCAGTTCGCCACGCACAACGCCCACACGCTGGCGGCCATCTACACGATGGCGGACCCGTCGCGCTACGCGCCCGGGCAGTACGAGTTCCAGTGCCTGCACGGCATGGGCGAGCCGCTCTACGAGCAGGTCGTGGGCCCGCTCGCGCGGCCCTGCCGCATCTATGCGCCGGTGGGCACGCACGAGACGCTGCTGGCCTACCTGGTGCGGCGGCTGCTGGAGAACGGCGCCAACACCTCCTTCGTGAACCGCATCGCGGACCCGACCATCTCGCTCGACGTGCTGGTGGAAGACCCGGTCGCCACGGTGGAGCGCATGGCGGCGCAGGAGGGCACTGCCGGCCTGCCGCATCCGGCCATCCCGCTGCCGGCGGCGCTCTACGGAACGCAGCGCGCCAACTCTCGCGGCCTCGACCTCGCGAGCGACGACAACCTGCGCGCGCTGGGCCATGCGTTGCGCCAGAGCGCGAGCGAGCAATGGCAGGCCGCGCCGATGCTCGCCGAAGCCGCGCCCGACGATGGCGAAGAGGCCGAGGTGCCGAACCCCGCCGACCATCGCGACATCGTCGGCCGCGTGCGCGAGGCCACGCTCGCCGAGGTCGAATCGGGCATCGCGCAGGCCCACGCCTTCGCGCCCACGTGGGCCGCCACGCCACCCGCCGAACGCGCGGCGCTGCTCGAACGCGCGGCCGACAAACTCGAACAGGGCATGCCGCGCCTGCTCGGCCTGCTCACGCGCGAGGCCGGCAAGACGTACGCCAACGCCATCGCGGAAGTGCGCGAGGCGGTGGACTTCCTGAGCTACTACGCGGCGCAGGCGCGCAGCGATTTCTCCAACGACACGCATCGCGCGCTCGGCCCCATGGCCTGCATCAGCCCATGGAACTTTCCGCTGGCGATCTTCACCGGCCAGGTGGCGGCCGCGCTCGCAGCCGGCAACCCGGTGCTGGCCAAGCCGGCCGAGCAGACGCCGCTGGTCGCGGCCGAGGCGGTGCGCGTGCTGTGGCAGGCCGGCATTCCCCGCGCCGCGGTGCAGCTGCTGCCCGGACGCGGCGAGACGGTGGGTGCGGCGCTGGTGGCCGATGCGCGCGTGCAGGGCGTGATGTTCACCGGCTCCACCGAGGTCGCGCGCATCCTGCAGAAGACGCTCTCGCAGCGCCTCGGTGCGCACGGCGCGCCGGTGCCGCTCATCGCCGAGACCGGCGGGCAGAACGCGATGATCGTCGACTCCTCCGCGCTGGTGGAGCAGGTGGTGGCCGACGTGATGGCCTCCGCCTTCGACAGCGCCGGCCAGCGCTGCTCCGCGCTGCGCGTGCTCTGCGTGCAGGAAGAGGCGGCCGACCGCGTGGTCGCGATGCTCAAGGGTGCGATGGCCGAGGCCGCCATCGGCAACCCGGCGCGCCTCTCGGTGGACCTGGGCCCGGTGATCGACGCCGAGGCGCGCGACGGCATCGAGCGCCACGTGGAGGCGATGCGCGCGCGCGGCCATGCGGTGTTCCGCCAGGCCCGCGAGCATGGCGACGACACGCGCCACGGCACCTTCGTGATGCCCACGCTGATCGAGCTCGACAGCATCTCCGAGCTGCAACGCGAAGTGTTCGGCCCGGTGCTGCACCTCGTGCGCTTTCGCCGCCGCGACCTCGGCGCGCTGGTCGCGCAGATCAACGGAACCGGCTACGGGCTGACGCTGGGCGTGCACACACGCATCGACGAGACCATCGCGCAGGTCGTGGAGAACGCGAAGGCCGGCAACGTCTACGTGAACCGCAACATCGTGGGCGCGGTGGTGGGCGTGCAGCCTTTCGGCGGCGAGGGCCTGTCTGGCACCGGGCCGAAGGCGGGCGGGCCGCTGTACATGCTGCGCATGCTGGCGGCACGGCCCGATGACGCGATGGCGCGCGCCGTAGCTGGCGCTCCGCCGGCAGCGCACCCCGCGCTGTCCGCACTGGCCCGCTGGGCCGATGCCACCGGGCGCGCCGAGTTGTCGGCGCAATGCGCGCGCTTCGCGGCCCAGTCACGCTCGGGCAGCTCGCGCACGCTGACGGGACCGACCGGCGAGCGCAACGTCTACCGGCTGGAGCCGCGCGAGGCCGTGCTGTGCCTGGCCGACGCGGAAGCCGACCGGCTGACGCAGCTGGCCGCCGTGCTCGCGGTGGGCAGCAGCGCGATCTGGCCCGCCGATGCCGCGGCGCAGAGCCTGCGCGCGTTGCTTCCGGCCGAGGTGCAGCAATGCGTGGCCATTGCGAACGACTGGACTTCGGACACGGTGGCGTTCGACGCCGCGCTGCATCACGGCGATGCGCAGGGGCTGTCGGAAGTGCTGCGGCGCATTGCGGCGCGACGGGGCCCGATCGTCGGCGTGCGTGGCTTCGCGCCGGGAGACGCGCGCATTTCCCTCGAAAGCCTGGTGGGGG
>CAJYQC010000189.1 GCA_913776885.1 uncultured Variovorax sp.
CCGAGGCCAGCACGATGTCGCCATAGCGGCGCCAGTCGCGCAGCGCGATGGCCCAGAACCAGTCCTTGCGGTAGGGCCGGATGTAGTCGTCCACGCGCGCATCGGGAACGGCCGTGTTGGGCCGCAGGATGGCGACGCGCTTCGCGCGCGCACGAAGCTCGTCGACCGACAGCGAAGTCTCCAGGCCCTGGTCGCCGCACAGCAGCACGCCAAGCCTGCCGCTGCCGTCGGCTGTGCGAACCACCGCGACCTCGCCGTTGTCGAACTCCACCACCAGCGGCAGCCGCCACGGGTCGAGCTGCGCGACGGAGAAGGCATCGAGCCGCAGTGCGAGGCCCAGATGCCGCGCCATGTGGTCGAGCAGCGCATCCAGCGGCGCGCCGCGCTCCCAGGCCAGCGAGACGCGCACGCGCTCCTGAGAGGCGCCGATGCCGTAGTGGCGTGCGACATAGAGCATGGCGTCGAGCCAGCTGGTGTATTGCTGGGGCAGCTTCATGGAAGCAGTTCCATTCCCTGGACGGTGGTGTTGTCGAGGCCGTAGAAGGCGCGGCCCTGTCCGGTGGCGCCGATGTAGCCGATGCGGCTCTCCCAGAGGTCGTGCAGCACGGCCTCCTGGTCGGCGGCGGCCTGGTGGATCTCCTGCTCGGCGTTGAGCAGGTCGAGGATGGAGCGCGTGCCGAGCGTGTACTGCTCGCGGTAGAGGTCGCGTGCCTCGGCGATGCTGCGGCGGCGCTCGGCCAGCACGCCCAGCCGTGCCTGCGCGCCGGCGGCCTGTTCGCGCAGGCTGCGCGCCTGGTCGCCCGCGACGAGGCGGGCGGCGTCGATGCGCATCCGCGCGGCCTCCTCGGCGGCGGTGGCCGAGCGCACCTGGGCATCCATCGCGCCGCCCTGGTAGATCGCGCTGGACAGGTTGAGCATCACCGTGTGGTTGAAGCCGTTGCGCTCCAGCGTGCCGGGGTTCACGCCACCCATGGCCTTGTTGGCGGAGACGTCGAGGCTGAGCGTCGGGTAACGCTGCGCCTTCGCCACGTCGAGCTGGGCGGCGGCGACGCGCCGGTCCGCCTCGGCGGTCAGCACGTCGGGCAGCAGGCTGGCGTCGGGCGCCTGGTCGAATCGCAGTTCGCTGGCCAGCTGCTGCGGAAGCGGGGCGACCAGCGCCGGAGCCGCTGCGCCCAACAGCGTTGCCAGGCGTTCGCGCGACTGCGCGAGCAGCGACTTCACCTGCAGCAGGTTCGCGCGCGCGCTCTCGACGCGCGACTCGGCCTGCAGCGGATCGGCCTTGGTGCTCAGGCCCGACTTCGCCCGCAGCCGCGCGGTCTCGAGCACCTTCTCGACCGCCTTGACCTGCTCCTGCGCGATCTCGGCAAGCGACTGGTAGCGATGCGCCTTCACCACGGCTTCGGCAGCTTGCTGCGCGACGGCATCGATCTGCCTGAGCACGATGGCCTGCTGGCGCCGGACCTGCGCCTCGGACTGGTCGACGGCGCCCGAGACCTTGCCGAAGTCGTAGAGCATCTGCGACAGCGAGGCGCTGGCGAGTGCGCCGTTGCCGCGCCTCGCGCCGGCGGCGCCGTTGTTGTTCAGGCCGGCGCCCATGCCCAGCTTGACCTGCGGGTAGTAGCCGGCGCGCGCCACCTCGATGCCCGAGGACTGCTGCGCCAGCGTGGCGATGGCGTCGGCGATCGACGGATGGCGCGCCACCGCGCGGCGCACGGCATCGGCTAGCTCCAAGGGCTTCGAGTCTTCGGCGGCTGCCTGAGTCGATGGATGCATCGCCGCCGTGGCCCGGGCCGCACCGAGTTCGCGAGCCAGTGCGCTAGGCGCGAGCCGCCGCGACGCCTTCAGCTCGACAGGAGCATCCTGCGCGGCGGCGGGCAGGCCGGCCAGGGCCACCAAGGCGGCCGCGCAGAGTTTCGTTCGAGGGGTCACGCGCTTCGCTCCTGCGTGGAAGAGAAATTGCCCGCAGCGCCGAGTTCACGCATCCGGTCGATGTAGGCCCCCACGCGCCTGCGGCTGGCGGCGGGCAGGCTCGCCAGTTCGGCCGCAGCCGCCTCGCGCGGCACCACGCCCAGCGGCGCGGCCACGAAGAGCCAGTTGATGGCGTGGAAGATTCCCTGCCATCCGTTGATGGCGTAGGCCTGCACGTCGACCATCCGCGGGGTGCGCTGCTGGAAGCACGCCCACAGCTCCGCGTAGCTGGGCGGCAGCGGCAGTTCCGCCACGTCGCGCCAGAAGGCGGTGTCTCGCCGCGGGCAGTCGTAGTGCATGCGCAGGAAGTCGCGGATGCCGGACCAGCAACGCGCATTGGCTTCGTTGAAGTCGTCGATCAGGTGCCCCGCCACCACACCGTCACCCGCGGCGACGATGCGCTCGAAATTGCGCAGCTGCTCCAGCATCTGCCCGATGGAAGTCGCCTCCAGCGGCTCCACGAAACCCGAGGCCAACCCGATCGCCATCACGTTGCCGACCCAGACCCGCTCGAAGTGGCCGGGCTCGAAACTCAGCGTGCGCATCGGTTCGATAGACGGGCCGATGCGGCGATGGATCTCGTCGATGACCTGCGCCTCGTCGGTGTGGGCGCTGCTGAAGACGTAGCCGGCGCCCACGCGCTCGACCAGCGGTATCTGCCACATCCAGCCCGCGGGCATCGCGATCGCGCGCGTCACCAGCGACGGGTTCGGCTGCGGATGCGGCATGTGGAAGGGCACTGCCCGATCGAGCAGCAGGTAGCTGGAGAACGACCGCCAGCGCACACCCAGCTTGCCGCCGATGCCCAGGCGTGCCAGCCCCGACGCATCGATCAGCAGCCCGAGCTCGACAGGTGCTTCGACGCCCTCGAGCCGCACCGCGCTCGCCATGCCCTGCGCGTCGCACAAAAGCTCCTCGACCTTTCCCTGCTGATGCACCACGCCGCGCGAGACGGCCACGCGGCGCAGGTAGTCGGCCAGCTTGTGGCTGTCGAAATGGAAGGACGCCGACAGGCCCGAGCTTTCGCCGAGCTGCAGCATCGCCGCAGCCTGCTGCTGCGATGCGTTGGTGGCGATCGACGCGAAGCCCGGTATGTAGCGGTGGAGCTCGATGCCCTCGTTCACCATGCCCGAGAGCAGCGGATGGAAGCCGGCCTCCATCCAGTCGACCTCCTGCAGGCCGGGACGGCCGAAGAGGTGGTAGTAGCGGT
>CAJYQC010000190.1 GCA_913776885.1 uncultured Variovorax sp.
CTCGAAAAGCGCCCGCCCCGCAAGAACTAAGGCTCGCACCCGGGCCTTCGCGCACTCCGTGTCGCTGCCCCTTCCGGGGGCGACACCTGCGGCCCGGCAAAGCCGGTTCTGCGGTGCTCCACGAAGAGCGAGAGCGCGAGCCTCCAGGGCTGCTCCCCAGGGACTCTCCGTTATGCTGGTGCCCGCTTTCCACCACGCGTACCGACCGGAGGACGACATGCACGCCCGCTCAACCCTCATCGCCATGGCGCTGCTCGCCGCAGGCGCCTCGGCGCAGGCCAACAACCTTCTCGACCAGCTCAAGGAAAGGGCCGGCGAAGCCGCCAGCGCCAACGCGCAGGGCGGCACCGGCAGTTCGGGCGGATCGGCCCTCGGCAACCTGGGCAGCAGCCTCGGCATCAAGATGCCCGCCGTCGGCGCCAGCACCATCGGCAACGCGGCCGGCGTGCTTCAGTACTGCGTGAAGAACAACTACCTGGGCGGCAACGCGGCCTCGGTGAAGGATAAGCTGCTCGCCAGGATCACCGGCCAGAAGACGCAGGAGACCGGCTTCGCCAGCGGCGCCAAGGGCCTGCTGCAGGGCGGCGACGGCAAGTCGCTGAACCTCAAGGGCCTGTCGTCGAAGGTCAAGGAAAAGGCCTGCGACTACGTGCTCAGGAACGCCACTTCGCTGATCTAGGTTCTCCCCCATGCTTGGCGCACTGCGTGTCGCTTCGCACATCCCCTCGCCGGGGACGAAGCCAGCGGCCCGGCAAGACCGGTTCCGCGGCATTCCCCGGCCGGCCGCGTAAGCTCTCTGCGCCCGCGGGCCATTTCGGCGTCGTCGCGGGCGCCATCCGTCATCCATGAATCCGGCTACCACCTCTACTTCCCTGCGCCAGCGCCTTTCGCGCTGGGTTCCGTGCCTCGCCTGGCCCCGCCCCTCCGCTGCGCTGCTGCGCAACGAGGCGACGGCCGGCATCACCGTGGCGCTGATGGTCATTCCGCAGGGCGTGGCCTATGCGGCGCTGGCGGGCATGCCGCTGGTCACGGGCGTCTACGCGGCGCTGTTCCCCGCGCTGGTCGCGGTGATGTTCAGTTCATCGCAGCGGCTGTCGGTGGGGCCGACCGCGCTCACCAGCCTGCTGGTCGGCGCCTCGCTCGCGCCGCTGGCGGTGGCGGGCAGCGCCGAGTGGGTGGCGATGGCGGTGTGGCTCACGCTGATGTCGGGTGCGATCCAGATCGTGCTGGGCGCGGGGCGCTTCGGCTGGTTGCTGCGGCTGGTGAATTCGCCGGTGCTCATCGGCTTCACGCAGGGCGCGGCGGTGCTGATCGCCATCTCGCAGCTGCCGGCGCTGCTGGGCTTTACCGGGCGGACCATTCCGCAGGTACTGCAGGGCGGGCCGTTGCCGGATGTGGTCGCTATTGCCTTCGGCCTGGGCAGCATCGCGGTGCTGTGGCTGGGCAAGCGCATGCTGCCGCGCTTTCCGACCACGATGGCTTTGGTGGCCGGCGCGGCCGCCATCAGCTGGCTGGCCGACTACGCGCTGCGCGGCGGCGCGGTGGTCGGCACGCTGCCCTCGGGCCTGCCCTCTTTCTACTGGCCCGGCCTGCTGCCGCTGAGCACTTTCAGCGCGCTGGTGCTGCCGGCGCTGATGATCACGCTGGTCAGCTTTCTCGAAACAGCTTCGAGTGCCAAGGTCGACAACGCGCGCGCCGGCACGCTCTGGAACGAAAACCAGGACCTGATCGGCCAGGGCCTGGCCAAGCTGGCCTCGGGTTTCACCGGCGCCTTTCCCACGAGTTCGTCGTTCTCGCGATCGGCGATCACGCTGTATGCGGGCGCGCAGACCGGCTGGGCCACGCTCTTCAGCGTGGTCGTGGTGGCGGGCGCGCTGCTGTGGCTGATGCCGCTGCTCTATCACGTGCCGCAGGCGGTGCTGGCGGCGGTGGTGGTCACGGCCATCCTGGGGCTGGTGAAGCCGGCGAGCTTCACCGCGCTGTGGCGCATCTCGCGCATCGAGGCGGGCATCGCCTTCGGCACCTTCGTGCTGACCATCGCGACCGCGCCGAGCATCTACTGGGGCGTGCTCGGCGGGCTGCTGGCCGCGCTGGCGCACTACATGTACCGGCACCTGCACCCGCGCATCATCGAGGTGGGCCTGCATCCCGACGGCAGCCTGCGCGACCGCAACCTCTGGAAGCTGCCGCCGCTGGCGCCGAACCTCTATGCGCTGCGCATGGACGCCGAGCTCGACTTCGCATCCGCCTCCACGCTCGAGCGTGCGCTCACGGTGGCGCTGGCAGAGCGGCCGCACCTCACCGACGTGTGCCTGTTCGCGCAGCCGATCAACCGCATCGACATCACCGGCGCCGAAGTGTTCGGCTCGATCCGCCGAATGATGGAATCCAGGGGCATCCGCCTTCACCTGAGCGGCATGAAGCTGCCGGCGATGCAGGTGCTCGAGAGCGCCGGGCTGCTGGCGCCGGGGCCGATGCTCTTCAGCTACCGCACCGACGGTGAGGCGCTGGCGGCACTGATGCCGCGCGTCGAAGTGCCCGCGCAGGAAGCCACCGCCTGAGGAGGCGCCAGCGCCCATGAAGACCACCATCGAAGAGCTCGTCGCCTTCCGCACGGTGGTGGACGCCGGCTCGATCACGGCCGCTTCGGAGCAGCTCTCGCAGACCGTCTCAGGCATCAGCCGCGCGCTGAGCCGGCTCGAGCAGAAGCTCGACACCACGCTGCTTCGCCGCACCACGCGCAGGCTCGAACTCACCGAGGAAGGCGCTGCCTTCCTGCAGCGCACGCGCGCGATCCTCGATGCCATCGACGATGCCGAGGAGCACATGGCTGCGCGACGCGAGCAGCCGGCCGGCCGCCTGCGCGTGAACGCGGCCTCGCCCTTCATGCTGCACGCCATCGTGCCTCTGGTTCCGGAGTTCCGCCGGCTCTATCCGCAGATCAGCCTGGAGCTCGACACCGACGACCTGCCCATCGACCTGCTGGAGCGCCGCACCGACGTGGCGATCCGCATCGGCCCGCTGCGCGACTCTACGCTGCATGCGCGACCGCTGGGCACGCACCGGCTGCGCGTGCTCGCGAGCCCGGCGTACATCGAGGCGCACGGCAGGCCGCGCAAGGTGGCCGACCTGGCCGGTCACACGCTGCTGGGCTTCACGCAGCCCGAGTCGCTGAACCGCTGGCCGCTGCGCGGCGCGCATGGCGACGATTGGAACATCGCGCCCGCGCTGGTGGCATCGAGCGGGGAGACGCTGCGCCAGCTCGCGCTGGCGGGCGTCGGCATCGTCTGCCTGTCGGACTTCATGACGGGCGTCGACCGCGCCGATGGCGCGCTGGTGCAGGTGCTGACGAAGGAGACGGCCGACGTGCGCCAGCCGGTGAACGCCGTGTACTACCGCAACACGCAGCTTTCGGCGCGCATCACCTCGTTCCTGGATTTCCTGTCGCAGCGAATGGGCAGCTGAGCGTGGCAGCTCATTGCGGCTGCTTCGGCACGAAGCGCTCGACCGCGGCCGACTTGATCTCGTAGCCGCTCACGCCCATGTCCGCCGACGAATAGCGCGCGGCCTTCATCGTGCCGCTGACGTACACGGCGTCCATCGCATGCAGCCCCTTCACCACCGAGGCAGCGACCACGTGCACGATCTGGTTGGCCGGCGGCGGCGGCGTGTGGATGCAGGCGCCGAAGTAAGGCACCAGCAGGAACTCGCGGATGCCCTCCTGCGTGTTGTCCAGCGGCACGACGAAGCCGGCGAGCTTGGCCGGCTTGCCGTCGAGGTCCACGTTGACGGGCGCGTTGTCCCAGACGGCACGCATCTCGTCGAGCATCTGGATCGCGCGCGGGTCGTTGTCGCGCAGGGCTTCGAGGCTGATGTTGCGGTAGCGCCTGGTCGGGTCCCAGCTCTTGGGGATCAGTTCTTCCCACTTGAGCTCGGGGGCTGCGGCGGTGCTTGCGTCCGGTTGCGCCGCCGCTCCCGGGCCGCATCCACTCAGGAGCGCCGCGGCCGGAGCCAGCAGGAACGCGGCCAGCACGGCGCGCGAAAAGGACCTTCTCATGAGTGCGATTGTCCTGGGGAGATGTTTCAGACCCGTAAAGCAGGGGCTTTGCACTCGATTCGTCCCAGATTGCATCGACCTGCAACGAGGCCCGTGAGCAGCAGGATCGCCGGAATCAGTCCCGAACCGGCCCGCGCAGGCTCTTGATCTGCGAGCGCTGGCTCTTGCCTTCGAGCCGGCGCTGCTTCGAGCCGTAGGTCGGCTTGGTGGCGCGCCGCACGCGCGGCGCGACAGCCACGCTGTCGACCACCGCCTGCAGCCGCGCGAGCGCGTCGGCACGGTTCATCTCCTGCGTGCGGTGCTGCTGTGCCTTGAGCACGAAAACGCCCTCCTGCGTGATGCGGCTGTCGCGCAGCGCGAGCAGCCGCTCCTTCACGTCGGCGGGCAGCGAGCTCGCATGGATGTCGTAGCGCAGGTGCACCGCGCTCGACACCTTGTTGACGTTCTGCCCGCCCGCGCCCTGCGCCCTGATGGCGCTGAAGTCGACCTCGTCGGGGTCGATCAGGACGGCCGGGCGAAGCATTCCGCTCAGACCCGCTCGAAGATGGCCGCGATGCCCTGCCCGCCGCCGATGCACATCGTGACCAGCGCATAGCGCCCCTGCACGCGCTGCAGCTCGGCGATCGCCTTCGTCGTGATGATCGCGCCCGTCGCGCCCACCGGGTGGCCCAGCGAGATGCCCGAACCGTTCGGGTTCACCTTGGCCGGGTCGAAGCCCAGCTCCTTGATGACCGCGCAGGCCTGCGCCGCGAAGGCTTCGTTCGACTCGATCACGTCGAGGTCGCCCACCTTCAAGCCGGTGCGCTCCAGCACCTTGCGCGTGGCAGGCACCGGGCCGATGCCCATGTACGCGGGCTCGACGCCGGCGTGCGCATAGCCCACGAGGCGCGCCAACGGCTTCAGGCCCAGCGCCTTCACGCGGCCGCCCTCGGCCAGCACCACGGCAGCCGCGCCGTCGTTGATGCCCGAGGCATTGCCGGCGGTGACGAGACCGTCCTTCTTGAACGCAGGCTTCATCTTGGAAAGCGTCTCGACCGTGGTGTCGGCGCGCACGTGCTCGTCGGTGTCGAACAGCACCACGCCCTTGCGCGTCTTCACCTCGACAGGAACGACCTGCTCCTTGAAGCGGCCCGCCGCGATGGCGGCCGCCGCGCGCTGCTGGCTGAGCACTGCCAGCTGGTCCTGCTGCTCGCGCGAGATGCCGTAGCGCGCAGCCACGTTTTCCGCGGTGATGCCCATGTGGATCTTCTCCCACGGGTCGTGGAGGATGCCGAGCATGTAGTCGACCAGCACCGCATCGCCCATGCGCGCGCCGTAGCGTGCGGAGGTGTCGAAATACGGGCCGCGGCTCATCGACTCCGAGCCGCCGCCGATGGCGATGTCGCAGTCGCCCAGCGCGATGGCCTGCGCGGCCGACACGATGGCCTGCAGGCCCGAGCCGCAGAGGCGGTTGACGTTGAAGGCCGGCGTCTCGATGGGACAGCCCGCGTCGATGGCCGCCACGCGGCTCAGGTAGGCGTCCTTGACGTCGGTGGGGATCACGTTGCCCATGACCACGTGGCCGATCGCATCGGCCGCGACGCCGCTGCGATCGATGGCGGCCTTGACGGCGGTGGTGGCAAGCTCGGTGTTGGGCACGTCCTTCAGCGAGCCGCCGAAGGTGCCGATGGCGGTGCGGGCGGTGCCGACCACGAAGATGTCGCGCGAAGTCATGGAATGTCTCTCCTGGATGAAAGCAGAAAGCCGCGGCTGACGAGCCGCGGCTCCAGGACAAGATTCTGACGGCGAACGGCGCGAGCGGCTGTCGCGCCGGGAATAGCCGGCGAGCGGCGCTGTCAGCCGCGCGGAGAGACCGATTTCGGCGAAACGTCGGTCACGTCGCTGGCACTGCCGCGGATGCGCACAGGGCGCTCCACAGATTCACCGCGTGCCCGGGCATTGGCAACGTCGGCGGCGGTAGGTTCAGCCGCTTGTGCCGCATTGCGAAATCGATCGAAGCCCGAGCGGGGGTTGAAGCGCCCGCCCATCGAGGCCATCCATGGCGTCACGGGCTTGCCCGTGAGGCGCCCCCAGGCGTAGCGAACGCCCCAGACGGCCGCCAGCAGCATGACCGCGACGGTCAGGCTGGCCGCGAAGACCAGCCCAAGGAGCAGAAGAATGACGCGTATTACGAAGTTCATCATCCGACTTTAGGCCGAAGCAGCCGCCGTTGGTTCCCCCGCCCTGCGGAAGGAGAACTGCCCCGGCGACTGGATCGGGTCGGTCGTGACCTCGATCGTGTCCTTCGGCCCGAAGCTGCCGTCCAGCAGCAGCTTCGACAGCGGGTTCTCGATGCGCTGCTGGATCGCGCGCTTCAGCGGCCGTGCGCCGAACACCGGATCGAAGCCGACCTTGGCGATCTCCGCCAGCGCCGCCGGCGATACCTCCAGGCCCAGGTCCATCTTCGCGAGACGCGCCTGCAGCACCTTCAGCTGGATCGCGGCGATCGACTCGATGTTCTTCGCGTCGAGCGCGTGGAAGACGACCGTCTCGTCGATGCGGTTCAGGAACTCGGGGCGGAAGTAGTTCTTCAGCTCGTCCCACACCGCTTCCTTGATCTCTTCCGAGGGCTTGCCCACCATCGACTGGATGATGGGCGAGCCGATGTTGCTCGTCATCACGATCACGGTGTTCTTGAAGTCCACGGTGCGGCCCTGGCCGTCGGTGAGGCGGCCATCGTCGAGCACCTGCAGCAGCACGTTGAACACGTCGGGGTGGGCCTTCTCGACCTCGTCGAGCAGCACCACGCTGTACGGCTTGCGGCGCACGGCTTCCGTGAGGTAGCCGCCCTCCTCGTAGCCCACGTAGCCCGGCGGCGCGCCGATCAGGCGGGCGACCGAGTGCTTCTCCATGAACTCGCTCATGTCGATGCGGATCAGGTGCTCTTCGCTGTCGAACAGGAAGCCCGCAAGCGCCTTGCACAGCTCGGTCTTGCCCACACCCGTGGGGCCGAGGACCAGGAACGAGCCGGTCGGGCGGTTCGGATCGGACAGGCCCGAGCGCGAGCGGCGGATGGCGTTGGCGACCGCGCCGATGGCCTCGTCCTGGCCGACCACGCGCTCGTGCAGTTTGTCTTCCATCACGAGCAGCTTGTCGCGCTCGCCCTGCATCAGCTTGGCAACCGGGATGCCGGTGGCGCGCGCCACGACCTCGGCGATCTCCTCGGAGCCGACCTGCGTGCGCAGCAGCGTGGGCGCGCTGGACTTGCCCTTGCTCGCCTCGCTGGCCTCGGCCTCCTTCAGGCGCTTCTCGAGCGCCGGCAGCTGGCCATACTGGAGCTCGGCGACCTTGTTGAAGTCGCCCTTGCGCTTCCATTCCTCGATCTGGAACTTGATCTTGTCCACGTCCTCGCGCACCTGCGCGCTGCCCTGGGCCTGGGCCTTCTCGGCCTGCCAGATCTCGTCGTAGTCGGCGATCTCCTTCTGCAGCTTCTCGATCTCGCCCTCGATCAGGCCCAGGCGCTTCTGCGAGGCCTCGTCCTTCTCGCGGCGCACGGCTTCGCGCTCGATCTGCAGCTGGATCAGGCGGCGGTCGAGCCGGTCCATGACCTCGGGCTTGGAGTCCATCTCGATCTTGATCTTGGCCGCGGCCTCGTCGATCAGGTCGATGGCCTTGTCGGGCAGGAAGCGGTCGGTGATGTAGCGGTCGCTCAGTTCGGCCGCGGCCACGATGGCCGGGTCGGTGATCTGCACGCCATGGTGCACCTCGTACTTCTCCTGCAGGCCGCGCAGGATGGCGATGGTCGCCTCCACGCTGGGCTCGCCCACGATGATCTTCTGGAAGCGGCGCTCCAGGGCTGCATCTTTCTCGATGTACTTGCGGTATTCGTCGAGCGTGGTGGCGCCCACGCAGTGCAGCTCGCCGCGCGCGAGCGCCGGCTTGAGCATGTTGCCCGCGTCCATGGCGCCCTCGGCCTTGCCGGCGCCGACCATGGTGTGCAGCTCGTCGATGAAGACGATGGTCTGGCCCTCGTCCTTCGCCAGTTCATTGAGCACCGTCTTCAGGCGCTCCTCGAACTCGCCGCGGAACTTGGCGCCCGCCAGCAGCGCTGCCATGTCGAGCGACAGCACGCGCTTGCCCTTGAGCGAATCGGGCACTTCACCCGAGACGATGCGCTGGGCCAACCCTTCGACGATGGCGGTCTTGCCCACGCCGGGTTCGCCGATGAGCACGGGGTTGTTCTTGGTGCGGCGCTGCAGCACCTGGATGGCGCGGCGGATTTCCTCGTCGCGGCCGATGACCGGGTCGAGCTTGCCCAGCCGGGCGCGCTCGGTGAGGTCGAGGGTGTATTTCTTCAGAGCTTCGCGCTGGCCCTCGGCATCGGCGCTGTTCACGCCCTGCCCGCCGCGCACGGCGTCGATGGCGGCCTCCAGGGACTTGCGGGCCAGGCCGTTCTCCTTGGCGATCTTGCCGATGTCGGCCTTGCTGTCGGCCAGCGCCAGCAGGAAGAGTTCGCCGGCGATGAACTGGTCATTGCGCTTGATGGCTTCCTTCTCGGTGGCCTGCAGCAGCTTGCCGAGCTCCGGGCCGACCTGCACGATGTCGTGGCCCTGCACCTGGGGCAGCTTCTTGATGGCGGCTTCGGCCGCCTGCGTCAGGCCTGGGACGTTGACACCCGCACGCTCCAGCAGGGCGCGCGGGCCGTCGTCCTGGCGCAGCATCGCAAGCAGCAGGTGAGCCGGCTCGATGTAGGCGTTGTCGTTGCCCAGCGCCAGCGACTGTGCGTCGCCCAGCGCTTCCTGAAATTTGGTGGTGAGTTTGTCTTGTCGCATGGTGGTATTCCTGCATCCAAAATAGGGCTGTTCGGGCACGATTCAAGGTTGCCGATCCATCCAGTGCCCTGGGCACGGGTATTGCACAGGATTCCCTCTCTCCCGCCCGTAGGCATTTCTCTCTCTCGAATGGAGTCGATCATGGTTTTTTCAATGCGCGTTCAACCGGTGCGCCGGGCGATCAGCGTGGGTCTCTTTATGGCTGCAGCGGGGCTTAGCAGCCTTGCGCAGGCGCAAAGCGGTACGCCCGTGCGCCTGCTGGTGGGCTTCCCCGCCGGTGCGGGTACCGACGCCATCGCACGCACGCTGGGTGAAAAGCTCAAGGACGTGCTGGGCGTGCCGGTGGTGGTCGAGAACCGCGCAGGCGCGGGCGGCCAGATCGCCGCGACGGTGCTGAAGTCCTCCCCGGCCGACGGGCATACGCTGTTCCTGTCGCACGACCACACCATCTCGATCCTGCCCCAGGTGGTGAAGAACCCGGGCTTCAACCCCGCCACCGACTTCGTGCCCGTGGCCGGCTTCGCGACCTTCGCCAACGTGCTGGCCGTCTCGGGCGGCACGCCGGCCAAGAGCCTCGACGAATACGTGAAGTGGGTCCGCACCCAGAAGGGCGGCAAGGAGACCATCGGCATCCCGGCGCCGGCCTCCATCCCCGAGTTCCTGGTCAAGATGATCTCGGACAAGTACAAGATCGACGTGCAGCCCGCCCCCTACCGCGGCAGCGCGCCCATGACGGCCGACATGCTGGGCAACCAGATCACCGCGGGCATCGCATCGGTGCCGGACTTCATCGAGAACCACAAGGCGGGCAAGCTGCGTATCGTGGCGTCGATCGGCTCCAAGCGGCAGGCGGTGATCCCCAACGTGCCGACCTTCAGCGAGCTGGGCTTCTCGAACCTGGACGACCTGCCCTACTACGGCATCTTCGCGCCCGTGGGCACGCCGCAGCCGATCATCGACAAGTACGGCGACGCGCTGCAGAAGGTGCTGGCCATGCCCGACGTGAAGCAGAAGCTGACGACGATGGGCCTGACGGTGGGCTACGAGCCCCAGGGCCAGTTCGCGGGCCGCGTGCGCACGTACACGCAGGCCTGGGAAAAGATCATCCAGGCCAGCGGCTTCAAACCGCTGTAATCGGGCTCGCCCCCAGGCTGCGCGCACGTCGTGCGCTTCGCCAACCCCCTACCGGGGGCAACACCAGAGGCCCGGCAAAGCCGGTTCCTCGGTGTTCCTGGTATTGCTCCGAGGCGAATCAGGCGTTCGGGGCGCTGATGCCCCAGCGCGCCAGCGCCGCATCGTCGGACACGCGCGCATCGACCCAGCGGGCGCCTTCGGGCGTCTGCTCCTTCTTCCAGAAGGGCGCCTGGGTCTTGAGGTAGTCCATCAGGAACTCACAGGCCTCGAAGCTCTGGCCGCGATGGGCCGAGACCACCGCCACCATCATGATCTGGTCTTCCGGCTGCAGCAGGCCGACGCGGTGGATCACGCGCGCCCCCAGGATGTCGAAGCGCCGGTGGGCCTCGTCGATCATGGCCTCGATCGCCTTCTCGGTCATGCCGGGGTAGTGCTCGAGCTCCATCGACGCGACGCTGCTGCCGTCGTTGCGGTCTCGAACGGTGCCTATGAAGCTGCAGACCGCGCCCACGCGTCTGTCGCCGGCACGCAACGCGGCGACTTCGCGCGAGAGGTCGAAATCGTTCGTCTGGATCGAGACACGGGCAACGCTCATGTCCGAATTGTGGCATCGCGATAGACTCTGCCGATGCCCTGCCTTGCCACGCCCACGCTCTTCCCGGTGCCTTCGCGCCTCGAAGACCGCCGTGCCGGCCAAGGCAGCAGCAACGACAAAGCCAAAAAACCAAAGCTCGTCTGACCGGAGCCGAGGTTCCGTCGTCGGATGAGCGACGGAACCCGCCAAAGGCTTTGGCCCCTTCTGGGTTGCGCGCGCATCGGACGATGGTTCTTTCCATCGGTCGATTCCTGAAAGGAAGCCCGCGTGCCCCAACCACAACCAAGCCCCACCACTCCCGACTTTTCCGGCTTCTGGGTGGCCCTCGTCACTCCGTTTCGCGACGGTGCGGTCGACCATGCCGCCCTCGCCGCGCTGGTCCGGCGGCTCGCCGACGAAGGCGTGACGGGCTTCGTGCCCTGCGGCTCCACCGGCGAAGCAGCCGCGCTCGACGAGACCGAGCAGTTGGCCGTGCTCGACACCGTGCTGGCATCGGCCGGCGGCCTGCCGGTGGTCATGGGCATCTCGGGCTACCACCTGGGCAAGGCCGTGGCCTGGGCCCGCAAGCTCTCGGAGCGCCCGATCGCGGGCCTGCTGGTGGCAGCGCCGCACTACGTGCGCCCCTCGCAGGCCGGCCTGATCGAATGGTTCCGCGCCATCGCCGACGCCAGTTCGGTGCCCGTGCTGGTCTACGACATCCCCTACCGCACCGGCGTCACCATCGCCCGCGAGACCCTGCTGGCGCTGGCCGCGCACCCCCGCATCCGCGGCATCAAGGACTGCGGCGGCGACATGGCCAAGACGCGCGCGGTGATCGCCGACGGCCGGCTGCAGGTGCTCACAGGCGAAGACCACCAGATCTTCGGCACCATGGCCGAAGGCGGCGCGGGGGCCATCGCGGCCAGCGGCAACGTGCAGACGCCGCGCTTCGTGCGCCTGGTGAAGCTGCTGGCGGAGAACCGCCTGGCCGATGCGCGCGCCGAATGGCAGCCGCTGCAGCCGCTGGTGGAGATGCTCTTCGCCGAACCCAACCCAGGCCCCCTGAAGGCGCTGCTGGCGCACAAGGGCGAGATGGCCGACGAACTGCGCTCGCCGATGACCCGGGCCTCCGGCGGCCTGCGCGGACGCCTGGTCGAGCTGGACGCCCGCCTCAGCCGCCCGTGACGGGCGGGAAGAAGGCGACCTCGCAGCCGTCCCGCAGCGCGGCGGCTTCGTGGCTCATGGCCTGGTCGAGCGCCATTCGCACCGCCTTGCCGCGCGCCAGCGCGGTGGCGTAGGCGCCGCCCCTGGCGATGAGTTCGTCGCGCAGGGCGGAAAGCGTCTCGGCTCGCGTCTCGACGACTTCGCCGCCGCTGGAAAGCGCCTCGCGCACCGAGGCGAAATAACGGACCTGGACTTTCATGCGGCTCAACCCAGCAGCGACGCGAAGGGAATGAAGTGGACGACGTCGCCCGACTTGATCGTCTTGCCCGCCGGGTTGTCGACGACGCCGTCGCCCCAGACCATCGAGGTGAGCACGCCCGAGCTCTGGTTGGCGAACAGGTCGAGGCCGCCGGCCGCATTGCGGCGCACGCGCAGGAACTCGCGGCGCTTGTCGGCACGCGGCCAGTCGAAATCGGCACGCATCTGCACCGCCTCGGGCGCAAGGCGCGTGGCGCCCTGCAGCGTCAGCAGGAAGGGCCGCACCAGCATCAGGAAGGTGAGGAAGCTCGACACCGGGTTGCCCGGCAGCCCCGTGACATGGCAGGCGCCCTGTCCGCTGCTGCGTGCGATGGAGCCGTAGGCGAAGGGCTTGCCCGGCTTCATCGACAGCGACCACAGCTGCAGCTCACCCAGCGACT
>CAJYQC010000191.1 GCA_913776885.1 uncultured Variovorax sp.
CTGGTGGAGCGCATCCTCGAACGCGGCATCGCGGCCGACGGCTCGCCCGCCGCCGTCCCGCACGACCCGGCCCGCGCCATCACCCGCAACCGCCTGGCCGGGCGCGGTGCAGCCGGTGTCGCAGCACCTGCCGGGCTGGCGGTTGCGGGTGATGGCGCGGGCCGGGTCGTGCGGGACGGCGGCGGGCGAGCCGTCGGCCGCGATGCCGCGTTCGAGGATGCGCTCCACCAGCTCCACCTTGGAGCCCACCGGATAGTTGCGCCAGATCTCCTGCTTCATCGCCGCGGGCGAGCCGCCGCCGTGCAGGCTGATCACGCTGTACCAGCCGCCCTGGTAGCCGGCCGTCAGGTCCTCGATGAATCGGGCCGTCTCGATGCGCTGTTCGTAGGGAATGGCCGGGTTGGCCCTCAGCACGTCGGACAGGCGGGCGGCAGTTTCGGGGTTGTGGTCTTCGTCGGGGCCGGGCAGGGTGACGATCAGGCCGCCGCTCACGTAGTGCGCGATGCGGTGCATGTCGTAGATCTTCGTGGCCAGCAGCAGCTTGCCGATGTTGCTGAAGACCGCGTCGGGCATGAACACCTCGCATTGCTCGTCGGCCTTGCCGTAGACGCTGGCCGCCACGCCGCAGGCGAAGAAGCTCTCGGTGATGGTGATGAGCTCGACCATCTGCTCGCGCAGGTGGCTTTCCTTGCCTGGGTCGAAGCCGTTGGCCTCGCACATCAGCGCGCCCGCGCCGATCAGCAGGTCGCCGAAGCCGGCGCGTGCGCCGATGCAGCTGTGGCGGTGGTGCGTGGCGTAGCTGTAGGTCAGGTGGCCGGAGTGCTCCCACTCGCCCGCGTAGAACACCCGCTCCCAGGGCACGAAGACTTTGTCGAAGATGCACACGCCGGTGCTCTGGCCGTACTTGCGGCTGAAGAGGGCCTCCCCATGCTCCAGCTTCTCGCCGGGCCTGCCCGCCGGCCGCGCGACGATGGTGAGGCCGGGCGCATCGAGCGGCACGGCGCAGCAGACGGCGAAGTCGGCGTCTTCCCTGCCCATGTTGCGGCAGGGCATGACAAGCAGCTCGTGCACGTAGGGTGCGCCCGTCACGATGGCCTTGGTGCCCGAGATGACGATGCCGCGCCCGTTGCGCTCGACCACGTGCAGGTAGCTGTCGACGTTCGCCTGCTCGTGCGGACGCCGGCTGCGGTCGCCCTTGGCGTCGGTCATGGCGACGCCGAGCGTCAGGTCCTGGTCCTGCACGCGGTGCAGGTACTCGTGGAAGCGGGCGGTGTGCTCGGTGCTGCCGCGGGCGTCGTCGATACGGACCGACACCTGGGCGATGGCGTTGAGCGCGTCGTGCGTCAGGTAGCGCTGCGCGCAGCCGGTCTCCTGGCAGACCAGCCGAACGGCCTCGAGCTTGTTGAGCAGGTCGCCGGCGCTGGTGTCGATGTGGGAGAGCCTGTTGACCCGCTTGCCGCTGGTGCGCTGGACCGCGGTCATCAGCGGCTCGTATTCCTTCCTCAGCGCGTAGTCGTAGGTGAGGGCGATGGCATTGATGCCGGGCTGGAAGGCGGCTTCGTCGGCCACGCTGTCGACGCGGCGGCCGTCGACGAATACGGTGGGCTTGCAGCGGCGCAGCGACTCGCGGTAGTCGGCGCCGGACATGAGGGAGGCACTGGAAAGCTGGGCGTTCATCGTGTCTGTCTCCTGAGTGTTCAGCCTTGATTTGAACACTGTTCAATTTTTCGATCAACGATCAGAAAATCGAGTGGCAGATCAATCGACGGCTATATTTCGGACCCATGGAAGCCAGGATCCAACGCCGCCAGGCACTCAGCGACGCCCGCCGCACGCTCGTGCTCGATGCCGCCCGCGCGGTCTTCCTGGAAGCCGGCATCGAAGGCGCGAGCGTGCGGGAGATCGCGAGGAAGGCCGGCTACACGCCGGGCGCCATCTATTCGTACTTCGAGAGCAAGGAGGCGATCTACGCAGCCTTGCTGAACGAATCCATCCAGCGGCTGCAGACGGCAGTGGCCGAGGCCTCTGCGCCGCAGGACGGCCCCGGCCAGGCGCTCGCTGCGAGGGCGCAGGCCTGGTTCGATTTCTATGCAGCGAATCCGCGCGAACTCGACCTCGGTTTCTATCTGGTGCAGGGCATGCGCCCACGCGGGCTGACCAGCGAGCTCGACCACGAGCTGAACGACCATCTCTACCAAGCCCTGCGACCCTGCGAAGAAGCACTGCAGGAGCTGGGGCTCGACGCCGACGCGGCCCTGCGCGAGAACACCGCACTCTTCGCACACGGCGTCGGCCTGCTGCTGATGCAGCACACAGGGCGCATCCGCATGTTCAGGCAGTCGGCCGATGCGCTGTTCAAGTCGTACGTGGCGCAGCTGGTCGCGCGCATGGCCGGCGGCTCGCGTCAGCCGGGTCTTTTCGGTGGTACGGTTCAGCCCGATTCAACCGATTCCTGAAAGAAAGAACCTTTTCATGCTGCTCGACGCTTCGCAATCCCAACTCGTCCTGGTCGACTACCAGGAGCGCCTGCTGCCGGCGATCTTCGAGGGAGAAGCGGTTGCGCAGAACGCCGTGCGACTCGGCAAGATGGCCAAGCTGTTCCAGGTGCCGGTGTTCGGCACCGAGCACAACCCCTCCAAGCTGGGCCAGAACCTGCCCGACATCCGCGCGCAGTGCCAGCGCACCCTGTCGAAGATGCACTTCAGTGGCGTGGAGGAGGGCCTCGGCGAGTGGCTGCGCGTGCCGGCCAAGGCGCCGCAGGGCAATGCGCGCAGTCTGCCCAAGCACCTGCAGAAGCCGCAGCAGGCCGCCGAGGAGCGCAACAGCATCGTCATCGCCGGCTGCGAAGCGCATGTCTGCCTGCTGCAGACGGCGCTCGACCTGCTGGAAGACGAGTTCGAGGTCTGGGTCGTGACCGATGCCTGCAGCTCGCGCACCGAGCGCAACCGCGACGCAGCCTTCGACCGCCTGGCCGGTGCGGGCGCCGAGCTTGTGACGACCGAGATGGTCGGCTTCGAATGGCTGCGCACGGCGGAGCATCCCGTGTTTCCCGAAGTGCTGTCGCTGATCAGATAAGCCAGGCGGCCGAGCAAGGCCGGGTTGCCCCGGCTGTCAGCTTGCTGCAAGATGGGTCGCCATAATTATGAATTCAGTTTTGGCGCGCGCCATGGCTGAACGAATAACAGGAGACAAACCGAGATGAGCCGCTATGAAGAGTTCCATCGCCAATCCGTCGAAGCTCCCGAGGTCTTCTGGGCCGAGCAGGCGAAGCTGATCGACTGGCAGACGCCCGCGCAACAGATACTCGACGCCAGCCGGCCGCCGTTCGCGCGCTGGTTCGTGGGCGGCACCACCAACCTCTGCCACAACGCCGTCGACCGCCACCTGGCGCAGCGCGGCGACCAGCCGGCGCTGATCTTCGTTTCCACCGAAACGGGTGTGGAGAAGAGCTACAGCTTCGCAGAGCTGCACGCCGAGGTGCAGCGCACCGCCGCCAGCCTCCTCGAGCTGGGGGTGGGCAAGGGCGATCGCGTGCTCATCTACATGCCGATGATCCCGGAGGCCGCCTTCGCGATGCTGGCCTGCGCGCGCATCGGCGCCATCCACTGCGTGGTGTTCGGCGGCTTCGCGAGCGGGTCGCTCGCCACGCGCATCGAGGACGCCGAGCCCAAGGTGATCGTGAGCGCCGACGCGGGCTCGCGCGGCAGCAAGGTCATCGCATACAAGCCGCTGCTCGACGAGGCGATCCGGCTGTCGAGGCACAAGCCCTCGGCCGTGCTGCTGACCGACCGCGGCCTCGCACCCATGGAGCTGACTGCCGGGCGCGACCATCTGGCCGCCGAGCTGCGCCGCAAGCACCTCGACGCCGAGGTGCCATGCACCTGGCTGGCTTCCACCGACATCAGCTACACCATCTACACGAGCGGCACCACCGGCAAGCCCAAGGGCGTGCAGCGCGACGTGGGCGGCTACGCGGTCGCGCTGGCCGCGAGCATGAAGCACATCTTCGACGGCCGGCCGGGCGAGACCTACTTCTCCACCAGCGACATCGGCTGGGTGGTGGGCCACAGCTACATCGTCTACGGCCCGCTGATCGCGGGCATGGCGACGATCATGTACGAGGGGCTGCCCACGCAGGGCATCGACCGGCAGCCCGACGGCGGCATCTGGTGGAGCCTCGTCGAGAAATACAAGGTGACGGTGATGTTCAGCGCACCCACCGCCGTGCGCGTGCTCAAGAAGCAGGACCCGGCGCTGCTGAAGAAATACGATCTCTCGACCCTGCGCGCGCTGTTCCTGGCCGGCGAGCCGCTCGACGAACCGACCGCGCGCTGGATCAGCGAGGGCCTGGGCGTGCCGATCATCGACAACTACTGGCAGACCGAATCTGGCTGGCCGATGATCACCATCGCCAACGGCGTCGATCCCAGGCCGAGCAAGTTCGGAAGCCCCGGCGTGCCGATGTACGGCTACCGCATCAAGATACTGCACGAGTCGACCGGGGAAGAGCTGACCGGTGCGAACGAGAAGGGCGTGGTCGTGGTCGAGGGGCCGACCCCGCCGGGCTTCATGCAGACGGTGTGGAAGGACGATGCGCGCTTCGTCAACACCTACTGGAAGAGCGTGCCCGGCAAGATGGTCTATTCGACCTTCGACTGGGGCATCCGCGACGAGGACGGCTACTTCTACATCCTCGGGCGCACCGACGACGTGATCAACGTGGCGGGCCACCGCCTGGGCACGCGAGAGATCGAGGAAAGCATCTCGGGCCATTCCAACGTGGCCGAGGTGGCGGTGGTGGGTGTGGCCGATGCGCTGAAGGGGCAGGTCGCGATGGCCTTCGTGGTGCCCAAGGACGGCAAGGCCGTGGCCGATGCCGATGCGGCCCTCAAGCTCGAGGGGGAGATCATGAAGGTGGTGGCCGACCAGCTAGGGGCACTGGCCCGGCCGGCGCGGGTGCGCTTCGTCTCCGGCCTGCCGAAGACCCGCAGCGGCAAGCTGCTGCGCCGCGCCATCCAGGCCGTCTGCGAGCACCGCGACCCGGGCGACCTGACCACCATCGACGACCCGGCCACCCTGCAGCAGATCAAACAGTTACTCACTTCGCCCGAATGAGCGGGGAATGAGCAACAGCAGGGCTTGCGAACCCCGGTTGGACCGTCATATGGTTGACGTGGCACAATGCCAAGGTACTCAGGCCCTTCCCCAGCCACAGTCGCATCCGCCAATCGGTTCAGCCGTGTCGCGGAAGGTTTCTTAAACCAACTAGTGCTTCCCTCAGGGAAGCGAAGGTCAGCGGATCATGAGCGATTCTTCCACGCCCACGGCGTACACCGCCTATCAAGGCAACACGTACCTCTTCGGCGGCAACGCGCCGTAT
Organism: uncultured Variovorax sp.; assembly: GCA_913776885.1. Taxonomy (GTDB): domain Bacteria; phylum Pseudomonadota; class Gammaproteobacteria; order Burkholderiales; family Burkholderiaceae_C; genus Variovorax. The sequence continues at coordinate 5,381 of CAJYQC010000191.1, forward strand.
GTCGAGGAAATGTACGAGAACTACCTCGCCAACCCCGGCAGCGTGCCTGACAACTGGCGTTCGTACTTCGACGCACTGCAGAACGTGCCGGCCGCCGACGGCTCCAACACCCGCGACGTTCCCCACCAGCCGGTCATCAACGCCTTCGCCGAACTCGCGAAGCAGGGCACGACCAAGGTCGTGCAGGCCAGCGGCGCCGATTCCGAACTCGGCCGCAAGCGCACCGCAGTCCAGCAGCTGATCGCCGCCTACCGCAACGTCGGCGCCCGCTGGGCCGACCTCGATCCGCTCAAGCGCGCCGAGCGCCCCTCCATCCCCGAACTCGAGCCCTCGTTCTACGGTTTCACCGACGCCGACCTCGAGACGGTGTTCAACACCAGCAACACCTTCTTCGGCAAGGAAACGATGTCCCTGCGCGAGCTGCTCAACGCTCTGCGCGAAACGTACTGCGGCACCATCGGCGCCGAGTACATGTACACCACCGACCAGAACCACAAGCGCTGGTGGCAGCAGAAGCTCGAGAGCGCCCGCACCAATCCCAAGCTGAACGCCGACCAGAAGAAGCGCGTTCTCGACCGCCTGACCGCGGCCGAAGGCCTGGAGCGCTT
>CAJYQC010000192.1 GCA_913776885.1 uncultured Variovorax sp.
GCCCGGTGCGGCGTCACCGGGCTCTTCCATCGCCACGCGGGCATCCGGCGGCTCGGCGCACCAGGTGGCCCAGCGGGCCGCGCCGGGGGTGGGCTTCGCGCCGAGCTCGGCCTGGATCGCGAGCGCGTCGGTGTGGCCCTCGAAGAGCTTGACCAGCGAGAGATCGTGCGCCGCCACTTCCGCCAGTGCACGCCAGCGCGCGACCGTCTGGCCCGAGCCTGGCAGCGGAAGCACGTCGAGCCCCGCTTCGACCAGATGCGCGAGCCCCAGGTCGCAGCCATGCCGAAGCTTCAGGTGCTGCAGGCCGTCGTCGGGTGTGTGGTCGTACATGCGAGAGGGTTCGATGAGAGAAATGGGGCGATATCAGGGGGCGATATCAGGAGAAAGAGATGAAAGTTTGGCAGTCGGTCTGCCAGTGGCCGTCGGCGGGCGGCTCCGGCGGTTGTAGGAGGAGCAGCGAGGTCCGCTGGGCGGCCTCGGTGCTGATTCGACGAAGCTGACGCGACGCTACTTCGACGCGGGCGGGCTACCGTTGTCGCGCAGCGGCGTTGCCTCGCCCTGCGCCGGAACGTTACCCGGCCCCTGTTCGGGTTTGCGCAGGCCGTAGAAGAAGAGCGTGCCGACGACGAGGATCGCGATCAGGCTCACGAGCGCGGCCATCAGCCTGCGGCCGAACCGCCCGGCCGTCTTTCCTGCCTTGTCCGTCGTACCTCGTTCGGCACGGTTGGAATCGCTGGCCACTTCTTTACTTCTTGGCCATGTCGGCTTCGAGGGCGCGCGCATGCTGCAGATGGGTCTGCACCGCCGGCAGCATCTTGCCTGCCAGGGCCTTGAGCTCCGCATCCTTCGCCTCGGCCTGGGTCTTCTTCAACAGCTTCTCGGTGGCTTCGTGGTCGCCGACGCCCGCCTGCTTCATGTAACGGCTGTCGAACATGCCACCGGACAGGGCCTTGAACTCGAGCGCGACGGCCTTGTGCTTCGTGTCGGGCCCGCCCGGCAGCTCCGTGCCCTTGGCGGAAGCGAGCGCCTTCACCTCGTCCAGGCCCTTGGAATGTTCGTCGAACATCATCTGCGCGAACTTCTTGACCTCTGGGTTCGAGCTCTTCTCCAGCGCGATCCGGCCTGTCTCGACCTCGGCCATGTTGGCCTGGGCGATGTCCTTGAGCATCGCCGCGTCGGCGGATGCGAGCTTGTCGGCGGACCAGGCGGGCGCAGCGAGCAGCGAAGAAACGACTGCAAGACTTGCTGCAAATCTGCAGTGGTATGGGGTCATGGATGAACTCCTTTGTGCCTGATGGGTGAAGTTGTCGGGTGATCTAGAACTCGACGCTCCCACCCTCGGCTTGCGTGCGCTGTAGGAAAACGAACAGAACGTTGTGCACGAACAGTCCTTCGCCGTTTTCATTCTTCCAACCAATCGCGGCGAGTTCGGGCGCCCGTCCGACACCGCAGCGGCTTGTGCTGCCTAGCGTGGCCGTCTCATCAGCGATTCGGACCACGGACCACATTTCTTCCAGGAGGTGACCATGCCCACGACGACCGCCAGCAAGGGCCGCAGCAGCGGCGCTCCGAGCAGCACTACAGCAACTTCGGCTCCAGTGACGACGCCGACGCCGACGCCCAACGCGCCCCTCGAGCAGCCACCGACCCCGGCCTCCACACAGGACGCAAAGGAAGACGCCGGTTCGCGCGCAGAGCGCGAAGACCGCGTGCGCCTCGCCGCCTACGAGGTCTACGTTCGCCGAGGCGAAGGCCCGGGCGACCCGGTGCCGGACTGGCTGGAGGCCGAGGCGCAGGTGGACGGGCGCAGGAGTTGATGCGTGCACCCGCCGAAGCAGCGCCCACCGGCCACCCGCAACGATGAGCACCGCACGCTTCAGCTGCTTTGCCGCACCACCAGCTCGAACCCCAGGTCGACCCGATGCTGCCCTGGCGTCTCGCCGCGCATCAGCGCCAGCAGCATCTCGGCCGCGCGTTCGCCGATCTCTCGGCGTGGCGTGCGCACGGTGGTCAGCGGCGGCAGCATCTGGTCGCTGCCGCCCAGGTCGTTGAAGCCGGCGATCGCCACGCGCTGGGGCACCGGCACGCCAGCGCGCAGCGCGGCCAGCAGCCCGCCCTGGGCGAGGTCGTCGTTGCAATAGAAGATGGCGTCCACGTCGGGGTGGCGCGCGAGCAGGTCCTCGAACTGGCGCCCGCCCAGCGCCAGGGAGGTCGGGCCGGGCTCGAGCAGTTCCAGCGCAGGGTCGTGGCAGCCGGCCGCTCGCAGCGCCTCGCGATAGCCTTCCAGCCGCATCATCACGCGAGGATCGAGCTGGCCTGCGGCATAGGCGATGCGCCGTCGGCCGCGCTGCAGCAGATGCTCGACGATGGCACGACCCGCGTCCTGCTGCGAGAAGCCCACGCTGTGCACCCCGGGTTCGTTCGAGTTTTCCATCAGGTAGACGCAGGGCGCCCTGCTCTGCTCGAGCATCTGCCTGGCGGCCGCGCTGCGGTCGAAACCCGCCAGCAGCAGGCCCGCGGGCCGCTGCGACAGATGGCTGCGCAGCAGTGCCTCCTCCTGCACCGTGTCGTAGTGCGTCACCCCGATCAGCGACTGGAATCCGTGCGGCAAGAGCGCGTCCTGCACCGCCTCGAGCAGTTCCACGAAGAGCTGGTTGGTCAGCGAGGGGATCAGCACCGCCACGTGCGAACTGCGCGCCGACGCCAGCGCGCGCGCCGCCACGTTGGGCACATAGCCGAGCTGGTCGACCGCCGCCTGCACGCGCGCGCGCAGCTCGGGCGCCACGTTGCGCGCACCGCGCAGGGCGCGCGACACGGTGATCGGGCTCACGCCGCAGGTGCGGGCCACGTCGTCGAGGGTGACGTGGCTCGAGGAGCGGGATCGCGGGCGGTCGGGTGTGTCGGCCATGGTGGATGTCTTCTCAGGGTTAATACTGATCCGGCTTTGGATAGCGCTGTCCTAGGATAGCGCTATCCAGCCCAATGCAGCCTCGGAAAAACCCGTGCGCACGCCGAGCTGGCATTTTTTGAATTGTGCGGGACAGCGCTATCCAAAGACCGCCCGCTGCACCGGGCCGCCGCCTTGCTCGACTTCCTTCTTTTGCCGGAAGGCCCGGCCCCAGGAGACAACCATGTTCGGAATGAGCCAAGACATCTTCCTGCTCGTCGACGCCCTGGTGGCGATCCTCGGGCTGATCCTCCTGATCACGCGCTGGCGCGTGCACCCCTTCATCGCGCTGACGCTGGCCGCCGGCTTCCTGGGCCTGACCTCGGGCATGCCGGTGGACAAGGTGATGAAGTCCTTCCAGGACGGCTTCGGCGGCGTGCTGGGCTTCGTGGGCATCGTGCTGGGACTGGGCACCATGCTCGGCAAGATGATGGCCGAGTCGGGCGGCGCCGACCGCATCGCGCGCACGCTGATCGACGCCTTCGGCCGCGAGCGCGTGCACTGGGCGATGATGTTCGCGGCCTTCCTGGTGGGCATTCCGCTGTTCTTCGAGATCGGCTTCGTGCTGCTGATCCCGCTGGTGTTCATCGTGGCTCGGCGCACCGGCGTGTCGCTCATCCGCATCGGCATTCCGCTGCTGGCGGGGCTTTCGGTGGTGCACGGCCTGGTGCCGCCGCATCCGGGGCCGCTGCTGGCCATCGGCGTATTCAACGCCGACATCGGCAAGACCATCTTCTACGGCCTGATCGTCGGCCTGCCCACCGCGATGATCGCGGGCCCGATCTTCGGCAAGTTCATCTCGAAGTACGTGCCCGGCGAGGCCTCGCCCGAGCTGATGGAGCAGCTGGCGCGCGAGCCCGAGTCGCGCGAGCTGCCCGGCTTCGGCATCACGCTCGTCACCGTGCTGCTGCCGGTGGCGCTGATGCTGTTGAAGACCTTCGCCGACGTGGCGCTCGACGAGAAGAACGTCGTGCGCCAGTGGATGGACTTCATCGGCCACCCGATCACCGCGCTGCTGGCGGCGCTGCTGCTGTCGCTCTACACCTTCGGCACCGCGCGCGGCTTCACGGCCAAGCAGATCATGAAGTTCGTCGACGACAGCCTCGCGCCCACCGCGGCCATCGTGCTGATCATCGGCGCCGGCGGCGGCTTCAAGCAGATGCTGGTGGCCAGCGGCGTGGGCAACGCGATCGGGCAGATGGCGCTGCATGCGCAGGTCTCGCCGATCCTGCTCGCGTGGCTGGTGGCGGGGCTGATCCGCATCGCCACCGGCTCGGCCACCGTCGCCACCATCACCGGCGCGGGCATCGTCGCGCCGCTGGCGACCATGGTGCCGGGCGTGAACCGCGAGCTGCTGGTGCTGGCCACCGGCGCGGGCTCGCTGATTCTTTCGCACGTCAACGACGCGGGCTTCTGGCTGGTGAAGCAATACTTCAACATGACCGTGGCCGAGACCTTCAAGACCTGGACCGTGATGGAAACGTTGATCTCGGTCGTGGCCATCGTCTTCATCATGCTGCTGAACATGGTCGTCTGAGGAGAAAAGACATGGGTCGCATCGTCATCGGCGTCGACATC
>CAJYQC010000193.1 GCA_913776885.1 uncultured Variovorax sp.
CCGTGCCGCGCTGGCCGATTCGCCGCTGGCAGCGTCGGTGAGAGTGGCGCGCGCGCTGCATCTGCAGCGCCTGCTGGGCAGCGCCGCCGCGCGCCTGTCGCCCTGGAACGACCGCAATGACCTGGCGCGCATTCCCGCGTCGCATCTTTTCGAATGGGTGGCGCACGACTGCGAGCGGCTGGAACTGGCAGAGCTCGAAGACGCGATGACGCCCGAGGAGACTGCGCTGTACGCGCACTCGCTCGAAAGCCTGGTGCGTTAGGCGCTGCGACGCCGGGCTGCGCGCGCGGGCGTCATAACCACTGGATGACTGCGGAGCGTCCTACAAGCCGGGTCTTGACGGCGGCCTAGTTTGGAGCATTCGAGCTGCCGATCTTCGAAAAAATCTTCGAACGAACTTCGAACGAAGAGTCTTCGATCTTCAGAAGCCGAAGCCGTCTCTCGACGTTCACGTCCGTTCGCCTTCCCATCTCATCCCCTTAACGAAAACGCAAAACCAGCCATGCCCAAGACCCCCCGAACCAGCGCGGCTCCTGCCGTCCCGCCAGCCGCGATCGATGCCGCCCGCGCGGCGGCACGCAACACCGACAGCGGCCCCGCCCATCCGTCGCCACCCCAGGCCGGCGACGGTGACATGCCGGCACGCAAGGCGATCGAGACCCAGGCGCTGGCGGCCGGCATGCCCGCGAACGACAACAAGCCCCTGGAGCATGGCGATGCCAATGCACTGGCGACGCCGCAGGGCCAGCAGGTGCAGCCCGCATCGCGCCTGCCCACGGCCAGCACACTCTCGGAGGCCAATGCCTCGGCCAAGACGGGCGGCGTGGCCCCGGAAGGGCTGAACCCCACGGTCGGTCCACTCGACCGGGTGCGCGTGGACTCCGGCGGCCAGCGTCTCACCACCAACCAGGGCGTGCCCATCGCGGACAACCAGAACTCGCTCAAGGCGGGCGCCCGCGGCCCGGTGCTGCTGGAAGACTTCATCCTGCGCGAGAAGATCACGCACTTCGACCATGAGCGCATTCCAGAGCGCATCGTGCACGCGCGCGGCTCGGGCGCCCACGGCTTCTTCGAGTGCTACGAGCCGCTGACCGAACACACCAGGGCCGCCCCGTTTTGCGAGGCCGGCAAGATCACGCCGGTGTTCGTGCGTTTCTCGACCGTCGCCGGCGAGCGAGGCTCCAAGGACACGGCGCGCGACGTTCGCGGCTTCGCGGTGAAGTTCTACACCGACGAGGGCAACTGGGACCTCGTGGGCAACAACATGCCGGTGTTCTTCATCCAGGACGCGATGAAGTTCCCCGACCTCGTGCATGCCGTGAAGCCCGAGCCTCACCACGGCATGCCCCAGGCCGCGTCGGCGCACGACACCTTCTGGGACTTCGTCTCGCTGATGCCCGAGTCCACCCACATGCTGATGTGGCAGATGAGCGACCGCGCCATTCCGCGCAGCTACAGGACCATGCAGGGTTTCGGCGTCCACACCTTCAGGCTGGTGAACGATGCGGGCGAGTCGTGCCTGGTCAAGTTTCACTGGCTGCCCAAGCTCGGCACGCATTCGCTGGTATGGGACGAGGCGGTCAAGATCTCCGGCGCCGATCCCGACTTCCACCGCCGCGATCTCTGGGAGGCCATCGATGCCGGCGAATACCCCGAGTGGGAGCTGGCGCTGCAGATCTTCACCGAGGAGCAGGCCGCAGGCTTCAGCTTCGACGTGCTCGACGCCACCAAGATCGTGCCCGAGGAACTGGTGCCGCTGCGCGTGGTGGGCCGACTCGTGCTGAACCGCAATCCTGACAACTTCTTCGCGGAGACCGAGCAGGTCGCGTTCTGCACCGCGCACGTGGTGCCTGGCATCGACTTCACGAACGACCCTCTGCTGGCGGGACGCATCCACTCCTACGTCGACACGCAGATCAGCCGCCTCGGCGGCCCCAACTTCCACGAGCTGCCGATCAACGCGCCGATCGCCCCGGTCCACAACAACCAGCGCGACGGCATGCACCGCCAAGCCATCCACCGCGGCCGCACCTCCTACGAGCCCAACTCGCTCGGCGGCGGCTGCCCGTTCCAGGCAGGGGCCGCACAGGGCTTCGTGAGCGTGGCCCGCCGTCTCGACGCGAAAGAGTCGAGCGACAAGGTGCGCATCAAGCCCGAGAAGTTCGCCGACCACTACACGCAGGCCACGCTCTTCTACGAGAGCCAGTCGCCGCAGGAGCAGGCCCACATCGCAGCCGCGTTCCGCTTCGAACTGTCGAAGGTGACGGTGCCCGCGGTGCGCGAGCGCGTGGTTGCGAGCCTGCTGAACGCCTCGCCCGCGCTGGCGCAGCAGGTCGCGAAGGGGCTCGGCATGGAGCTGCCCGCGCCGCTGCCGCGCGTGCTCGACGTGCCGCCCGCGCCCGAGGTGGATCGATCGCCTGCGCTGTCGCTGCTGGCGCGCCCGGGCGACGGAGGCATCCGCACCCGCAAGGTCGCGATCCTGGTGGCCGACGGCATCGAGGGCGCTGCTGTGGCCGAGATGGTGTCGGCACTCGTGCGCGCGGGCGCCGTGCCGCGGCTGGTGGGCTCCCGCCTGGGCCGCTTCACGGCGGCGGACGGCACCGCGTTCGAAGCCGATGCGAGCATGGAGAACAGCCCCAACGTGCTGTTCGACGGGCTCGTGCTGCCGGACGGCCTTCCTGCGCTGGAGTCGCTCGCGCAGGACGGCCGCACCATGGAATTCGTGAAGGAGCAGTACCGCCACTGCAAGACGATCCTGGCCTTCGGTGCCTCGCAGGCGCTGCTGACCGAGGCGGGCATTCCCATGATGCTGCCCGACGGCTCGCCCGACCCGGGCCTGATCCTGGCGGAGGCGGCGGATGCAGTCGACGCGGGCCTGGGCTTCATCGCCGCGCTGGGCCTGCACAGGCACCTGGCGCGGGAAACGGACCCGCCGCTCGTTTGACGCGGCACGGGCGGTGCGGGCCGATCGGCCCGTGCCTGCCCGCATTCTTTCCGGACGCGCACGCGCACGCGCACGCGCACGCGCACGCCACCGCGAGCGGCCCAGCCACGATGAGGCGCGGACGTGGCACCGTGCCCGGAGCCCGCCCATGACGAATGCCCTGGTATCGCGCCTTTTTCCGAGCGTGACCAACATGATCCGCCTGGACCACACGCACGTGCTGTCCACCTACCACCAGTACAAGCCCTCCGCGCCACCGCGCGTGAAGAAGGGCCTGGTCCACACGATCTGCACCGCGCTCGAGGTGCATGCCCAGCTCGAGGAAGATATCTTCTATCCGGCCGTGCGCGCGCGCATCGGCGAGGACCGTATCGACAAGTCGTTCGAGGAGCACCGGGAGATGCGCAGGCTCATCGACGAGCTGCGCGCCATGGAACCCGACGCACCCGGCTACGACGACAAGCTCGCCGAGCTGATGCGCGACGTGATGCACCACGTGGCCGACGAGGAGACCATCGTGCTGCCGATGGCCGAGCGCGACATGGCCGACGAACTCGGCCCGCTCGGCATGCGCATGACGCGCCGCCGCGTGGAGCTCGTCGCGCCGCGCATCGGCGAGATCGCGCTGGACATGGGGCGGGCTGCCTCCGGCAACACGGCCGCACTGGCGCTCGTCGGCTGTGCCGCCATCGGACTGCTGATGGCGCGCCGGCACTGGCGCACGACGACGACGCTGCCGCTGCGCAGCTAGCCGGCGCTCCCGGCGCTGCGGCGTTCCGGGTTCAGCGGTATCTCGTGCGGCATGCCGCGCCGTCCACGCATCAGCGCCAGCCGGCCTTCGGGCGTGATGCCTGTGACGATCGCGCGCGGAATGAACCGCTCGCCGGTACGCAGGACCACCGGCGGCTCGGTCAGCGCCTCCAGCAGCGAGGCGCTTCGCAGAGCGAGGATGCAGTCGATGTCTTCTCGCTCCGAGCACACGGCGGGCAGCTGCAGCCGAGAGAGCGCTTCGAGCAGGTTCAGGTAGTTCGCCGCACGCAGCTGGCGGACCGTTGGTTTCTTTCGCCTCATGGGATTCGCTTCACTTCATGTTTTCGAACAGGTGTTGCGACATCCCCGGCAATCGGCGTGCCTGCCCCCCGCTGCATCGAACCGAACGGTCCGAACTGCGCTGCGGCCGGTACGCCAGGACCTACAGGCGCTGCTCGGCAGTTCCCACAGCTTCCACTGCCATGGGGCAGAAGCATCGAGCTTCTCTTTTCTTTCATGAAGGAGGTAGCCCATGGCCACCGACAGCAAACCTCGAGTCCCCACGCAACCCGGTACGAAGAGGCAGGACCTCGTTCAGAGCGGCGGCGCGCCGGGCCTCGCTCCCCTCGATTTCGACGACGACGAGATCTATTCCGGACGAGGCCGCATGCGCGATGGCGGCACCACGCATGCACGCGGCGGCGACAGCGGAAAGCTGGGGCCTCCCGCCGAACAGTTGTCCGCGAGCAATGGCCCGAGCGATCCCGCGAACCGCAAGGCCGGCCAATGACGCCGCGAACCAGCATCGGAGGACGCCCCATGGCCAGACTGACCGCCATCTTCATGACCCTGCTGATCTTCGCGGCGGCCGCGGCGCACACCACGGCGCGGTCTCAGCCGACGGGCAATCCGAAGGGGTCGGTCGCGCCGAGCACGCAGGGCAACTCCGAGAAAGCGCCCGCGAACCCGGCGCGCAACGTCGACACCGGCAGGTCCGACAAGCTCGACGATCGGAAGGGCCCCACGGACGCGCGCACACGCCGGACGGAGCGGCCGGGCGGCGGTTCGACGACCGGTGGGCTGACGCGCCGCAATCCGCAGGAGGCGAATCCTTCGCCGCCGCCCGAGACGCGCAGCAACGGCACAAGTCCCGGCACGAGCACCGGCCAGCCTGGCAAGTAGGTCAGCGCACCGTCAGCGCACGCCGGCGGTCAGCCGCATTTCGCTGCACAGCCTCGGGCCGTAGTCCTCGCAGCGCGTCTCCAGGCCGTAGGCCGCCGCCCGGCGCAGTGCGAAGGCGGTCACGTCGCGCATGTAGGTGCGCCCGGGCCTGCGGCCGGCGGCGGCGCGGGCTTCGAAGTCGGCCTGGAGGTCGCGCGCCCATTCCTCGAAGAGCCGGTAGCGCTGCGCGTGCACGCTCAGGAACCCTGCGCGTGCGAGCGCTTGCGCGATGTCGATCAGCGGCACGTTGAAGGGCATCTCCTCGGTTTCGTCCATGTGCTCTCCTTCAGAACTTGCCCAGCACGTTCAGGAACCACCCCTTGCTGCGGTAGCTCATGTCGGTGAGGTTGTCGGAGTAGTCTGTGAAGTTGTAGCCGATGCCCACCTTCAGGTTCTCGTTGACGTGGTAGTACGCGGCGGTGACCCAGCCGCTCTTGCGGTCCTTGAGTTCCTTCGCGCGCAGGGTGCGCCACTCGAGCATCCAGTCCCAGTTGCGCACCAGCTTCCAGTCGACGCGCAGCACCGCGAGCTCGGCCGAGCTCTTGAACCACGGCGCGGAGCTGTCGCGGCTCGCGCGCAGCTCGCCCAGCCGCCAGGCGTACTTGCCGCCCAGCGTCCAGCGCTCGTTCAGGTCCCAGGTGGCGTCGATCGCGAAGACGTGGCTGCGCTGCTGGTAGTCGATGCCGGTGGTCGAGACCGTGCCCAGCGTGGAATCGACGCCGCCGGACACCACCTGGCCAGGCGACGAGAGGTCGTACAGGTAGGTGTACTTGAACAGCAGGTTGATCTTGTCGTTCAGCGCCGGGCGCAGCGCGTAGCCGAGCATGGCCTCGGTGTACTTGGCCGCGGCCAGCGTGCCGGTGGTGCTGTCGCTGTCGGCCCAGTTGAATTTGCCGATCCAGCGCGAGTCGTCGTCCACCTTCCAGCTGAAGGAGTTCTTCACCAGCCAGCTGGTGCGCGTCTCGGCGGTGGTGCGGTCCTTGCGGTATTCGAGGCCGCCGCTGTACTTGAGGCGTTCGCTCGAGTAGCCGCTGGTGAAGGCCACGGCCTGGCGGCGCGTGGCGCCGAGCGTCTCGGCGCCGATCCAGCCGTTCTCGAAGTTGACGCCGAAGGTCCAGTGCGTGTCGGGCGCGTACTGCACACCGTAGGCATGCGTGAGGCCCGGCTGCGCGCCGGTGGCCTGGCGGTGCTCGGTGAAGAGCGTGAGGCCGTCGCCCACGCGCGAGCGCACGCCGGTCACCAGGCTGCCGCCGCGGCCGATGAGGTTCTCGTCGGTGCGGCCGGTGTCCGACACGTAGGTCATGTAGACGCTGGAGCGGTCGTCGTACTGGTAGTCGACGCCGGCCTTGCCCGCGAGGCCGCCGTCGCCGGTGGAGAGCTCGCCGCGCAGCGCCAGCTTGTCGTTGATGCGGTAGCGCCCGCCCAGGCCGATGCGGTCGTTCTCCAGCCGAGTGCCGGTGCGCCGCAGCGTCTTCTGCGCGAAGCCGTAGGCGCTCCACTGGTCGGCGCCGGTGTATTCGAGCTGCACGGCCGCGTCGGCGCGCTCGCCCGACACCGCCTGCGTGGTCGGCAGCGACGGGCTGGTGATGAGCGAGTCGCCCGTCTTGTCGTCGTAGCGCAGGCCCAGGCCCAGCTTCCACTCGCGCGACAGGGGCAGCGAGTACTGCGCGTCGAGCACGCTGCTGTTGTAGCCGTTCTGCTCGTCGCGGCGGTCTGCCTTCAGGCGCAGCTCGCCGTTCTCCGCCTTCTCGCCGAAGGGCACGGTGGCCTGCACGCCGGCCTGGCGCGTGGCGTTGCTCGCGTACTGGCCCGGTGCCGAGAAGCCGGCGCCGCGCGACTGCGCATAGGCGCTCACGCGCCCGCCGCCGCGGATGTCGAAGTCGCCCAGGTCGGCCTGGCCTTCGAGCCGCCATGCGTTGGCGCTGCCGGTGGGGCCGTTGCCCAGCGTGTTGCCCACGGTGTTGCCGATGGCGCCGTTGCGCCCGGTGAAGCTGAAGCCGCCGTCGGTCGAGTCGAGCTGCGTGGTGCCCGGGCCGCGGCTGCGCGCGAACTCGCCCTTGACGTAGGTGTTCTCGGTCTTGCGCACCGTGAGGTCGACGCCGGCCAGGCGCTGGTCGCCGCCGATCTGGTCCTGGCGTGAGGCGGTGACGCCCACGCCGACGTTGTCGTTGGCCCACCATGAGACGCGGCCACCCACGGCCAGCGTGTCCAGCGACGTGGCCAGCGGCGTGTATTCGTAGTCCACCACAAGGTAGGTCGGCATGCCGGTGAAGCCGCCCGCACGCACCAGGGCGCCGTCGTCCGACAGGCTGGGCAGCGGCGCCGACAGCAGCACGCGGCCCTGCAGGTAGTCGATCTCGTAGTCGGTGGTGGGCACCAGCTGCGTGCGCTTGACCACCAGGCCGGAGTCGCGGTCGCGGATCTCCAGCGTCACGCGCTCGGCGCCGCGCGTGATGTCCTGGTTGCGCAGGTAGTAGAGCGAGCCGCCGGTGCCGCGGAATTCCTCGCGCGCGGCCAGCGTGCCGGGCTCGGCCGCGAAGGCGTCGACCTTCAGCCGCGCCTCGCCGAAGGAGGTCGACTCCTCGCCGAGGTAGCGGCCGTGGAAGCCGTAGAGGCCGCGGCTCACGCGGGTGAGCTCGGTGTCGCCGAAGTTGAGCTTGAAGTTGCCCCACATCGCCTGCGAGCGGCCGTCGTCCACGCGCAGGTAGAAGCGGCCCTGGGTGGGCGCGTCCTCGACGGTGGTGGAGTCGTCGCCGAAGGTGCTCCACGAGTCCTCGGGGTCGAAGCGGCGGAAGAGGGAGGTCGGGTCCTTGCGGTCGAGGTTGCGCAACAGTTCCTTCAGCGGGCGCTCTTCCGTATCGACGCTGGCCGTGAGCGTCCAGCGGTCGTTGAGCTGGCCCTTGGCATAGCCGGCGATGCGGCCTTCGCTCCAGCCGCCGCCGCCGTAGCGGTTCTTGTCGTTGGTCATGATCGCGGCCGGGCCGCTCACGCTGTTGCTGCCCACGGTGAGGTCGGCCTGGCCTACGAAGAACCAGTCGCTGGTGGGCAGGTCGAAGTCGCGCCGGTAGACGCGCGTGGCGCCCTGCGCATCGGTGACGGCGATCTCGCCGGTCTGCACGCGGCGCGGCACCAGCTGCTGGAACACGAAGCGCCCGTTCTCGTCCACCGGCACCGCGAAGCCCAGCGCGCGCACGCTCTCGCCGGGGCGGATGGCCGCACCGCTGGCGGTGACCGTGCCCGCGCTCAGCGGAATGTTGGCGATGGCGATGTTGTTCTGTCCGTAGCCGCGCAGCAGCTCGCGTGCAGGGTCGGGCGGCGTGCCGGTCTCGGGCTTGTGGCGCTTCACGAGCGTGAGCGAGAGGTCGTCGGTCTCGTCGAAGCGGCCCTGGCGGTCGTAGACCCGCACGCGGTAGTAG
>CAJYQC010000194.1 GCA_913776885.1 uncultured Variovorax sp.
GCCTGGAACGACGACTGGATCGCGCCGATCGCCGCCGGCGGCGGCACGCCCCTCGTGCTGGGCGTGCGGCGCGCCGAGCAACTGCTCGCCAGGAGCGGCGGAACGCGCCGGCGCTGCCTGTGGCTGCTGACCGACGGCCGAAGCAGCGAAAGCCCGCAGCGGCCGGAGTCGGCCGACGAGGTGTGCGTGGTCGATTTCGAGGCGGCGCGCCTGCCGCTGCATCGCGCGAGGCAGCTGGCCGACAGGTGGGATGCGCGCTACTTGCCGGCGGACAGCGCCTGAGCGGGCTGCCCGGCCTGCTCCATCTGCTCGAGCTGCTCGCTCTGCTGGCTCTGCTGGCTCTGTTGACTCTGTCCGGCTCGCCCGGACTGCCCATCGGCGCCGTCCTCGGCCGGGGCCAGCATGGTGCCCCGGCAGTTCGGCGCTCCGCAGTGGCAGGGGTACTTCGACGGCGGCGAGCCGTCGTCAGCGGTGAGCGAGTAGTCGATGAACAGTTCGTCGCCCGCGTCCACCGCCACCAGCGTCTGGAACTTCAGCACCAGCTCGCCGCCTTCGTCGTATTCCTCCACCGCCTCGCAGTTCGGTTCGCACGAGTGGTTGAGGTGGCGGGTGGCGTTGCCGCCCTTGGCGCCGTCGATGGTGATGTCGTTCGACAGCGTGAACAGGTAGGTGAGCTGGTCGTCCCACAGCTTGGTGGCGATCTCGGCCTTGGTGTAGCGGCGGCCCTCGTAGAGGCCGAGGAAGGATTCGGCCGGCAGGTCGCGCGTGGCGAAGGCGCCGAGGCCGTGAACGCCACTGGGGCCTACGCGCACGAAGGGGGTGGACGAGGTTCGCTTGTGGTGCTTCATTGCGTGGAGAAGATAGGTGATGGGGCCGTGGGGCGGGTTGCTGTCGGCGTCGGCTGGGCGGTGGAGTGTCGGCGCCATTGCGGTCTGGCGGATGACAGGTATCGCTTCATGTGGTCGCCGGTTCAGGACTTCGGGTCGCCGAGAGTGGCCAGGCAGCCCACGATCGCGTCGGCCGCCTCGTCGAGCCGGGGCCCGGGCCGCATCATCAGGTCGAAGCGCGCCGAGGCGAAGCTGCACACCCGCCCGCGCTGGATCGCCGACATGGCCGACCAGCCCGGCCGCGCGGCCATGGCAGAGACCTCGCCGAGGGCCGACACCATCAGCACGTCGGGGTTGGCGCGCACCACGAATTCGGGGCTCATCTTGGGGAAGGGGCCGAGCGTGCCCGGCACCGCGTTGCCGAGGCCGAGCCGGGCCAGCGTCTCGCCGATGAAGGAGCTCTCGCTGGCCGCGGCCATGCCGCCATGCACTTCGAAATACACGCGCCGGCCCTGCCAGCCAGCCGGCACGCGGGCCCGGGCCGCGTCAAGCCCGGCGTCGAGCTTGCGCCAGTAGGCCTCGCCCGCGCCGGGGCGGCCGGTGGCGCGGGCCACGGTCTCCATCACACGGCGCATGTCGGCGTGGGTCTTGGCATCGAGCGCCAGCACCTTCAGGCCCAGGCGCTCCAGCGGCTCGGCGGCGCGGCTGCGCGGACGCAGCAGCACCAGGTCGGGCTTGAGCGCGACGATCCGCTCCACGTTGGCGTCGTCGATACCGCCCACCTGCGGCAGCCCCTTCACCGAGGCCGGCCAGTTGGCATGGCGGTCGATGCCCACCAGCCGGTCGCAGGCGTCGAGCGCGCAGACGGTCTCGGTCAGCGAGGGCATCAGCGACACGATGCGCTTCGCGGGTGCCTGCAGCTCGACCGTGGTGCCCCGGTCGTCCTCCAGGCGGATGGCCGCGCCGGCGGCATGCGCGGCCGGGCCGAAGCCCAGCGCGACGAAGGCAGCGGCCTTGGCGACCCGGCGGACGGCTGAAGACAGAAGCTGGTGCTGGGCGAGGTTCGGCAGGGCGGAGGAGGTCATCGATCTGGCAGCGGCGGGCAGGCGTTGGCCCGTATATTGTCGCGGCGTGCGCAGGTGCAGCCGCCGCGCGGCCTCTTCCTCGCGCGCGTCGTCCACTCGCGCATCAGGTTGCGCAGGTCGACCGGACCTTCGTCGATCGAGCTCTGCAGCCTTTGCCGTGCCTTCATGCGCGGGTGGCGAGGTAGGGCCGCAGACTTTCGGTGCCGAACTGGTAGACGCATTCCTGCCGATGGACCGTGTACAGCGGCGTGTTCTGCAGTACGCCGTGCCTGATCTCGGCGTCGCTGGTCAGGGGTTCGTCGGAAAGATCCTCGGCGCTGTGCTGGCGCCAGTAGGCGAGGGCATCACGCCACTCAGCCTCGGAAGCGCGCTGGGGATCGAAAAACTTGGTGCTTGCAAACGGCCGCGCCTGCGCGGCGTTGGCTTCGGACATGGTGTGCCTTGATTCGAAAGGGAACGGGGCGCCGACGGCACATGCGTGCCGGCGGCGGCGTTTGAATCGGGTGGACTGGGCGGTCGCCGCTCAGCCCAGCGCCGCGCGCAGCCGCGCCGCGAGCCGATTCGCTTGCGCCGTGCTGGCGATGTTCGTGAAGCCCACCAGCAGGCCCTGCGCGCCGGATGCAGAGACGCTGCGCGCGGAAAGCGGCTGGCAGTTCAGCCCGGCCTGCTGCGCGCGGGTGGCGAGCGTCGCATCGTCTTCCTCGCGCCCGTCGAAGCGCGCGATCAGGTGCATGCCGCCGCTGCACCTGTTCGCGGAGAACCCCGATCCGGTGAAGCATGCCAGGCTGGTGTCGGTGTTCGTCACCGAAGAGAACTGCGGCCCGCTGGTGCTGCCGCCCTGAGCGGCGTTCGCGTCACGGCCGCGTTGGTGCCGCTAGCGCATCTTCTCGCCGTCGCGCACAGATTCGATGGCGCCGTTGTAGAACCTCACGATGCCTAGGAAGTTGCCCTGGCCGCGGTAGTACGTCCAGTCTTCCATCGGCACGCACTGCTGCGTCAGCACCTGCTGCGCCGGCCCGCCGGGGTAGGGAGACGGGACCCAGGCCACCTGCGGGCGCGGAACGCAGACGAAGTCCTTCGACACCGGCTCGCCGCACTTCTGCAGCACCGAGAACTTCGAGTCGCCGACGCCGGACAGCGTGCCGCCGCAGTTCAGCGACTGGGCCGACGAGGCTCCGGCGTGCAGGAGGGCGGCGACGACGAAGAGGGCGCTGGCGGCGAAGTTGCGCATGGTGAGGAGGGTGAGTTGTGCAGGCTCGGACCGAGTTCGGCGCCCATGGTTTCCTTTGGCCTTTCGTGACCTCCGACAGCGCGAGTCCCAGCGACGAAGCCCGCTGCCGCGCACTCGCTCGATGGAGGCCGAAGGAGGGCTCTGCCATCTTACGGGCCGGTGGCCCATCGGGTCATCGTGACCGCGCTCTCCGGTACCGGCGTCGATTGTTTCCTGTGCATGAACACCGTGGTTCTTTTTGCTCAGGGTTTTTACCTATCCGCAGGCTCACAATTCATCCCACAGACCAGCCGGCACGACAAGCAAGCCAGTCTGGATGAACAGGCCCCGAGCGAGGTGGCCGCCCCCGAAAGGGTCGGTGCCCCACCCAAGACCGGTTCGAAATCATCCCTGTATGCAAAGAACTGAATTGAAGGAAATCCAAATGACCGCCTCGAAGCTCCTCTCCGCCATCTCCCTCGCCCTGCTGGCTGCCGCCGGTGCCGCACATGCCGAAAGCTATGACGGCGTGCACCAGCTGAGCTCGGCCGCAAGCCGCGCCGACGTTGCCAGCCAGGCCGTGGTCGCCGCACGCAGCGGCAATCCCTATGCAGACGGTGCCAACCAGGGTCCGGTGCAACTGATCGCTTCGACCATGAGCCGCGCTGCCGTCCGCGCTGAAGCCGTGGCCGCTGCCCACAGCGAGAACCCGTATGCCGAAGGCGTGACCTCGCGCGTCGCGCCGGTCCTGGCCAGCGGCGTCGATCGCTCCACCGTGCGAGCCGCTGCCCGTGCAGCGGCTCGCGGTGACGCACTGCCGCTTTAAGCGAC
>CAJYQC010000195.1 GCA_913776885.1 uncultured Variovorax sp.
TCGCCGAAGATGTCGCCGAAGGCTTCCGCGAAGCCGCCGAAGCCCTCGGCGCCCGGGCCGCGCATGTTCGGGTCGACGCCGGCGTGGCCGTACTGGTCGTAGGCCGCGCGCTTCTGGCCGTCGGAAAGCATCTCATAGGCTTCCTTGACTTCCTTGAACTTGGCCTCGGCCTCCTTCGCGGTGTCGCCGTGATTGCGGTCCGGGTGGTGCTTCATCGCGAGCTTGCGATAAGCCTTCTTGATTTCTTCCTCGCTGGCGTTCTTGGGGACGCCCAGGGTTTCGTAGTAGTCGCGTTTGGTGGCCATGGCAGGTCGATCGGGAGATCAGGGGAAGCGGCGGGAACTCGGGTGACTTGAAGCGAGAAAGGCTGGAGCACCCTCTCAGGTGTTCCAGCCTTGGTCGGCGGGCTGGAGATCAGCCCTTCTTGACTTCCTTCACCTCGGCGTCGACCACGTTGTCGTCGGCCTGGGCGTGGGATGCAGCTTCCGCGCCAGCCGCACCGGTGGCTGCCGAGGCGCCGGCCGCAGCCTGCGATTCGGCGTACATCTTCTCGCCGAGCTTCTGGCTCGCGGTCATCAGGGCGTTGGTCTTTTCCTCGATCGCGCCCTTGTCCTCGCCCTTGAGGGCTTCTTCCAGGTCCTTGATCGCGGTCTCGATCGCTTCCTTCTCGGAAGCCTCGAGGCTCGCACCGTGCTCGCCCAGCGACTTCTTCACGCTGTGGACCATGGCTTCGCCCTGGTTGCGCGCCTGCACGATCTCGAGCTTCTTCTTGTCGTCGGCGGCGTTGAGCTCGGCGTCCTTCACCATCTTCTGGATCTCGTCTTCGCTCAAGCCCGAGCTCGCCTTGATGGTGATCTTGTTCTCCTTGCCGGTGCCCTTGTCCTTCGCGCCGACGTGCAGGATGCCGTTGGCGTCGATGTCGAAGCTCACCTCGATCTGCGGTGTGCCGCGCGATGCCGGCGGAATGCCTTCGAGGTTGAATTCGCCCAGCAGCTTGTTGCCCGCTGCGATCTCGCGTTCACCCTGGAACACCTTGATGGTCACGGCCGGCTGGTTGTCCTCGGCGGTCGAGAAGGTCTGCGCGAACTTCGTCGGGATCGTGGTGTTCTTGGCGATCATCTTGGTCATGACGCCGCCCATGGTCTCGATGCCCAGCGACAGCGGGGTCACGTCCAGCAGCAGCACGTCCTTGCGGTCGCCCGAGAGCACCTGGCCCTGGATGGCGGCGCCGACGGCCACGGCCTCATCGGGGTTCACGTCCTTGCGCGGATCCTTGCCGAAGAACTCCTTCACCTTCTCCTGCACCTTGGGCATGCGGGTCATGCCGCCGACCAGGATCACGTCGTTGATGTCGCCCACGCTGATGCCGGCGTCCTTGATGGCCAGGCGGCACGGAGCGATGGTGCGCTCGATCAGCTCGTCGACCAGGCTTTCCAGCTTGGCGCGGGTCAGCTTGATGTTCAGGTGCTTCGGACCCGATGCATCGGCCGTGATGTAGGGCAGGTTGATGTCGGTCTGCGCGCTGTTCGACAGCTCGATCTTGGCCTTCTCGGCGGCTTCCTTCAGGCGCTGCAGTGCCAGCACGTCCTTGCTCAGGTCGACGCCCTGTTCCTTTTTGAACTCGCCGATGATGTAGTCGATGATGCGCTGGTCGAAGTCTTCGCCGCCCAGGAAGGTGTCGCCGTTGGTCGACAGCACTTCGAACTGCTTCTCGCCGTCGACGTCGGCGATCTCGATGATCGACACGTCGAAGGTACCGCCGCCGAGGTCATACACGGCGATCTTGCGGTCGGCCTTGTCCTGCTTGTCCAGGCCGAAGGCCAGGGCGGCAGCGGTGGGCTCGTTGATGATGCGCTTGACGTCGAGGCCCGCGATGCGGCCGGCGTCCTTGGTGGCCTGGCGCTGGGCGTCGTTGAAGTAGGCCGGCACCGTGATCACGGCTTCGGTCACGGTTTCGCCGAGGTAGTCTTCGGCAGTCTTCTTCATCTTGCGCAGGATGTCGGCGCTGACCTGCTGCGGGGCCATTTTCTTGCCGCGCACTTCCACCCAGGCGTCGCCGTTGTCGGCGGCAGCGATGGTGTAGGGCATCAGGTCGATGTCCTTCTGGACTTCCTTCTCGCTGAACTTGCGGCCGATCAGGCGCTTGATCGCGTACAGCGTGTTCTTGGGGTTGGTCACGGCCTGGCGCTTGGCCGAGGCACCGACCAGCACTTCACCGTCTTCCTGGTACGCGACGATCGACGGCGTGGTGCGCGCACCTTCCGAGTTCTCGATCACACGCGTGGTGTTGCCTTCCATGATCGACACGCACGAGTTGGTGGTGCCGAGGTCGATGCCGATGATCTTTGCCATGTTCTTACTCCTGAAAGCCTGAAAGTTATGTTGTTATGAACGTGTGGATAACCCGTTGCGATTCAAGGGACGAAACGGGGATTTCCTGTGGGAATCTTGTGTGCCGGTGAAAGCCGCGGCGCTTACTTGGGGGCGCTGACGGTGACCAGCGCGGGGCGCAGCACGCGGTCGTTGATGGTGTAGCCCTTCTGCAGCACGCTCACCACGGTGTTGGGCTCCTGGTCGGCGGGCACCATCGAGATGGCCTGATGCAGGTGCGGATCGAACTTCGCGCCGGTGGCGGGGGCCACCTCGATCACTTTGTTGCGTTCGAGCGCGCTCTTGAGCTGGCGCAGCGTGGCTTCGGCGCCTTCGCGGATCTGCTCGGGCGTGGCGTCCTTGACGGCAAGGCCGGCTTCCAGGCTGTCGGTCACCGGCAGCAGGCTCTCGGCGAAGGCCTCGACGGCGAACTTGCGGGCCTTGCTGACTTCTTCGTCGGCGCGGCGGCGCGCGTTCTGCACGTCCGCCTGGGCGCGCAGGTACTGGTCGGCAAGTTCGGCATTCTTGGCCTGCAGCGCGGCGAGCTCGGCCTGGGCCGCGGCCAGGGCGTCGAGCGCCTCGGCTTCATTGGCGGCCTGCGCCGCCTCCAGTTCTTCGGGGCTTGGCTCGCCTTGCAGCATTTGAGAATTCTGTGCGGATTGTTGCGGGTCAGACATTTTTCAAAGAACCGGCACGCGCCGGAAAACAAACGATAGCCAGCCACATGGGGCTGGCCTGAGGCATTTCAAGCGAAAAAATGCGGCCGGGAAGGCCGCAGGAGCGCTGGAGCGCTGGAGTCCAGACTGTTCAGCCGGGAACACCGCGGAACCGGCTTTGCCGGGCCGCAGGTGTTGCCCCCGGTAGGGGGTTGGCGAAGCGACACGAAGTGCGCGAAGCCTGGGGGCGAGCTTCGGTCAGTGGGCGTCGAGCAGTTCGACGTCGAACTTCAGCGTGGCGTTCGGGGGGATCACGCCGCCGGCGCCGCGGGCGCCGTAGCCCAGCGATGCGGGAATGATCAGCGTGCGCTTGCCGCCGATCTTCATGCCGGCAACGCCTTCGTCCCAGCCCTTGATGACCTGGCCGGCGCCCAGCGAGAACGCGAAGGGGTCGTTGCGGTCGCGGCTGGAATCGAACTTGGCGCCTTGCACGCCGTCGTTGTAGAGCCAGCCGGTGTAGTGCACGTGCACGTGCTGGCCAGCCTTGGCTTCTGCGCCGGTGCCGACTTCGGTGTCTTCGTATTGCAGGCCGGAGGGGGTGGTGGGCATGGGGAACGCTCCTTGCGTCGAATGTGAGATCCGTGGATCGAAGGGGCGGAGTTTACAGAGGCCCCGCAGGCCGGGGGCGCGCCTTCAGCCTTGGCTGGTGCCGTCGCCCGACGGCGTGGGGGCAGGCGCGGGCGATGCGGGAGGCTCGGAGGAGGGGGCCGAAGCGGCCGAAGCCGGTGCCGGGGCAGGAGCCGCCGCAGCGGAAGTGGGTGCAGCGGCAGGCACGGCGGGCGCTGCCGTCGCGGCCTTCTTCTGCTGGCCGAGCTGCCATTTGCCGGCGAAGGCCTGCAGGTCGGACAGCCGCTTGAGCAGGTCCTGCCCGCTGAGCGTGAGGCTGTAGCCGTCGCTGCCGTGGCCGACGAGGCCGGCCTCGCGCAGTTCCTTGATGCGGGTGTTCAGCGTGTTGGGAGTGATGCCGCCGACGCTGTCCTGCAGCAGGCGGAATGTCTGCGCGTGGCCATCGCGCAGGGCCCAGAGCACGCGCAGTGCATAGCGGGCTTCGAGCAGGGCCAGCAGCTGGCTGATGGCTGCGTTTTCCTTGGTACTCATCGACATCATCTCCTCGAAGCTGGGCGGGCCGTCGACCTGGCCGGGGCAGGGCGATGCCGCGCGTTCTTGTGGTTGGTTATAAACCGTCTCGTTGGCCGGCGACTATATCCCAATCGATGAGGATGCTACTAGTTTTGTAGCTATAAATACAAGCTGGATGCGGGCTGTGAGACAAAGCCTCACAAATTGGCGTAGTCGGCCATGGCTTCGCCCAACCGGATCGCGCGGCCGGGCGACCACTGCGGGTTGAATGCCAGCGCGGGCGCCGGGAAGAGCATGACGACGGTCGAGCCCAGCAAGAACCGGCCCATCTCGTCGCCCTTGCGGATGTCGATCTGCTGGTCGGCGTAGTGCCACTCGCGCAGTTCGCCCACGCGCGGCGGGTTGACCACGCCATGCCACACCGTGGCCATGCTGCCGACGATGGTGGCGCCCACCAGCACCAGCACGAAGGGCCCGCGCGCCGACTCGAAGACGCACACCACGCGCTCGTTGCGCGCGAAGAGGCCGGGCACGCCGCGCGCCGTCGTCGGGTTCACCGAGAACAGGTCGCCCGGCACGTGGATCATGCGCACCAGCCGCCCGTCGCAGGGCATGTGGATGCGGTGGTAGTCCTTCGGGCTCAGGTAGAGCGTGGCGAAGCTGCCGTGGGCGAACTTCGCGGCCAGCGCGGCGTCACCGCCCACGAGAGCGGTGGTCGTGTAGTTGTGGCCCTTGGCCTGGAAGATCTGGTCGCCCTCGATGGCGCCGAACTGGCTGATCGCGCCATCCACGGGGCAGATCAGGTCGGCCTGCGCGAGGGGCCGGGCGCCGGGCTTGAGTTCGCGCGTGAAGAACTGGTTGAAGCTCTTGTAGTGGCTGATGTCCGACTCGAGCGCCTCGCCCATGTCCACGCCGTACTTGGCCACGAAGCGCCGGATGATCCAGGTCGTGACGGCGCCCCGCTCCTTGCCCGCGACCCAGCCGGCGAAATTGGTCAGGGCCTGCTTGGGAAACAGGTATTGGGGCAGTACGGCGGAGCGGTCGGACACGTGGGAATGATCTGGAAAGCGGATCGGAGGGGCATTCTATAAAGGGCTTTTCGCCCGGGGCGTAGGAAGCTTCCCTTGGTTCCCGGCCATCCGCGGCCGCCCCCGGGTCGCCCCCGCCGATCAGCCGGTCAGTCGGGCTTGATGCCCGCCGCCTTGATCACCTGCGCCCACTTCTCGACCTCGGCCTTCTGGAAGGCTGCGATCTGCGTGGTGCTCAGGTCGGCCGGCTCCATGCCGAAGCCCTTGAGCTTGTCCTGCATCTCCGGCGTCGCGAGGATCTTGCGGATCTCGGTGTGCAGCCGGTCGACCACCGGCGCGGGCGTGTTCGCGGGCGCGAAGATCGCCTGCCACGAGACCACTTCGAAGCCCTGCAGCCCCGGCACGCCCGACTCGGCCACCGTCGGCACGTCGGGCATCGAGGCCAGCCGCTTCGCCGAGGTGACGGCGATCGCGCGCAGCTTGCCGCTCTGGATGTGCGGGCCGGCCACCACGGTGGTGTCGAACATCATGTCGACCTGTCCGCCGATCACGTCCTGGATCGCAGGGCCGCTGCCCTTGTACGGGATGTGCGTGAACTTCACGCCCGACTTGTAGGCCAGCAGCTCCAGCGCCAGGTGCTGCGAGGTGCCCGTGCCGGCCGAGGCCGACGAGAGCCCGCCCGGCTTGCCCTTGCTGGCGGCGATCACGTCCTGCAGCGTCCTGTAGGGGCTGGCCTGGTTCACCACCAGGACCACCGGGTTGGTGCCGATGAGCGTCACCGGTGTGAAAGACTTCTGCGGGTCGTAGCCGAGCTTGGGATACAGGCTCACGTTGATGGCGTGCGAGCTGATCGTGCCGCCCACCAGCGTGAAGCCGTCGGGCGCGGCGCGCGCGCCGATCTCGGAGCCCACGCTGCCGCCGGCGCCGCCCTTGTTGTCGATGATCACAGTTGTGCCCAGCGCCGGGCCCAGCTTCTGCCCGATCAGCCGGCCCAGCACGTCGGTTGTGCCGCCCGCCGGGAAGGGCACGAGGTACGTGATGGGCTTGCCCGTGGGCCAGTTGCCGCCCTGCGCGAAGGCCGCCGGAAGCGCGGCGGCCAGCGAAGAGGCGAGGGCGGTGCGGATGAGTGTGCGGCGTTGCATGCGAAGTCTCCTTCAGGGCTTGATGCCCAGCTTGGTGATGAGCTGCTTGAAATACTCGTTGTCCTTGGCCAGCGTTTCCTTGAAGGCCGCGCCGTCGGTGTAGACGTAGCCGAGGTTCTGCTTGTCCATCACCTCGCGCAGCAGCGGCTCCTTGGCGGTCTTGGCGGCGATGTCGCGCAGCTTGGCCATCACTTCGGGCGGCGTGTTCTTCGGCGCGCCGAGGCCGCGCCAGGTGCCGATCGAGATGTCGATGCCGCGCTCCTTGGCGGTGGGCACCTTGTCGAAGGCGCTCAGGCGCTTGTCGGCCATCACCATCAGCATCTTGAGCTTGCCGGCCTGCACGTAGGTCGACACCTCGGCGGGGCTCACGGCCACGGCGTCGACGTGGCCGCCCAGCAGCGCGAGCACCGCGGGGTTCGCGCCCTGGAACGGGATGTGGTTGAACTTGGCGCCGGTCTTGTCCTCCAGCGCCGACGCCGCCAGGTGCCAGATGGAGCCCGTGCCCGAGTTGCCCACGCCCATCTCGCCCGGCTTCTTCTTCGCTGCGGCGACGAATTCCTCGATGGTGTTGTAGGGCGAGTCGGCCTTCACCGTGATGGCGGCCGGGTCGGCGTTGAGCTGCGCGATGGGCTGGAAGTCGTCGTAGTTGAACTTGGCCAGGCCCAGGTGCGGCAGCGTGAGCAGCTCGACCGTGAGCACCGCGAGCTTGTAGCCGTCGGGCCTCGAGTGGATCACCTCGTTCCAGCCGATGGCGCCGCCCGCGCCGGGGCGGTTCACGATCACGATGCTCTCGGACATGTGCTTGCGGCTCGCGTCGGCGAAGGCGCGCGCCAGCGCGTCGGTCCCGCCGCCGGGCTGGTAGGGCACGACCAGCTCGACCGCGTGGTTGGGGTAGTCGTTGCCGGCGGCCTGGGCCGCGGGCGCCGCGGCGCCGAAGGCGATGCATGCCGCGCCCGTGAGGGCCGCGAGCTTGCGCAGGAATCGGTTCGTCATCTTCTTTGTCTCCGTTGTGGTTCGTGTGGTTGCTGAAGAAGGATCGGGCGCCGCGGCCTCAGGGCATGTACTGCCCGCCGTTCACCTCGAGCACCTGCCCGGTGACGTAGCCCGAGAGCTGCTCCGAGGCGAGATAGAGGAAAGCGCCCACGCATTCCTCCGGCGAGCCGATGCGGCCCATCGGAATGCTGGCGCGGAAGTTCTCCAGCATCGCGGGCGTGGAGAAGCGGTCCTGGAAGGGCGTCTGGATGACGCCCGGCGCCACCGCGTTCACGCGGATGCGGTCGCCCACCAGCTCCTTCGCCAGCCCGTGCGTCGCCGTGCTCACGAAGCCCGTCGAGCCTGCGTACAGGTAGGCCGAAGGCCCGCCGCCGGTGCGTGCCGCAACCGAGGTCACGTTGATGATGTTGCCGCCGCCGCTCTTGCGCATCAGCGGAACCACCTCGCGGCAGAACGCGAGCACCGAGCGCGCGTTGATGTGCAGCACTTCGTCGAAGAGCGCGTCGTCGAAGTCGGCGATGGGCACGCGCTTGACCAGGCTGCCCGCGTTGTTCACCAGCACGTCGATGCGCCCGCCGAACTGCGACGAGGCCTGCTTCACGCACTCTTTGATGGCGCCCGTGTCGCGCACGTCGGCCTGCAGCGCGAAGGCGGTGCCGCCAGCCGCGCGGATGGTGTCGACCACCTGGTTCGCCGCGTCGGCCGAGCTGTTGTAGTGCACCGCCACGCGCATGCCGCGCGCGGCGAAGGCGATGGCCACCGCCGCGCCTATGCCGGTGCTGGCGCCTGTGACGAGGGCTGTCTTGTCCTTGAGGTCTTCCATGAGGAACTCCGTTGGTGAAGAGGCTGGTCGAGGAAAGGAATCAGTGAGGCACGGGTGCGCGGCGCGCCGGGTGTGATGGCGCCCGCTCAGGTCACGGGCGCGGGGTTGAACAGCACCAGCGCGTTGTGCAGCTTCCAGTGCTC
>CAJYQC010000196.1 GCA_913776885.1 uncultured Variovorax sp.
CCGTCGAAGCGGCGCGCCGATGCGCAAACAGAGGGAAACGCCCGTCATCCTGAATGCCGATCAGCGCAATGCAACGCGTGCAGCACGCTCGATGCAGAAAAAGGGGGCTACTTCAGCGTAGCCCTAGGTGTGTGCACGAACTTGGTTAGACGGCTGGGGTGCTTCGAACACCCTGGCCGTCGCCTTTTGATACCTCGCATCTGCGTCGCTGCTTTCGCACCGACGACCTGCCGCGAGGCAAGCAGCCTTCGAACATTTGGGTGACTTGAGTGGGCGGCGCCTTTCTGCTCCCCTTGGCGGGGTGTTGAATGACAGGGGCATTCACTCTAGAGAAGAACCCGGCAAAGTTGCCGCTGCCACAGCACGAAGTCGCGCAGACTGCCAACAAATGCAGCTTCCGCAATGCGCCGTGCGCAAGCCCATGAGCCAATGCCGCAGCGGCGCTGAACGCTCACGCCGATGGGGTGCCTTGCGCAGCGAAATAAAGGGGCAGCCCGAAGGGCGGAGGACATTCGTGGAGCAAGGTACCCCGTCGGCGTGAGCGCGCCCCGAACAACAGCGCCAACAAACAAACCCAGCAAAGCGAAACCACCCCGCCTGTGCTGCAATCTTCCGATGCCAGCCCCAACCCTCGACGACCTGCGCCGCTACGCAGTGGCGCGCACCCTCTTCAAGCCGACGACGCTGCCCGCCGCGATCCGCCGGCTAGGCTTCGTGCAGGCCGATCCGATCCGCGCTCCCGCACGCGCACAAGACCTCACGCTGCGCCACCGCGTGAAGGACTACCGCGCGGGTGATCTGGAAAGCCGCTACAAGCGCCTCGCGATCGAGGAGGACTGCCTCGTCAACTACGGCTTCCTGCCACGCGAGCATCTGGCGCTGATGCATCCGCGCGAGGCCAGGCAGGCATGGGACGCCGACACGCGGCGCAAGGCGGCCGACGTGCTCGCCTACGTGCAGGAGCACGGCCCTGTGCATCCGCGCCAAGTCGAGCAGCACTTCGCGCACGGCCGCGTCAAGAACTACTGGGGCGGCTCCAGCAACGCGACCACGCATCTGCTCGACGGCATGCATTACCGCGGCATGCTGCGCGTGGTGCGGCGCGACAGCGGCACGCGCGTCTACGAGGCGGTGACGCACGCGCCCGCGGACGACAGCCCCGCCGGGCGCGCCCAGCGTGCGGCGGCGCTGATCGAACTGGTGGTGCGCAAGTACGCGCCGCTGCCCGCATCGAGCCTCACGTACCTCGTGCGCCTGCTCGGCTACGGTGCGCCGCATCTCTCGGCGCAGACGCAGGCCGCGCTGCGCATCGCGCGTGCGGAACTCGCGAGCTGCAGCATCGACGGCACCACGTGGTTCTGGCCCGCCGACGAGAACCCCGCCTCGCGCCGCCACGCGCCCGACGACGCGGTGCGCCTGCTCGCGCCCTTCGACCCCGTCGTGTGGGACCGCCGCCGCTTCGCGTTGCTCTGGGGCTGGACCTACAAGTTCGAGGCCTACACGCCCGCACCCAAACGCCAGTTCGGCTACTACGCACTGCCGATGCTGTGGCACGACAGCGTGATCGGCTGGGCCAATTTCGGCAGCTCGCCGGAGGGCCGGCTGAAGCCGGTGTTCGGCTACGCCGACGGGAAGCCGCGCGACGCAGCGTTCCGTGCGGCGCTCGACGACGAGTTGCAGCGCATGGCGCTTTTTCTCGCCGGGCGATGACACCTTTCTTCCTATAATCGGCGGCCTCAGCCAGCTGCCCGCAACGGGCGCCAGCCGTCTTCGAAGGAACGAAGACCGCAGCCTCCAAGGCTGCTCGCGACGACGCAACAAAAACCCATAAAACCCACCGGCCGCCAGCCCGAAGCCAGGCGCCGGTTTGCGCTCGTACGACCCGAACGGATCAGAGACGAGAAGCCATGGCGCGCCCGCATCCGGCGTGCGCCGCAGCCACTCCCCCCAAACGCAGGAAACAGGAGAAGCTGCACATGACATCGAAGAAGCATCGGCGCCCGGCTTGGCGCCCCAACCCGCAGATTTCACATATCCGCCGCGCCACGCTCGCGGCGACCGCCATGGCGCTGGGCTCCGCCGTGCCGGCCTACGCCCAGGAGAAGGACGACTCCTCCGAGGCCCGCAAGGCCCTGCCCACGATCACCGTGACGGGCGACGCAGTCGAAAGCGCCACCGGCCCGGTGACCGGCTTCGTCGCCAGGCGCGGAGGCACCGCCACCAAGACCGACACGCCGCTGATCGAGACGCCGCAAGCCATCTCGGTGGTCACGCGCGACCAGATGGAGGCGCAGAGCGCGCTCACGCTGCGCGAGACCACCAACTACACGGCCGGCGTCGTGTCGAGCTACTTCGACAGCCGCGTCGACAGTTTCAAGGTGCGCGGCGGCGACGCCATCCAGTACCTCGACGGGCTGCAGCGCAGCTACGGGGTGTACAACACCACCCGCGCCGATCCGTACACGCTGGAGCGCGTCGAGCTGCTGCGCGGGCCCTCGTCGGTGCTCTACGGCCAGGGCGGTATCGGGGGCGTGCTGAACCTGGTGTCGAAGCGGCCGCAGGCCGAGCGGCAGCGCGAGGTGCAGGTGCAACTGGGCAGCCACAACCGCAAGCAGGTGGCCGCCGACTTCACCGGGCCGCTGGACACCGAAGGCAAGTGGCTCTACCGGCTGGTGGCCGTCAACCGCGACAGCGGCACGCAGGTCGACCACGTGCCCGACGACCGCATCCTGCTGGCGCCCTCGCTCACCTGGCGCCCGAACGCCGACACCTCGCTCACGCTGCAGGCGCTCTACCAGAAGGACAAGAGCGGCTCGCTGATCGGATTCTTCCCCTGGCAGGGCACGCTGCTGCCTTCGCTCTACGGACAGATCCCCACCTCGACCTTCACCGGCGAGCCGGGCTTCGACCGCTTCGACACGCGCAACACCTCGCTGGGCTACCTGTTCAGCCATCGCTTCAACGACACCTGGACCTTCAGGCAGAACCTGCGCTCCACAGAGAGCAAGGTGGTCTACAACACCGCCTACACCAGCTTCACCGCCAACCGGCTCACCGGCCGCCCGGCGCGCCCGGTGTTCAACGCCGACCAGCGCACCATCGAGCGCGACCTGGTGGTGCAGCTCAACGGCGGCAAGATGCTGCTGCTGGACAACCAGGCCGAGGCGCACTTCAAGACCGGCGCGGCGCAGCACACGCTGCTGGTCGGCGCGGACTTCCAGCGCAACGAGACCTCGCAGCTCACCGGCCGGGGCCGCGCGGGCGCGCTCGACGTGTATGCGCCGGTGTACGGCAACTACACCGCGCCCACCTTCCTCACGCGGCAGCCCGCGGTGCTGCAGAAGCAGGCGGGCATCTACGTGCAGGACCAGGTCAAGTACGGCCGCTGGATCGGCCTGCTGGGCCTGCGCCACGACAAGGCCACCACCGACACCGAGGGCCGCCCGGCCGCGGCGGTCGACGACAAGGCCACCACCAAGCGCGCCGGCCTCGTCTACCTGGCCGACGGCGGCTGGGCGCCCTACCTGAGCTATGCCGAGTCGTTCCTGCCGCTGGGCGGCGCGGACGTGAACAACAAGCCGTTCAAGCCGCAGCGCGGCAAGCAGTGGGAAGCCGGCGTGAAGTGGGAGCCCGAAGGCCAGCGCACCTCGTTCCTGGCGGCGGTGTACGACCTGCGCGACACCAACCGCAAGACCACCGACCCGACCAATCCGCTCAACAGCATCCAGCTCGGCGAGGTGCACGTGAAGGGGCTGGAGCTCGAATACAAGGGCAGCGTCGCCCGCGACTGGGACTGGGTCGCCTCCTATGCCTACACCGACGCGCGCGTCTCGCGCAGCAACGGCACGGACCTGGGCAAGCGCATCTCGGGCGTGCCGAAGCACACGGCCTCGGCCTGGCTGATGCGGCGCTTCTCGATCGGCGGCGTGCCCGGCTTCTCGCTGGGCGGCGGCGTGCGCTACATCGGCAAGTCGTACGACGGCATGGACGCCAACCCGGTGCCCGCGGTCACGCTGCTGGACGCGATGTTCGCCTGGGACAACGGCCCGCTGCGCCTGTCGCTCAACGTAGGCAACCTGACCGACAAGGTTCAGCTGACCACCTGCCTGGCGCGCGGCGACTGCTTCTACGGCCAGCGCCGTATCGTGACCGCGGCGGCCACGTATCGCTTCTGAGCAAAGCCCTCGCCCCGGCGAAGGTCTGGCGCGGGGGTGACAGGCTACCCCCGGGGCCGACACCTAGAATCGGCCCCGCTGCCCGGCTCGCCGGGCGGCAAGCGTTCTCAGGGCGGGGTGAAACTCCCCACCGGCGGTGATGGCGGTGTCCTCCGAAAGGAGTGAAATCGCACGAGCCCGCGAGCGCCCGGAGCTTGCAACGAGCTTCGGGGTCAGCAGATTCGGTGCGATTCCGAAGCCGACGGTCACAGTCCGGATGAAAGAGAGCGCGAAATGCGGGTCGGCCCGCGCGCTGCGCTTTTATGGCGAACCGGCGCGCGAGCGGGCTCGCTGTTTCGTGCGCCCTGATTCAGGAAACCTGCTTTTTCCAAGAGGCACACCATGAGTCAGATCAACGACCTTCCCCTTTCCGCCGTCACCGCGTCCTGTTCGCCGCGCGGCACGCGCATCGCATTCGTCGAGGCGCAGTGGCATTCCGACATCGTCCACCAGGCGCGCGACGCCTTCCTCGAGGAGATGCAGCGCCAGGGCGTGGCACGCGAGCTCATCGACATCTTCGACGTGCCCGGCGCCTTCGAGATCCCGCTGCACGCCAAGCGCCTCGCCAACTCGGGCAAGTACGCTGCCATCGTCGGCTGCGCGCTGGTGGTCGACGGCGGCATCTACCGCCACGAGTTCGTCGCCAGCACGGTGGTCAGCACGCTGATGTCGCTGCAGCTGGAGACCGACGTGCCGATCTTCTCGGCCGTGCTCACGCCGCACCACTTCCACGAGCACGTGGAGCACCGCAAGTACTTCCACCGCCATTTCGCGGTCAAGGGCACGGAAGTGGCCGAAGCCTGCGTGAAGACGCTGGAAGGCCTGAAGAAGGTGGACGTGCTTCTGGCCGCCTGACCTACGTGACAGCGCGGGCGGGCCTGCGTAACCTGCGCGGATGACCACGCCAACCGCCTCCGCACGCGAAGACCGCTACACCCTCTACGGCGCC
This sequence comes from uncultured Variovorax sp., assembly GCA_913776885.1. Classification (GTDB taxonomy): domain Bacteria; phylum Pseudomonadota; class Gammaproteobacteria; order Burkholderiales; family Burkholderiaceae_C; genus Variovorax. The sequence continues at coordinate 5,164 of CAJYQC010000196.1, forward strand.
CCCGGCTCGGGCGCCACGCCCATACACGCCGCGCTCACGCTGATCGGCGCGCAGGTCGAGACCGTCGACATCGCCCCTTGGGAGGGCGATGCCGAGCGCGAGCGGGTCGCCGGCGTCAACCCGATGCGCCAGGTGCCGGCGCTGGTGCTGCCTTCGGGCGAGGTGATGACCGAGAGCGCGGCCATCCTGCTCTGGCTGGGCGACCGCTATCCGGAGGCCGAGCTCTGCCCGGCGCCCGACGACCCGCTGCGTGCGCGCTACCTGCGCTGGATGGTCTACCTGCCGGCCGCGATCTATTCGATGTTCTGGGTGCGCGACGAGCCTTCGCGACTCGTGCCCGACCCGGCGGCACAGCCGGCGATGCTCGAACGCACCGCCGATCGCATCGCGCAGTGCTGGCAGCTGATGGACTCGCAGATCGACGAGCCCGCGCCCTACCTGCTTGGCGAGAAGATCAGCATGCTCGACCTGTACGTGGCCGTAATGTCGCGCTGGACGCCGCGCCGCCAGCGCTTCTACCGCGTGGCGCCGCGCATGGCGCAGGTGGTGCGCCGCGTGGACGCCGATCCGCGGCTCGCGGAGTTCTGGGCGGCGCGCTTTCCGTTCTCTATGGAGCCGCAGGAAAGCTGAGCGCAAATGCCTCTGGCCGCATGCGGTTTCCTATCATCGGGGCCATGACCGCACGCACCCCTACCACCGAATATCCGATGACGATCTACCACAAGCCCAACTGCAGCACGTCGCGCAATGTGCTGTCGTTGATCCGCGAAAGCGGCGTGGAGCCCGAGATCGTTCTCTACCTCGAAACACCGCCCTCGAAGAAGAAGCTGCGCGAGCTTTCGAAGGCCATGGGCATGGGCGCGCGCGATCTGCTGCGCACCAAGGAAGCGCCCTACGAGGAACTGAACATCGCCGATCCGAAATGGACCGACGACCAGATCTTCGACTTCATCGTGGAGCACCCGATCCTGCTGCAGCGGCCCATCGTGGTGTCGCCTCGCGGCACGCTGATGTGCCGGCCGTGGGAG
>CAJYQC010000197.1 GCA_913776885.1 uncultured Variovorax sp.
GCGATGCCCGAGGCCAGGCGCATGTTGGAGCACGGGCAGTGCGCCACGCCCGTGCCGGTGCGGCCGAAGAGCGCGATGCCGGCCTCGTCGAGCTTCACGCAGTGCGCATGCCATACGTCGCGACCGACCCAGCCCAGGTCTTCGGCGTACTCGGCCGGCGTCATGCCGAATTTCTCGCGCGAGTAGGCGACGTCGTTGTCGTTCTCGGCCAGGTGCGTGTGCAGCGACACACCCCGCTCGCGTGCGAGTTCGGCCGACAGGCGCATCAGGTCGCGCGACACCGAGAAAGGCGAGCAGGGCGCGAGCACGATGCGCCGCATCGAATGCCGCGAGGCGTCGTGCCAGCGGCCGATGAGCCGCTCGCTGTCGCGCAGGATCGCGTCCTCGGTCTCCACCACTTCGTCAGGCGGCAGCCCGCCGGCGCTGCGGCCCACGCTCATGCTGCCGCGCGCCGCATGAAAGCGCATGCCCATCGCGTCGGCCGCCTCGATCGAATCGTCGAGCCGCGAGCCGTTGGGAAACAGGTAGAGATGGTCGCTGGTGGTTGTGCAGCCCGAGAGCATCAGCTCGGCCATGGCGGTCTGCGTCGACACCCGGATCATCTCGGGCGTGATGCGCGCCCACAGCAGGTACAGGTTGGTCAGCCAGCCGAAGAGCTCGGCGTCCTGCGCCTCGGGCACCGCGCGCGTGAGGCTCTGGTACATGTGGTGGTGCGTGTTGACCAGGCCCGGCATCACCACGTGGCCGCGCATGTCGACGGCTTCGGCACGGCCGTCGCGCAGGGCTTCGAGGAACGCGATGGGCAGATCGGCGGTGGGGCCGGCCCAGGCGACGGCGGGGCCTTCGCACACCACGGCGCCGTCGGCGATCTCGCGCCGGGTGGCGTCCATGGTGACGAGGATGTCGGCGTGTCTGAGGATCAGCATGCCGGCATTCTGCGCGCAGGGACTACAGGTCGGCCATACCCATCGCCGGATCGCTCACGGTGTGCCTGCCGGTCTCGACGCGGCCCGCGAAGCGGCGGTAGTAGGCCGGATCGGCGTCGCAGGTGACGGCGAAGTCGTACCACTGGCCGCTGGCCGACAGGTCCCAGTGCTGGTCGACGTTGGCACCGCCGTTCACGCTGGCGGTCCATGGTCCTTCGCTGCGGTAGGCCTTGGCGCTGATGGTGAACCTGCATGCCGCCCTGCCGTCGTTGCGCATGTTCAGGTAGACGTTGCCGTTGGTGATGTCGTAGCACACGCGCACTTCGGGCTGCGCCGCATCGCCAGCGCGCAGCGTGTTGAGGTTGCCCTTGAAGTGGCGGTGGAAGCCGTTGGGCCCCAGCACCCACAGGTCGTAGGCGCCGCCGTCGTCGGTCATCGCGGCCCAGCTGTCCTCGAGCGCCTTGCCGGCTTCTAGCATGTAGCGGCGCGGCAGGCGGTCGAGATGCACCCGGTCGTAGACATGGAACACGGCGGCAGCCTTGCCGGTGTTGAGGAAGAGCAGCTTGAGCCTGCCGCCGACCGCATCGGCGAGGGCGCTGGCGTGCAGTTCGTAGGGCAGCGCGCGCGACGGGCGCGTTCCCGTTGGCTGGCGAGGCAGCTGCGGATCGAGCGGCAGCGGCACTTGCGTCAGCGCTTCCTGGTCCAGGCGCAGCTTGTCGGCTTCGGTGCGGTTCCTGCGGCCGGTGAGCGTGGGCAGCGTTTCGCTGTTGGGCGTGGCGAAGTTGAAGGCGCTCGTGAGGTCGCCGCACACCGCGCGGCGATAGGGCGAGATGTTGGGCTCCTTCACGCCGAATCGCGCTTCGATGAAGCGCAGCACCGAGGTGTGGTCGAAGACCTGCGAGTTGACCCAGCCGCCGCGGCTCCACGGCGAGAGCACGTACAGCGGCACGCGCGGGCCGGGGCCGAACACGCGCCCATCGGGCGTGGGCTGCGAGGTGCTGCCCGCCGGCGGCGGCTGGGTGAAGTACTCGTGTGCCATGTCGGCATCGGAGAGCGTCGTCTTGCCGGCTTTCGACTTGTCGGGGTTGACCGAAGGCGCGGAAGGCGAGGGCACGTGGTCGAAATAGCCGTCGTTCTCGTCGAAGTTGACCAGCAGCACGGTCTTGCTCCAGACCTCGGGCACTGCGGTGAGCGCGTCCAGGATCTCCTGCAGGAACCACGCGCCCTGCACCGGGCTGGACGGCCCGGGGTGCTCGCAGTAGACAGAGGGCGCGTTGATCCAGCTCACCTGCGGCAGGCGGCCGGCCTTGATGTCGCGCCTGAAGGCGTCCAGGTATTCCTCCGGCTTGCTGCCCGGCAGGGTGTTGGCGATGCCCTTGTAGAGCGGGTTGCCCGGGTTGTCGCTGGCGGCGTCGTAAGCGTGATAGGGCACTGCCTGGCCGCTGTCGGAGTAAGGCGTGCTGGGTGCGCCGCCGCTGGAAACCGGGAAGGGCGAGGCCCGGTTGGCGCGCCTGAACTGGCGGAATGCGCCCAGCATGTTGTCGCCCCATTCGTCGGGCATGTTCTGGTAGCAGATCCAGCTCACGCCTGCGTCTTCCAGGCGTTCGGCGTAGGTCTTCCACGTGTAGCCGGTGTTCACAGCCGACGCACGCCCGTCCAGCCAGTCCCATTCGTTGTTGACGTAGGCCACGCCCTGCGCGGTCGGTCCGTTGGTGCCGGTCAGGTGGAAGGAGCGGTTGGCGTCCGTGCCCGTGTGCATCGCGCAGTGGTAGCTGTCGCACAGCGTGAAGGCGTTGGCCAGCGAGAACTGGAACGGCACTTCGGCTTCCTTGAAGTAGCCCATGGCCGCGCTGGTCTTGTAGCGCGCCCATTGCGAGATGCGGCCGTTGTCCCAGGCATCCTGGCTGTCGCCCCACGAGTGCGGGGTGCCGCTCACGCGCTGTGCGTTGCCCTTGGTCTGATCGAGGTGGTAGGGCAGCACGATCATGCCGCCGGCATCGCCTTGCTGCCACACGTTGCGTCCGCCGGGCAGCGGAATGGTGAAGCGGTCGCCGAAACCGCGCACGCCCGGCAGCATGCCGAAGTAGTGGTCGAACGAGCGGTTTTCCTGCATCAGGACGACGATGTGCTCGACGTCCTGGATCGTGCCGGTCTTGTTGTTGGCGGGAATGGCGAGCGCGCGGCGGATGCTCGGCGGAAAGGCGCTCAGCGAAAGGGCGGCGATGCCGGTGGTGGCAGTGCCGGTGAGGAATTTGCGGCGGGAGTTCATCGGGCTTCGTGTCGTTGTGGTTCTTCGGGCGCTCAGGGGGCGCAACGCTTTTCGGGCTTGACGCCCGTGTCCGGCGGCGGCAGCGGAGTCGTCGTGCCGGGCGGGCTGACCGCGACGGGCAGGCCGGCGAAGCCGGTGCCGCCGCCGCCGCTTCCGCCGCAGGCGGAAAGTGCGCAGGCAGCGAAGAACAGCGCGCAGGCGTGACGCGTGCGCGAGGTGATGGGTCGCATGGGGAGATCCTCTCTCGGTGTTTTGCCGCAGAGGCTAGAAAGGCTCGATGACGCAGGGATGAATTCCGCGACGTCAGGGATGTAAGCGCGCGTTGCACGCGCGCGTGCACCGGCTCAGGACTCGTTGCTGATCCCGCTGCTCACATGCCCCGCCGGCACGTGCCGCGAGGCTGCATCCACATGCCCCGTCTGGTCGTCGAAGAAGAAGTCGGGCTCGAACTCGCGCAGGAACTCGCCCTTGGGCAGGCCGCCCAGGAACATGGCCTCGTCGACGCGGATGTTCCACTTCATCAGCGTGCGGATCGCGCGCTCGTGCGCCGGGGCGCTGCGCGCGGTGACCAGCGCGGTGCGGATGCGCATCTGCGCGTTGCCGGCCATCTGCAGGCGGTGCAGGGCGGCGAGCAGCGGCTTGAACGGGCCTTCGGGCAGGGGGAGGTCGGCCTTGCTGAGTTCGTGCGCCTGGAAAGCGTCGAGGCCCTGGGCCTGGAACACGCGCTCGGCCTCGTCGGAGAACAGCACGGCGTCGCCGTCGAAGGCGATGCGCACTTCGTTCGGCCATGCGTCGCTGGCCTTTACCGATTCGACCAGCACGCGCGCTGCCGGAAATCCCGCGTTGAGGGCCTCGCGCACGTCCTGCTCGTTGACCGACAGGAAAAGGTGCGCACGCAGCGGGCGCAGGTAGCCGAAGGGCGGTCGGCCCTGGGTGAACACGCCGCGCTGCAGCTTGATGTCGGCCGCGGCGCTCGACCTGAAGATGCGCATGCCTGATACAGGGTCGTTGCGCGAGAGGATCACCACCTCCACGCGCTGCACGCCGTCGTCGTTGAAGCGCAGCAGCTTGCGGATCAGCGAGTAGGCGATGCCGGGCGCCGCAGGCACGTCGATGCGGTCGAGCTGCAGCTTCATGTAGCCCTCGTTGTCGCCCGCCTCGAAGACCTTGTTCTCTTCCTCGAGGTTGAACAGGGCGCGCGAGGAGATCGCGACCACGAGCTTGTCTTCCAGCGTTACCGGCATGGCGCTTCCTTGCGGCTGTGTCTTCTTCGAGCAGTTGCGCCGCGCGCGGCAGCCCCCTGCATGCGGATCGAAGGCCGCACGAAGTGGGCATGCATGGAGGTGCGCCTCATTTCACGAACTGGTTGAGCTGGATGATGGGCAGCATCACGGCGAGCACGATCAGCATCACCACGCCGCCCATCGCCACGATCAGCAGCGGCTCCAGGATGGTGGCCAGGTGCATCGCGCGGCGCTGCACTTCGGCGCCGAGCTGGTTGGCGGCGCGCTGCAACATCAGCGGCAGGGTGCCGGTCTGCTCGCCGAGGCGGGCGAACATCGACACCAGGCCTGGAAAGCGCTTCTTCTGCGCCAGCGCCGATGCCAGCGGCGCGCCTTCGCGCACCAGCACCAGCGCGTCGAGCGCATCGGCGCGCATCGCACGGTTGCCCAGCGTCTCGGAGGCCGCCTGCAGCGCGCGCAGGATCGGCACGCCGGCGGTGGCCAGCATGGCGAGCGTGCTCGCGAAGCGCGCCGCGTTGTAGCCGCGCGAGAGCTTGCCCACCAGCGGCAGCCTGAGCCAGGCCGCATCGAACTTCAGGCGCAGCGCCTCCTGCGCCAGCGCGAGCCGTGCGCCGATGGCCACGAGCACCACGCCGGCCAGCATCCACCAGCCGTAGTTGCGAACGCCGGCGCTCAGCGACAGCATCACCGTGGTCAGGAACGGCAGCGAGCGCTTCGTGCCCGCGAACACCTGCGCCACCTGCGGCACCACGTAGCTCACGAGGAAGATCACGATCACGATCGCCACCAGCGTGACGATGGCCGGGTACAGCGCCGCACCGATCAGCTTCTGCTGCAGCGCCTGGCGCTCTTCGAGGTCGTCGGCGAGGCGGTCGAGCACGAGCCCGAGGTTGCCGCTCTGCTCGCCGGCGCCGATCACGGCCGTGTAGATGGGCGAGAACTCGCGCGGATGCGCCGACAGCGCCCGCGCGAACGGCGAGCCCGCGTTGACTTCGGCACGCAGCGAGGCGACGAGGTTGCGCTGCTGGTCGGACTCGGCTTCGTCGGTCAGTGCGGTGAGCGCGCGTTCCAGCGGCAGGCCCGAGGAGACGAGGCCCGCGAGCTGCCGCGTCCACACCGCGAGCCCGGTCGAATTGAACACGCGCTTGCCGCCGCCGAGCCAGCGCCCGATACCGCTGCGCTGGCTGGAGCCACCGGCATGCTCGCTGCCCACCGGCTTGACCGACAGCGGAATGAGCGACTGCGCCCGCAGCAGGCTGCGCGCGCTGCGGGCGGTGTCGGCCTCCAGCACGCCTTCGCGCGACTGGCCGCTGGCGTCGATGGCTTCGAATGCGTAGGCGGGCATCTGGGCTCGCAATCTCTGTCTATTCGCGGGTGACGCGCAGCAGTTCGGCGCGCGAAGTGATGCCGGCCTCTACCAGCCGCTCGCCGTCCTCGCGCATCGAGCGCAGGCCGCCGCGCTGACCCGCCTCGAAGAGCTGGCTCTCCGCGGCTTTGCCGTGGATGAGCGCCTGCACCTCGTCGTCGGCCACCAGCAGCTCGAAGATGCCGGTGCGGCCCTGGTAGCCGGTCTGCCCGCAGGCTTCGCAGCCTGCGCCGGCGCAGACCGTGCAGACCTTGCGCACGAGCCGTTGTGCGAGCACGCCCAGCAGCGACGAGCTCAGCAGGAAGGGCTCCACGCCCATGTCGGTGAGACGCGTGACGGCGCTGACGGAATCGTTGGTGTGCAGCGTGGCCAGCACCAGGTGGCCGGTCAGCGAGGCCTGGATGGCGATCTGCGCGGTCTCGAAGTCGCGGATCTCGCCGATCATGATCACGTCCGGGTCCTGTCGCAGGATGGCGCGCAGGGCCTTGGCGAAGGTGAGTTCGATCTTGGCGTTGATCTGTGTCTGGCCCACGCCCGGCAGCTCGTACTCGATGGGGTCTTCCACCGTCATGATGTTGCTGCGGGTGGCGTCGAGCCGGGCCAGTGCGGCGTACAGCGTGGTGGTCTTGCCCGAGCCCGTGGGCCCGGTCACGAGGATGATGCCGTGCGGCTGCGCGATCAGCTTCTCGAAGCGCTCGAGCGTGTCGCCCTGCATGCCCACCGATTCGAGCGTGAGCTTCGATTCGCTCTTGTCCAGCAGGCGAAGCACTGCGCGTTCGCCGTGCGCGCTGGGCAGTGTCGACACCCGCACGTCGACGGCGCGCGTGCCGATGCGCAGCGAGATGCGCCCGTCCTGCGGCAGCCGCTTCTCGGAGATGTCGAGGTCGGCCATGATCTTCAGCCGCGAGATCAGTGCCGCGTGCAGCGCCCGGTTGGGCTGCACCACCTCGCGCAGCGTGCCGTCGATGCGAAAGCGCACGGACGAGGTGCGCTCGTAGGGCTCGATGTGGATGTCGCTAGCGCCGTCGCGCGCGGCCTGCGTGAGCAGCGCGTTCAGCATGCGGATGATGGGCGCGTCGCCCGCGCTCTCCAGCAGGTCTTCGACCGCCGGCAGCTCCTGCATCATGCGCGACAGGTCGGCGTCGCTCTGCAC
>CAJYQC010000198.1 GCA_913776885.1 uncultured Variovorax sp.
CCGCCGCTGGCTGCTGCCGCTCAATCCCAAGCACGAGCCGGTGCGCACGAGCTTCACGGTGCTCGGTACGGTCGTGGGCAAGTGGGAAGACGAGGACTGAGCCTGAAGCGAGCGGCGCATTCCGGCAAAAAAGTTAGCCGGAAATTAGCTGGAACATGATTTCGTCGAGGTCAGGTTGCGTGCAGGTTCGGAGGCGATATTCATGGCTCTCCCTGTGGCCTGCATCCTCTGATCCTCCCTCCTCCAGCAGGTCACCTTCAAGCCCGCCTCGTGCGGGCTTTTTTTTTGAGGGAATTTGCTCGCCCCCAGGCTTCGCGCACTTCGTGTCGCTTCGCCTTCCCCCTACCGGGGGCAATACCGGTGGCCCGGCGGAGCCGGTTCCACGGTATTTCTGGAAGGGGCGGCGGGGCGGTTTACTTCGGCAGCAGGACCTTGTTGACCACGTGGATCACGCCGTTCGACTGGTAGACATTGGGGATCGTCACGGTGGCGGTGCCGCCCTTTTCGTCGGTGACGGTGATTTTCCCGCCCTTTTCCTTGGCGACGAGCACGCCGCCTGCCACGGTCTTCAGCTCGGCGGAGCCCTTGCCGGCCTTGATCTCCTTTTTCAGCGCGGCAGCGTCGAGCTTGCCGGCCACCACGTGGTAGGTCAGCACGCCAGTCAGGGCGTCCTTGCTTTCGGGCTTGAGCAGCGTGTCGACGGTGCCGGCCGGCAGAGCGGCAAAGGCTTCGTTGGTCGGGGCGAACACGGTGAACGGACCAGGGCCCTTGAGGGTGTCGACGAGACCTGCGGCCTTCACGGCGGCGACCAGGGTGGTGTGGTCTTTCGAATTGACCGCGTTGTCGATGATGTCCTTGGTCGGCAGCATCGGCGCGCCGCCCACCATGACCGAGGCGGCAAGGGCCGAAACCGCGCCGGCAGACAGTGCGATGGCGAGAGAGACAGCGGCGATGCGATGAAATTTGCGTTGCATTTGGATGCTCCTTGTTGGATGACTGACCGCCGCGAAATGGCGGCGGCTGTCCTCAGTACGGGTAGCGGCGTTGAACAGATTCGGCGGCGGCGAAAGAAAAGACGACGCACCGAAGGCCGTCGCGCTTCGCGCCGCTCCCATGCATTTCGCGCGGCGTAGTACCAATTTCGTCGCAGCCCCATCGCGTCGTGGGGCCGCAGCCACGAGACTCCAGGAAAGTCAGGCAGCCCGGGCGTTCCGGGTGTACAACCGCTGCCCCATGCCAAATCAAGAAAACAACGCGTTGGAGGATCGCCCCGGTTCGTCGTTGCGCACCGCGCCCGCGCGCACGCAACCGGGGTGGCCTGTTCGGGGCGCCGTGCTCTGCGCCGTGATGCTGCTGTTGAGCGCCTGCGCGGTCGGCCCCGACTTCAAGACGCCCGACCTGCCGCCCGCCGCCAGCGGCGCCGACTACACACCCGCGCCGATGCCGGCGCGCACCGTGATGTCCGACGTGCCGGCCGGCCAGGCGCAGGAGCTGCTGCCGGGCCGCGACATTCCCGCCCAGTGGTGGGAAGTGTTCCGCTCGGAACCACTCGATCGGCTGATCCGCGCCTCGCTCGCCCAGAGCCCCACGCTGGCTTCCGCGCAGGCCGCGCTGCGGCAGGCCGAGGCCACCTACGACGCGAGGTCGGGCAACCTGCTGTGGCCGCAGGTCAACGCACAGCTGGGGGTGCAACGCGAGCGAGCCTCGGAGGTCAGCACGCGGGTGGCGGGCGGCCAGCTGCTCACGCTGTACAACGCCTCGGTCAACGTCAGCTACAACCTCGACGTGTTCGGCGGCTCGCGCCGGCAGATCGAGGGGGCGCAAGCCGCTGTCGAGGCACAGCGCTATCAGCTGGAGGCGACCTACCTCACGCTCACGTCGAACCTCGTCACCACCGCCATCCGCGAAGCTGCGCTGCGCGGCCAGCTGCAAGCCACGCGCGAAGTGCTGCAGGCGCAGAGCGAGCAGCTGGGCGTGATCGAAAAGCAGTTCGACACCGGCGCGATCCCGAAGTCGATCGTGCTGCAGCAGCGCACGCAGCTCGCGCAGACGCAGGCCGCGATACCGCCGCTGGAGAAATCGCTCGCGCAGACGCGCCACCAGCTCGCCGTGTTCGCGGGCCGCCTGCCTTCGGAGCAGGGCCTGCCGGAGTTCGACCTCGCCAGCCTCTCGCTGCCGCGGGAGCTGCCGCTGTCGCTTCCCTCGGAGCTCGCGCGCCAGCGGCCCGACGTGCGCGCCAGCGAGGCGCAGCTGCACCAGGCCAGCGCGGCGGTGGGCGTGGCCACGGCGAATCTCTATCCGCAGATCCAGCTCAGCGCGAGCTACGGCAACACCTCGCTGCGCGCACGCGACCTGTTCACCGGGCCGACCACGCTGTGGAACATCGGCGCCGGGCTCACGCAGCCGATCTTCAACGGCGGTGCGCTGCGCGCGCAGCAGCGCGCGGCCGTCGCGGCCTACGACTCGGCTGCGGCGCAGTACCGCAACACCGTGCTCGGCGCCTTCCAGAACGTGGCCGATGCACTGCGCGCGCTCGAACTCGACGCGGCCGCGCTGCAGACCCAGGCCACCGCCGAGTCGCTCGCCAGGCAGTCGCTGGACCTGTCCACCGCGCAGTTCCGCGCCGGCGCGGTGAGCTACGTGATGCTGCTGACCGCCCAGCAGGCGTGGCTGCAGACCCATACGGCATTGGCGCAGGCGCAGGCCGCGCGCTATGCCGACACGGCCGCCCTCTTCCAGGCGCTGGGCGGCGGCTGGTGGAACCGCGGCCCGCTGGCCGACGCGGCGATCGCGCCGGGGCAGCCCGCTGCGCCTTCTCCCCAGGCCCCGGCCCCGCTGAACTGAGCCGGCCCGAACACTCCATAACTCCAAGAAAAGCCAATTTATGACCCGGAGAATGATCATCATGATCGGCTGCGTGCTGCTGCTGGTCGCCGTGCTCGCCGTCGGCAAGTTCCTGCAGATCCGCGCGCTGATCGCCGCCGTGCCCAAGCCCGGGCCGCAGACGGTGTCGACGGCCGAGGTGCAGAAGCTGCGGTGGCAGACGCAGCTCAGCGCGGTCGGCACGCTGAACCCGGTGCGCGGCGCCGACCTGGGCACCGAAGTGGCCGGGCTGGTGCGCACGGTGCATTTCAAGTCGGGGCAGGACGTGAAGGCCGGCACGCTGCTGGTCGAGCTCAACGCCGACTCCGACATTGCCCAGCTGCATGCGGCGGAGGCCGCAGCCGCGCAGGCCGCCATCGTGCTCAAGCGCGACCAGGCGCAGCTCGCGGTGCAGGCGGTGAGCCAGGCGCAGATCGACGCCGACACCAACGACCTGAAGGCCAAGCGCGCGCAGGTCGAGCAGCAGGCCGCGCTCGTCGCGAAGAAGTCGATCCGCGCGCCCTTCTCCGGACGACTCGGCATCACCACGCTGAACCCGGGCCAGTACGTTAACGCGGGCGACAAGCTGGTCACGCTGCAGACGCTGGACCCGATCTACGTCGACTTCGCCCTGCCGCAGCAGCAGCTCGCGGGGCTGGCGGTGGGCCAGGTGGTGAACCTGTCGGTCGACACCTTCCCGGGCCAGAGCTTCAGCGGCAAGATCAACGCGATCAGCCCGAAGGTGGATGCCGCCACGCGCAACGTGCAGGTCGAGGCCACCGTCTCCAATCCCAAGCAGCAGTTGCTGCCGGGCATGTTCGCCAGCGTGAAGATCGACGTGGGCGGCGAGCAGGAGCGGCTCACGCTGCCGGCCACCGCCGTGACCTACAACCCGTACGGCTCGACCGTGTACGTGGTGAAGGAGGCCGAGCCGCCCAAACCTGGCGCGGCTGGCGCGGCAGGCACCGCGGGTGCGCCCGCACAGCCGGCCAATCCATCGGGCGCCAAGCAGCTCGTCGCGCAGCAGGTCTTCGTCGAGACCGGCCCGACGCGCGGCGACCAGATCGCCATCGTCAAGGGCCTCACGGCCGGCCAGGTGGTGGTGAGCAGCGGCCAGAACAAGCTGAAGAACGGCACGCCGGTGGTGGTGGACAACAGCGTCCAGCCCACCAACAACCCGGCGCCGACGCCGCAGGAAAAGTGAGGCCATCCGCATGAACTTCACAGACATCTTCATCCGCCGGCCGGTGCTGGCGATGGTGGTGAGCCTGCTGATCGTGGTGCTGGGGCTGCGCGCGCTGGCCGGCCTGCCGGTCAATCAGTACCCGAAGACCGAAAACGGCGTGGTCACCATCACCACTGCGTACTTCGGCGCCGACGCGGCCACGGTCGCCGGCTTCATCACGCAACCGCTGGAGGCGGCCGTGTCGCAGGCGCAGGGCATCGACTACCTGTCGTCGTCGAGCAGCCTGGGCGTGTCGACCATCACCGCCACGCTGCGGCTGAACTACGACTCCAACCGCGCGCTGACCGAGATCAACACGCAGGTGAATTCGGTGCGCAACCAGCTGCCGCCGCAGGCCCAGCAGCCGGTGCTGACGGTGGCCACAGGCCAGACCACCGACGCGATGTACATCGGCTTCTACAGCGACACGCTGCCCAACAACAACGTCACCGACTTCCTGGTGCGCGTGGTGCAGCCCAAGCTCAACGCCATTCCGGGCGTGCAGACCGCCGAGATCCTGGGCGCGCGCACCTTCGCGCTGCGGGCCTGGCTCGACGCGCAGAAGATGGCCGCCTACGGGGTGACCGCCACCGACGTGAGCGCCGCGCTGGCCGCCAACAACTACCTCGCGGCCGTCGGCCAGAGCAAGGGCCAGATGGTCAGCGTGCCGCTGACGGCCGGCACCTCGCTGCACAGCGTGGACGAGTTCAAGCAGCTGTCGGTGAAGAGCGCCAACGGCGCCATCGTGCGGCTGCAGGACGTGGCCAACGTGACGCTGGGCTCCGAGAACTACGATTTCAACGTGGCCTTCAACGGCGTGCGCTCGGTGTTCATCGGCATCAAGGTCGCGCCGGAGGCCAACATCCTCGATGTCGCCAAGCAGGTGCGCACCGTGTTCCCCGACATCCAGGGCCAGCTGCCCACGGGGCTGACCGGCAAGATCGTCTACGACTCGACCGACTTCATCAACACCTCGATCAGCGAAGTGATCAAGACGCTGGTGGAGGCGCTGGTCATCGTGACGGTGGTGATCTATCTGTTCCTGGGAAGCCTGCGCGCGGTGGTGGTGCCGCTGATCGCGATGCCGCTGTCGCTGATCGGCACCTTCTTCATCATGCTGGCGCTGGGCTACTCCATCAACCTGCTCACGCTGCTGGCGCTGGTGCTGGCGATCGGCCTGGTGGTGGACGACGCGATCATCGTGGTGGAGAACGTCGACCGGCACATGCGCGAGGGCAAGTCACCCATGCAGGCCTCGCTGCTCGCGGCGCGGGAGCTGGGCGGGCCCATCCTGGCGATGACGGTGGTGCTGGTGGCGGTGTACGTGCCCATCGGCTTCCAGGGCGGGCTGACCGGCTCGCTCTTCACCGAGTTCGCCTTCACGCTCGCGGGCTCGGTGGTGGTGTCGGGCATCGTGGCGCTCACGCTGTCGCCGATGATGTGCTCGCGCTTCTTCAAGCCCGAGCAGGACGCCGGCAAGTTCGCGATGAAGATCGAGCACGTCTTCGAGCGCGTGCATCACCGCTACCAGCTGATATTGCGCGGCGTGCTCAAGACCTGGCCGGTGATGATCGTCATGGGCGCGATCCTGGTGGCGCTGCTGTTCGTGATGTTCAAGATGTCGAAGTCGGAGCTCGCGCCCGAGGAAGACCAGGGCATCGTGCTGTCGCAGGTGGTGGGCGCGCCCACGGCCACCATCAACCAGATGCAGACGTACGCCGACCAGATCTTCAAGGTCGCGCACGACACGCCCGAGTACGCGCAGCTCTTTCAGCTGACCGGCGTGCCCAGCACCAACGCGGGCATCGCAGGCGTGCTGCTCAAGCCCTGGGACGAGCGCACGCGCAGCGCGCACGACATCCAGGCCGACCTACAGAAGCGGTGGAACGGCATTGCCGGCGCGAAGGTGGTGGCTTTCCAGTTCCCGGCGCTGCCGGGTGCATCGGGCCTGCCGGTGCAGTTCGTCATCAAGACCACCGAGCCCTTCGAGAACCTGAACGCCCTCGCCCAGCAGATCATGGACAAGGCGCGCGCCGACGGAAAGTTCTACTACATCGACGCCGACCTGAAGATCGACCTGCCGCAGGCCTCCGTGGTGGTCGACCGCGACAAGATCGCCTCGCTGGGCATCACGCAACAGGACGTCGGCAACGCCATGGGCGCTGCGCTGGGCGGCGCGTACGTCAACTACTTCTCGATCTCGGGCCGCTCGTACAAGGTAATCCCGCAGGTGCAGCAGGTCGACCGGCTGAACCCGTCGGACGTACTGAACTTCTACATCAAGACGCCCAACGGCGTGGTGCCGGCCAGCACGGTGGCGAGCCTGAAGTACAGCGTGCAGCCCGAGACGGTGAACCACTTCCAGCAGCTCAACTCCGTGACCATCCAGGGCGTGCCCAGCGGCACCCAGGGCGAGACGCTGGAGTACCTGCGCGGCCTGGTGCAGCAGATGGCGCCCAGCGGCTACACGGTGGACTACTCGGGCCAGTCGCGCCAGTTCGTTCAGGAGTCGGGCAACTTCGCCGTCACCTTCGTGTTCGCGCTGATCATCGTGTTCCTGGCGCTCGCGGCGCAGTTCGAGAGCTTCCGCGACCCGGTGGTGATCCTGGTGTCGGTGCCGCTGGCCCTCTTCGGCGCAATGATCTTCATCTTCTGGGGCTTCGCCTCGATGAACATCTACACGCAGGTGGGCCTGGTGACGCTGATGGGCCTCATCAGCAAGCACGGCATCCTGATCGTCGAGGTGGCCAACCGCCTGCAGAAGCAGGGCCTGAGCAAGCTCGACGCCATCGTGGAAGCCGCGGGCACCCGCCTGCGCCCCATCCTGATGACGACCGCTGCCATGGTCTTCGGCGTGCTGCCGCTGGTGATCGCATCCGGCGCCGGCGCCGCGGGCCGCAAGGCGATGGGCATCGTGATCTTCAGTGGCCTGTCGATCGGCACGCTGTTCACGCTCTTCGTGGTGCCGGCGATGTATCTGGCCATTGCGGCGCGGCACGAGAAAGACGCGGAAGACGGGAGGGAAAGCACCGCCGGCACGAGCGCGCCGACGCTGCCGGGCAGCGTGGCACCGGAAGCCTGAGCGCCGCGCCGATCCGACCGGCAAGAAAAGCCCACGGTTCTCGGGACCGCGGGTTTTTCTACTTTCCTACTTTTCTACTTCAATCGCAGCGGTAGAAGACCTCGCCTCCAGACACCCGCCTGGCCGCGTCTTCCGCACCCGGGTTGGCCAGGAAGCGCGTCGGTGCGCCGAAATTGCGACAGTAGTTCTCGGCATCCTGCGCGGTCGGCGACTTGAAGACGCCGTTGCCCAGCGACGTGTAGCGAGGAGCCTCGCGGGTGACGCAGCCGGCTGCCAATGCCGCGGAGAGAACGATGGCGGAGAAAAAAATGAAGGTACGCATCGGAAAAAGGTCGCAAGTGCCAGCATGAGCCGGCCGAGGTGGGGCAAGACGGGCGACTGTAGCCGCTTCGACGGGACTCCCCGCCAGGAGGCGGCCGGGTCAGACCTGGTCGTTGCGCCGCCAACGCGTCGCTCTACGACAAGCCTTGTCGGTGCGGGACCACACGGCTGTGCGCCGTGTGTCCTCATGGCGCGCCACACGCGCGCGCTTACCTTAAGGACTTCTTTTCACCGATCTGGAGTTCAACGACATGACGACGACGACGACCGACCTGGGCAAGCTGTGGGACCTCATCAAGGACACCCGCTTCGGCATGCTGACCCACCGCCATGGCGACGGCCAGCTGCACAGCCATCCGCTGACCACGCAGAACAAGGACGGCGACGACGTGCGCACGCTTTACTTCTTCGTGCCGAAGAACGGAGACATTGCGCGTCACATCGCCAGCGATCCGGTGGTGAACATCGCCTATGCCAACACCGACGACGACAGCTACGTGTCGGTATCGGGCCACGCCGCGCTGCTCGAGGACCAGGCCAAGAAGGAAGCACTCTTCAAC
>CAJYQC010000199.1 GCA_913776885.1 uncultured Variovorax sp.
GCGGAACCGGCTTTGCCGGGCCGCAGGTGTCGCCCCCTGCAAGGGGGGGGGCGAAGCGACACGAAGTGCGCGAAGCCTGGGGGTTGGCCGCTGATGGATGCCCGGCTTCTTGACTACTACAACCGCGAACTCACCTACATGCACGAGCTCGGGGCCGAGTTCGCGCAGCGCTATCCGAAGATCGCGGGGCGCCTGGGCATGCGTGGCATCGAGGTCAGCGATCCGTACGTGGAGCGGCTGCTCGAGGGCTTCAGCTTCCTCACTGCGCGCATCCAGCTCAAGATGGATGCCGAGTTCCCGCGCTTCTCGCAGCGGCTGCTCGAAGTGGTGTACCCCAACTTCCTCGCGCCGCTGCCCGCCATGGCCGTGGTGCAGATCGACGGCAACCTCAACGAAGGTTCGCTGAAGGCCGGCTACGAGCTGCCGCGCCACACCATCCTGCGCGGCCGAATGATCAAGGGCGAGCAGACAGCCTGCGAGTTCCGCACCGGCCATGCCGTCACGCTGTGGCCGATCCGCATCGCCGAGGCCGGCATCGGGCCGGTGCCGGCGGAGATCGCGCATGCGATGCCCGCGGTGGCGAGGCAGGCCAAGAGCGCCATCACCATCAAGCTCGAGGCGGTGGGCGGCGCGCGCTTTGCCGACATGCCGCTTGACCGGCTCGAATTCTTCCTTTCCGGCGCGGAGCTGCACGCGCTGCGCGTGCTCGAACTCGCGGTGCACCACAGCATCGGCGTGGTGTGCCGCAGCGGTCCGGGCAGCGCGGCGCGCATCGTGCCGCTGGGCGACGAGGCGATCCGGCACGAGGGCTTCGAGCCCGACCAGTCGCTGCTGCCCTACGACGCGCGCTCGTTCCAGGGCTACCGCCTGCTGCACGAGTACTTCGCCTTCCCCGACCGCTACCTGTTCTTCAGCGTCAACAAGATGCGTGCGGCGGCAGCGGCGATGAGCGGCACCACGATGGAGATCGTGATCCTGCTCGACCGTGCCGATGCCGATCTCGAGCGGCTGGTGGACGCCAAGCACTTCTCGCTGTTCTGCACGCCCATCATCAATCTCGTGCCACGCCGCAGCGACCGCATTCCGGTGGGGCCGGGCCAGCACGAGCACCATGCGGTGATCGACCGCACGCGGCCGCGCGACTTCGAGATATTCACCGTGGAGCGCGTCACCGGCCACATGGCCAACGGCTCCGAGGAGCGCGAGTTCAGGCCCTTCCTCGGCTCCTTCGCGGCCGACGACGGCGACTTCGGCGCCTACTTCTCGCTGCGCCGCGAGCCGCGCCTCGTGTCCGACCGGGCGCGCGCCCAGGGCACGCGCACCAGCTACACCGGTAGCGAGATCTACGTGTCGCTCGTCGACCAGCACGACGCGCCGTTCCCGCACAGCCTGCGGCACATCACGCTCGATGCGCTGTGCACCAACCGCGACCTGCCGCTGCTGCTGCCGACGGGGCTCGAGTCGGACTTCACGCTGCGCGTGTCCGCACCCGTGCGTTCCATCCGCATCCTGCGCGGGCCTTCGCGGCCCTATCCCGCGCTGGCCGAAGGCGCGCTCACGTGGCGTCTCATCAGCCATCTGGGCCTCAACTACCTGAGCCTCACCGACGTCGACCCGACGCAGGGCGCGGCGGCGCTGCGCGAGATGCTCGACCTGTATGGCAACCTCGCCGACCCGGCGGTGCGGCGCCAGATACAGGGCGTGCGCTCGATGGCGCTGGCGCCGGTGTTCCGCCGCCTGCCCGAGCCCGGCCCGATCGTGTTCGGCCGCGGCGTGGAGATAGCGCTCAAGATCGACGAGGTCGCGTTCTCGGGCGCGAGCCCATATCTCTTCGGCGCGGTGCTGGAGCAGTTCTTCAGCCGCCACGTGTCGCTCAATGCGTTCACCGAATTCGCGCTGGCCAGCTTGCAGCGCGGCGAGATCGCGCGCTGGACGCCGCGCGTGGGACGCCGCCCCGCCGTATGAGAGACACCGGCATCACCGACGCGGTGCAGCCGCACCAGGAGCCGCAGGACGATGCGCCGGACGCGCTTGCGCAGGGCGTGGTGATGCAGACGGCAGAGCCCATCGAACCCGAAGAAGCCGTGCCGACCCCAACGCGCGGGGCGCCGGCGCCTGCCCGCGGCATCGAACAGGCCGATCCGGTGCTCTGGGCCAGGCTGCTCGAGCAGCCCTTCGAGCACGACCTCTTCATGCTGCTGCGCCGCCTCGACGCGCAGGACGACCACCCGCTGCTGGGCCGCGCGCCACGGCCCATCGACGAGCCACTGCGCCTCGGGCAGGAGCCCTCGATGGCCTTCGCGCCCTCGAACGTCTCGGGCGTGGAGGCCGACGGCGACGGTCCGCCGCGCATCTCGATCTACGGCTTCGGCCTGTTCGGCCCCAACGGTCCGCTGCCGCTGCACCTGACGGAGTACGCGCGCGAGCGCAAGCGACACCACGCCGACAACACCATCAGCGCGTTCGCCGACCTGTTCCATCATCGGCTCATCCTGCTGTTCTACCGGGCCTGGGCCGACGCGCAGTCGGTCAACAGCCTGGACCGCACCGACGGCCATCGCTTCGTCGACTACGTCGCCAGCCTCATGAACATGGGGCAGCCCGGCCTCAAGGGGCGCGACCGCATCGCCGACCATGCGCGCACCTTCATGGCGGGCCACCTGGTGCGCCAGACGCGCAACCCCGAGGGGCTGATCCAGATCCTGCGGCTGTATTTCGACGTGCCGGTGCGCATCGACGAGTTCGTGGCCGACTGGGTGATTATCGACGAGCGCCAGGTCAGCCGCATTGGCCAGCTCGGGCGCAACCACCGGCTCGGCGGCGGCGCCACCATCGGCTTGGCGGTGCGCGACGCGCAGAGCAAGTTCCGCCTCGAGCTCGGGCCGCTCTCGCAGGAGCAGTATCGCGAGTTCCTTCCCGGCAGCAAGCGGCTGCAGCAGGTGGTCGACTGGGTGCGCCAGTACGTCGGCATCGAGTTCGCCTGGGAGCTGCGGCTCGTGCTCAAGAAAGAGGACGCGCACGGCATGCGGCTCAACAGCAACCAGCGGCTGGGCTGGGGCAGTTGGCTCGGCACGCGCATGTCCGACACCGACGCCGGCGACATGCTGTTCCAGCCCGAGGCATTGTTTTCCCGTTCCGCATCGGCGGTTCCTACCGATGCATCCCTTACCCGCTTTTCCGCAACCTCGCGCGAGACGCCCACGACATGACCAGCTCACGGTCTTTTCGGGAGGCACCGTGGAACCGGCTTTGCCGGGCCACCGGTGCCGCCCCCTGCAAGGGGGTTTGCGTAGCGACACGAAGTGCGCGAAGACTGGGGGTTAACTCAATTCCATGACAGACATCCGCCGCGTCTCCCTGTTCTCCAAGTTGAATCCGATGCTCTACAAGGCATTGGAGACCGCCACCGCCTTCGCCAAGCTGCGCGGCAATGCCTACGTCGAGCTGGTGCACTGGCTGCACCAGATCCTGCAGCAGCAGGACAGCGACATGCTGCGCATCATCAAGCGCGCGGGCCTCAACCTCGACGCGGTCGAGCAGGACCTGGTACGCGCGCTCGACCGGCTGCCGCACGGCGCCACCTCGATCAGCGACATCTCCGAGCACGTCGACAACGCCGTGGAGCGCGCCTGGGTCTATGCCAGCCTGCGCTTCGAGGCCACCTCCATCCGCGGCGCCTACCTGCTCGCGGGCATCATCAAGACGCCGGGGCTGCGGCAGGTGCTGTCGGGCATCTCGCGCGAGTTCGACAAGATCGTGCCCGACGTGCTGGTGGCGCAACTCGCCGCATGGACCGAAGGCTCGCCCGAGGACGACCTCGATGCCGCTGCGTCCGGTGCAGCAGGCGGCGCGCCGGCCGCAACGCCACACCAGGGGGACGGCCCCGCCGCCGGCGGCTCCGCGCTCGCGAAATACGCGAGCGACCTCACCGCCAAGGCGCGTGCCGGCGAGCTCGATCCGGTCTACGGCCGCGACGACGAGATCCGCCAGATCATCGACATCCTGATGCGGCGCCGCCAGAACAACCCGCTGCTGACCGGCGAGGCCGGCGTCGGCAAGACGGCGGTGGTCGAAGGCCTGGCCTCGCGCCTGGCCGCGGGCGACGTGCCGCCTTCGCTGAAGGACGTGTCGCTGTGGGTGCTCGACCCTACGCTGCTGCAGGCCGGCGCGGGCGTGAAGGGCGAGTTCGAACAGCGGCTGCGGCAGGTGATCGACGAAGTCGAGAAGAGCCCAAAGCCGATCGTGCTCTTCGTCGACGAAGTGCACACGCTGGTGGGCGCGGGCGGACAGGCCGGCACCGGCGATGCGGCCAACCTGCTCAAGCCCGCGCTCGCACGCGGGCGGCTGCGCACCATCGGTGCGACCACCTGGTCGGAGTACAAGAAGTACATCGAGAAAGACCCGGCGCTCACGCGGCGCTTCCAGACCATCCAGGTGCACGAGCCCACCGAGCCCAAGGCGGTGCTGATGCTGCGCGGCATCTCGGCCGAGCTCGAGAAGCACCACGGCGTGCTCATCCTCGACGCCGCGCTGGAAGCGGCCGTGAGCCTGTCGCACCGCTACATCCCCGCGCGCCAGCTGCCCGACAAGGCCGTGAGCCTGCTCGACACCGCATGCGCGCGCGTCGCGCTCAGCCAGCATGCGCTGCCCGCCGCCATCGAAGACCTGCAGCGCCGTATCGAGGTGCTGGGCATCGAGTCGGGCATCGCGGGGCGCGAGGCGGCCATCGGCGTGGGCGAGGCGCAGCGCGTCGAAGACATCGCGGCGCAGGTCGCGCAGGCGAAGGCGGAACTCGAAGTGCTGGAGAAGCGCCGCGTGGAAGAAAGCACGCTGGTCGAACGCATCGTCGCGCTGCGCAAGCAGCTGTCGCCGGCAGCGGTGCCTCAAGCGCAAGCGCAGGCCGAGGCAGCGGGAGCCGAGGAAGCCGAGGAAGCCGAGGACACAGAGGCAACACCGAACGTCGACCTCGACCCCGACGCGGCTGCCGCCGAACCCCAGCGCACGCCCGAGGAGATTCGCGCCGAGCTCAAGGAGGCACAGGACAAGCTCTCGCAGCTGCAGGGCGAAACGCCGCTGATCCTCGCGGCCGTCGATGCACAGGCCGTGGCGACGGTGGTGGCCGACTGGACCGGCATTCCCATCGGCCGCATGGTGCGCGACGACGCCCAGTCGGTGCTCAGGCTCGGCGAGATCCTCTCGGCACGCGTGGTCGCGCAGCCCGATGCGCTGGAGACCATCTCGCGCCGCATCCGCACCGCGCGCGCGCGGCTGGACAACCCCAACAAGCCCGTCGGCGTGTTCCTGCTTTGCGGCCCTTCGGGCGTGGGCAAGACCGAGACGGCGCTGGCGCTGTCCGAGGCGCTGTACGGCGGCGAGCAGAACCTCGTCACGATCAACATGAGCGAGTTCCAGGAGTCGCACACCGTCTCGACGCTGAAGGGCGCGCCGCCCGGCTACGTGGGCTACGGCGAAGGCGGCGTGCTCACAGAGGCCGTGCGCCGCCGGCCCTACAGCGTGGTGCTGCTCGACGAGATCGAGAAGGCGCACACCGACGTGCACGAGATCTTCTTCCAGGTCTTCGACAAGGGCTGGATGGAAGACGGCGAAGGCCGCCACATCGACTTCCGCAACACCGTGATCATCATGACCTCCAACGTCGGCACCGACCTGGTCATGCAGCTGTGCGAAGACCCGACCCTGCGCCCCGACCCCGAGCCGCTGGCCGCCGCGCTGCGCGAGCCGCTGTTGAAGGTGTTCGCACCCGCGCTGCTGGGACGGCTGGTTGTAGTGCCTTATTACCCATTGCACGCGGAGGCGTTGCACCGCATCATCCGACTGCAGCTCGATCGCATCGCGACGCGCCTGCAGGCGAACCACGGCATCGCGCTGGCCTACGACGACAGCGCTGTCGAACTCGTCGCACGCCGCTGCACCGCCATCGAATCGGGCGGCCGGATGATCGACGCGATCCTCACGCACACGATCCTTCCGCGGCTGAGCGAGGAAGTCATCGGTGCCACCGTCAGCGGGCGCAAGCTCTCGGGCGTGCAACTAAGTGCAGCGGACGATGACTTCCGCTACGAATTCTCCGAACATTGAGTTTGGAAAGGGAGTACCACATGACCAGAGTCGTCACTGCGCACACGCCGCTCGCACCGGACCAGCTGCTGTTCCGCTCGATGCACGGCAAGGAAGGGCTGTCGGAGCTCTTCGAGTTCGAAGTCGACCTGCTGAGTCCCAACACTTCCGTCGACATGAAGGCGGTGCTGGGCAAGCCGCTCACTCTCGAGATCGTGACCATCGACGGGACGCCTCGCTACCTCCAGGGGCAGATCACGCGCTTCACGATGATCGGCCGCGAAGAGAGTTCGTCGCGCTATGTGGTGTACCGGGCCCTCGTGCGCCCCTGGCTCTGGTATCTGACGCGCACCAGCGATTGCAAGATCTTCCAGAACAAGTCGGTGGTCGACATCTTGGACGAAGTGCTCGGCGAGTACGGTTTCGCCTTCGAGAAGAAGCTCAGCGCCACCTACCGGCAGCGCGACTATTCGGTGCAGTACCAGGAGACCGATTTCGAATTCGTGAGCCGCCTGATGGAACACGAGGGCATCTACTACTACTTCAAGCACGACAAGGACCAGCACACGCTGGTTCTGGCCGACGACATGGGTGCGCACGAGACGCTGCCGGGCTACCCGCGCATCGGCTATCTCGCCACCGACCGCGTGGCCGAGACGGGCCGCGAGGTGATCGACCAGTGGGAGGTGACCGAGGAGATCCGCCCCGGCACCTTCGTGGTCGACGACTTCGACTTCAAGAAGCCCAAGGCCGACCTGCTCAACACGCGCAGCCAGCCGCGCGAAAACGATCATGGCCGCTACGAGATGTACGAGTGGCTCGGCGGCTACAGCGACGCCGGGGATGGCGAGCACTACGCGCGCATCCGGCTGGAGGAGGCTCAGGCCCGGGCAGAACTCGACACGGGCCACTCCAACGTGCGCGGCATGGCCCCGGGCTACCGCTTCAGCATGCAGAACGCGCCGCGCGACGAGGACAACAAGGAATACCTGATCGTCTCGGTGACGTACAACCTGCGCGAGGGCGGCTATGCCACCGGCAGCCCCGACGGCCTCTACAGCTTCGACTTCGACGTGCAGCCCACGTCGTTTCCGTTCCGCGCGCCGCGCGTCACGCGGATGCCGACCACGCACGGCCCGCAGACCGCCACGGTCGTGGGGCCGCCCGGTGAAGACATCTGGATCGACAAGTACGGCCGCGTGAAGGTGCAGTTCCGCTGGGACCGCTACGGCCAGCGCAACGAGGACAGCTCCTGCTGGGTGCGCGTGTCCAGCGCGTGGGCCGGTTCGAACTTCGGCGCGGTGAACCACCCGCGCGTGGGACAGGAAGTGATCGTCGATTTCATCGCCGGCTGCCCCGACCGGCCGATCATCATCGGCCGCGTCTACAACGCCGACCAGATGCCGCCGCTCGAACTGCCGGCCAAGGCAACCGTCAGCGGCTTCATCAGCCGCACCATCAAGGGCGATGGGGAGCTGGCCAACCACTTCGTGATCGACGACGACCCCGGCAAAGAGTCGATCAAGATGCATGCGCAGAAGGATTTCGGCGTCAGCGTCGAGAACAACGAGACGCACACCGTGGACGGCACGCGCGACACGTTGATCGAAGGTGCGGACACCTACACGACCAATACCTCGCTCGACGAGACGATCAACGGGCCGCACACGCTGACGGTCAACAAGGGCGGCCCGCAGAAGATCACTGTCAACGGCGGCGACCAGTTCATCAAGGTGGATGGCGGCAACCAGCAGGTCGACGTCATCGGGAACCAGACCATCCATGTCACCGGCAAGCGCACGGACACGGTGGACAGCGGTGAAGAGCGCATCATCGGTACATCGCTCAAGGAGGACATCGCGGGCCCGCAGACCACCAAGGTGGTCGGTCTGTACACCGAGGAAACCAAGGGCAAGAAGGTGACGGTCGACGGCAACGAGGACTACCTCGTCAAGGGGGCGCAGAAGGTGCATGCGACCACGTCGCTGAAAGCGACGACCGACGGCCCCATGAACCTCGAGAGCACCGCTGCCGACATCACGGTCAAGTCGCCGACCAAGATCGTGCTGGATGCACCTCACGTGGAGGACAAGTCGGCCAAGAAGGTGACTTTCACCGACTGGGGCATCGCCTTCAAGGGCTTCAACATGGGGATCAACGGGATCAACGTGAGCCTCAACGGCACTTCCCTGTTCGTGAACGCCCTCGTGACCAGCATTGCCGGACTGAACCTGGGTTTCAACGCCTACTCGCTCACGGGCGCCATCAACAAGTTCGACGTCTATTCCGCCAGCGGTGCGATGGGCCTCTTCACCACCACTCAGACGGTTTTCACTGCAGACAACAGGGCGATGAAGATCGACCTGTCTCAGATCAAGGTGAACCCCAGAGGAATTACCGTCTATCTTTGAGAGTGGGGCGCGAGTTGGATCTTTTCGCCGTGTGGTTCACCAAGTACTGGTACCTGATCGTCCCCATCGCAGTCATCGCGCTGCTGGTGTTCGTGATGACGACGCTGGTGAAACGCCAGGTCTTCCGCGTGATGGACACGCAGAGCGCGGTCAACCGCGAAGTGAAGGGGACGGATCGCGCCGAGCGAGTGCTTCGTACCGGCCAGCCGGCCGTGGGGGTGGTGCTCGAGAGCTACGACACGGGCACGCGGGTCGAGCGCATCTACATCCTCGTGCGGCTCAAGTTCCAGGTGCAGCCCGAGGGCGGGCTGCCTGGCTACGAGACCGAACTGGTCGCCCCGATCAGCCCGGTGAAGCTCGCCGACTTCGCACCGGGGCGCTCCGTGAAGCTGCGCTTCGATCCGGCCTCGCGCGAGATCGCCATCGACCAGCCGGTGCGCTGAAGCCGTTGCGCCGACCCCGATGAAGACCATCAAGCCCTTTCGCCTGAGCATCATCACGCGACCCTTCCGACGGCAGCGGCGGGACTTCCTCGGCGTCTCCGTCTTCGCGATGGCCAGCCTGGCGCCCGAGCCCCTGCTGATGCCCGACCAGGATCTCTGGAAGCTGGCGGCCGATGAAATCGGGCCCGGCAACGTGCTGGACATGGGCGTGCCCAAGATCGAGCCGGAGTGGCTGGTCAGCGGCTACGCGTACACCGCGCATCAGGCAGACAAGACGCTGTGCGCGGCCCAGGCCGTCTTCCACGGCCAGGCCAAGTCGCTGCTGGTGAGCGGTGATCGCTACTGGCTCGACGGCCGCGCCACGGCTGCGCAGCCTTTCGAGCGCCTGAGGCTGGATTGGGCGCATGCCTATGGCGGCCCGGGCGAGCCCGAGAATCCGGAAGGCATCGGCAGCTTCGATGAAACGATCAATGGCGTCCATACGCGCCGGCTTCCCAATGTCGAGTTGCCAAGCGCGCGCCAGGATGTCCCCGGGCGGCGCATCGTGCCAGCGGGCTTCGGCGCCGTACCGCCCGACCGCCCGCAGCGGCTCGCGCTGATGGGACGCGCCTACGACCAGCAGTGGCTGCAACACGATTACCCGGGTTTCGCCGACGACATGGACTGGCGCTACTTCAATGCCGCACCTGCCGACCAGCGTCTGGCCGGCCAGAGCGAATTGCCGCCGGGCGCCGCCTACGAACTGTGGAACATGCACCCCCGGCAGCCGGTGATGCGAGGCCGGCTGCCCGATTGGCACGCACGCTGCTTCGCGAGCTTCCAGAAGGACGGTGGCGCGCTGTCGGAGATCTCGCTGCGCCTGAGCACGGCCTGGTTCTTTCCGCACGCCGAGCGCGTCATCCTGATCTGGCACGGTGCAGGGCCCATCGCAGAAGATGACGCGGCAGACGTCAAGCACATCATGCCCGCGCTCGAGTTGCGCGGGCAGCCGCGGCCGTTCAACCATTACCAGCACGTGCTGCAGCAGCGCATCGACCCAGCCAAGGCGGTGCTGGTCCTGCGCGACAGCGACCTGGTCCCCAAGGCGGTGATGGGCCCGTGGGCGGGCGAACAGATGCCCGATATCGCCTCGTTTCCGCTGGTGCGCAACCTGCGCGCAGGCCGGCAGCGCGAGCACGAACGCCTGCGCGCCCGTCTGCTGGAGCAGGGCCTGGATCCCGAGCAGTATCTGCCGCCCCTGGCCGAGCCGGATCTGCAGCCGCCGGCCTCCATGGACGATCTGCCCGATTTCGCCGAGAAGGCCGACCGGGCCCTCGAGCAGATGCGCGAGACCGCCCTTGCCCGGGGCGCCGAGGGCCGTGCCCAGGCCGTCGCGCACGGGATGCCCGCCGCCGCGCAGCCCGATGTCGATATCCCGCCGTTGTCGCAGATGGACCCGCACAAGCTGTCCGACGCGATCAAGGCGAG
Organism: uncultured Variovorax sp.; assembly: GCA_913776885.1. Taxonomy (GTDB): domain Bacteria; phylum Pseudomonadota; class Gammaproteobacteria; order Burkholderiales; family Burkholderiaceae_C; genus Variovorax. The sequence continues at coordinate 10,400 of CAJYQC010000199.1, forward strand.
CGTCGACAAGGCCATGACCGAGGTGGCATCGCGGACTGGCAAGCCCGTGCAGCGCCGGTTCGACCCCGACAGCCTGCTGCGCGACCTCGCGCGCCTCGAACAAAGTGCGGCGCGCGAGCGCCGCACGCCCCCCACATCCGACGAAGTCGCCGAAAGCGCACGGCTGCGCGAACAGGCCGCGCGCAGCGCGCGCATGGGACACCTCCACGGCGCGCACCTGCTCGAGCCGGCGCCGCCGGCCAGCAGCCTGCGCTCCAGGCGGCTGCGTCGGCGCCTCGAGGCCGCGGCCGACGGCGAGCGTCGCTTCGCCGGCATGAACTTCGTCGGCGCCGACCTCTCGGGCCTGGATCTGCGCGGTGCCGACTTCACGGAAGCGAACCTCGAAGACGTCGACTTCAGCGACGCGCGGCTCGACGGCTGCAACTTCACCCGCGCGGTGCTCGCGCGGGCGAAGCTTGTCCGGGCTTCGCTCACCGAGGCGCGGCTGGACGAGGCCAATCTGGGCGGCGCCCGATGCGAAAGCGCGAACTTCACGGGTGCGAGCTTCGAGCAGACGCGTTGCAGCAAGACCATTTTTCATTCCTGCGTGCTGGCGAAGGCCTCGTTCAGCCAGAGCGACTTGTTCGAGAGCGAATGGCTGCGCTGCGATGCGCGCGGCTCGCGCTGGGAGCAGATGGCAATGGTCAAGCTGGCCCTGGAAGACATGGCTTTCGACAACGCAGCTTTCGAGCAGGTGAGCTGGGTCGAGTGCAGCTTCAAGGGGGCATCCTTCGTGCGCGCCGCGCTGAGCGCCTGTGCTTTCGTCACCGTCGATGCGCACGATGGGGTCGACTTCACCGAGGCCAGCCTCGTCACCTGTTCCTTCGTCCATGGCTGCAGCCTGGTGCAGGCCGTGTTCTGCGCCGCTTCGCTCAGGCAGTGCGGCCTGCGCGGCGCCATGCTGGTCGGCGCCGACTTCGCGAAGGCGCGCCTCGAAGGCTGCGACCTCTCCGATTGCGACCTGCGGCGCGCACGGCTGGAGGGACTGCATGCCGGCGAGAGCCTGTTCGTGCGCGCAGACTTTCGCGAAGCCTCGCTGCGCGGCGCCGACCTCATCGACGCCAACCTTTCCAAGGCCGACCTGCGCTTCGCCAGCCTGCAGGATGCCAATCTGTTTCGCACCGACGTGTCTCAGGCTGCCATCGACGGCTCGACGACTTTCATCGGCGCTTACACCCAGGGAGCCAAGACCTTGCCCGCACGAAGTACTGAGCAGGCTCGATGACAGTCGAAGAACTTCTGGACAAGATTCGGCATGGCGAACCGGTGGTCAGAGCGAATCTCGCGGGCCAGGACCTCGGCGGCATCGACCTGTCGGGTGCACAGATGGAGCACGTCGACCTGAGCCGGGCGAATCTGCGTGGCGCCAGCCTGGACGACAGTTCGCTGACGCAATGCAACCTCGACCAGGCCGATCTGTCGGCGGCCAGTTTGAAAGGCGCGCGCGTGTTTCGGTGCCGGTTGGAGGCGGCGCAGTTCGGCCGCGCGTTCATGCAGGACACCAACTTCTTCGAGTCTTCGCTCGCTCGCGCGGATTTCGGGAAAGCCCAGATGGAACGCGTAGCCTTTGCCAGATGCGAACTCGGGCATGCCGTGTTGAAGCCGAGCATCTGCGATCAGATCGTCATCACCGAATCGAGGGTCGATCAGCTCGATTGCCGTGGGGCACAGCTGTTGCACCTGATGCTGTTTCGCATGGATCTGCGCACCGTGGAGTTCGCCCAGGTCCAGTGCGATGGTTCCATTCTGATGGAGTGCAATCTCGAAGGTCAGCGCCTGCCGCAGACCGGCTTCCTGCGCTGCCAGTTCACCGACAGCACGCTGGCAGGCGTCGATTTCAGCGGTGCCGTGCTCACCCAGAGCAACTTCAAGGGCGCCACGCTGACCCGTGCGAACTTCAGCGCGGCGGATGCCGCCCAGGCCATGTTTGCGCAGGCCGATCTGCGTGGAGCGAATTGCAGCGATGCCATCTTCGATCAGGCGATCTGGGTCGATGCCAAGCTCGAGGGTGCCGATTTCAGCCGCTCGCGTCTGCCGCTGAGCGTGTTCCATCGCGCGCAGGCGAAGGGCGCCAGCTTTCGCGATGCCGAGCTGCACGACGCCGATTTTTCCTACGCCGATCTTCAGGACGCGGATTTGCGCAATGCACGCTTTCTGCGTACCCGCTTTCATCGGGCTGCTCGCGACGGTGCGCGTTTCTCCGGAAGCGGTGGCATCATCGAAAACGATTCGGAGCTGTTCAAGGCTCAAGAGATCCGTCCGCCGAGCTGATGCCCACAGGCCTGCACGTTCCACTGTTTGCTCACCGAAACAAGGAGATCTCCATGTCAGTCGTATCACTGCGCAAAGCCTCGTCGCTGACGGCTCCGGTTCACTTCCAGGGGGTGGTCGTCGAATCACTGCCCGATGGACGCATCACCGTCGAAGACGAGCAGGGCGCTGTCTGGGTTTGCCGGCGCGCGGCCAGCTGCCTTCTCAAGCCAGCCGGCGGCGATACCGTGCTGGTGTCCGGTCCCGATGGCGCGCGAGCCTATCTGATTGCCGTGATCGAGCAGGCCGATGCTTCCTCGAGCTGCATCGAGGCGGCGGGCGACGTCACCTTCTCGTCCGCCGGCAACGGCCATGTGACCATCGCGAGCGCGTCGGAGCTCAGACTTCGTGCAGACAAGCGCTTCGTGCTGAAGACGGAAGAGAGCGAGTGCGACGTCGGTGAACTGCGGCTGGTGACGCGATCCGTGCAGGCGGCAGCCGGAAGCGTCCGGCTGGTCGGCAAGGTATTCGAGACCGTGGCCGACCGCATCGTGCAGATGGCACGCCAGACGCTGCGCCTGACGGATGAAGTCGACCAGGTGCGAGCGGGCCACATGGACTACAAGGCCAGCGAGACAGTTCGCATCCACGGCCATCACACCGTGGTCACCGGCAAGGAGCTGGTGAAGGTGGATGCGGCTCAGATCCACATGGGCTAGGCGAGGAGGAACCCGATGTTTGCCAACTGCCAGCTCATGGGAATGGACCTTGCATTTCCCGACGTCTGCAAGTCGCCGGTCCCCATTCCGTACCCCAACATGGCCCTCGGGCCGATGGCGATCCCGAATGCCTGGAACATCCTCTTCATGGCGATGCCGGCACACAACATGGCGACGACCACGCCCATCACCCTGGGGGATCAGCCCGGTGTGCTGGGCGGCGTCGTGTCGCAGACGTTCATGCAGCAGTCGCGTCATGTGACCGGCGCCTTCACCGTGCTTCTCAAGGGCACCCCGGCCACCCGGGTCACCAGCATCTCGGTGCAGAACCGTTGCAACATCGTCGGCATGCGCGTCGTGCCGAGCCAGTTCAAGGTGTTGATGCTGGCGCCCTGAGGGCGCTCGGACTCAGAGGGTCCCCGCCAGCGTCACTTGCTGCGGAAACCCCACCCACACCGCCAGCGCCGAGTAGTTGTCCTGCGAGTCGTCGGCCTTGGCCTCGGCGGCGCGACGGATCAGCGCCAGCCATTCCTCCGCGCTGTCGGCCAGCTGCAGCGAGCGTTCCATCACCTGCTGCGAGATCAGCTGCCACAACCCGTCGGTGCACAGCAGGAAGGCATCGCCATCGGCCAGGCGCTGCGGCGTGGTGATGGTGGCCTCGGCCGTCGCACGCGCACCCAGCGCGCGGTAGAGCAGGTTGGTCTTGACGAGGCGTTCGCCGCCGTGGTGGTGGCTCGCCGCGGCATCGCCGGAGCGCTCCGACAGGCTGTGGTCCTCGGTGCGCTGCATGAGCGCGCCGCGCCGGAACCAGTAGAGGCGGCTGTCGCCCACGTGGGCCCAGCACGCCTGGTTGGTGATGCGGTCGACGAAGAGCGACACGAAGGTCGCGCTCATGCGGCTCTGTTCGGTCAGCTCGCGCTGCTTGGCGAGGATGGCGTCGTTCGCAGCCTTCACGCAGCGCTGGATGTTGTCGGCCGCCAGCGAAGGAGCGGTCACGAAGGTGTCGAGGGCGGTGTCGACCGCGATGCGCGAGGCGAGTTCGCCGCCCGCGTTGCCGCCGACGCCGTCGCTCACCACGAAGCAGCCGTTGCGTTCGTCGAGGTGGTAGCCGATGGCGTCCTGGTTGCCGCTGCGTTCACCCACGCAAGAGAACTGCGAGGTCGAGATGGGCACCGCGAACGAGGAGGCCGACGAAGTGCGTGTGGCCTCAAGCACGGCGCATCTCCTTCAGCCGTTCCATTTCCTTGTCGTAGGCCTGCTGGAAGGCGCGGCCGAACACGGCCTGGAAGTCGTCCTCGACGGCCGCGGTCGTCTCGGTGTGCAGCTGCTGCAGCTGGCGCCACAGGCGCGCCTCGCGGCCGCCAGGCAGCAGTTTCTCGCCGAGGCCGCCGTCGTGCGGGGTCTCGCGGCTGAGGGCGGCGGGGTCGAAGCGCTTGAGCAGCGTAAGCAGCGCCGCGCGCATGCCGGCGACCATGCCGAGCTGGTGCGACTGCAGGTCGCCGAGCGCGTCGTGCACCGCGGCCTCGGGCGGCAGGAAGCCGGGCATGCGCGCGCCGAACATCTGCATCAGCACCGCGCGGCCGTTCGGCAGGATCTTGAAGGGATTGTTCTCCTCGTCCACGATCATCGTGATCTCGGCGCGCACTTCGCGCTTGAGCATGGCGCGCGAGGACAGCAGCTCGATCGTGCCGTCGGTGAAAGCGCGCATGATGCGGCCGAGCCGCTGCATCGCCTCGACGTCCATCGGCTGCTGCCCGGCGACCTCGGGCACGCCGGCACCTTCGAGGAAAGCCTTGAAGAGCGCTTCCGCAGACGACGATGAAACTTCTGTGGTCTCGGTCGTTGAGGGCGTTTGCGTCTGCGTTTGCGGTGGTGTCGGTGCTTCGGCTTGCAGCGATGCCGCCGGGGGCGCGATAGGTGCCGCTACCGCCGCTACCGGTGCTGCTACCGGTGCTGCTACAGGTGCTGCGACGGGCGGTGCCGCCAGAGGCGGCTCCACGACCGGAGGCAGCTCGGGCTTGATCTCCTGCACGGGTTGTGGCGGCGGCGCAGGAGGCGGCGGCGGTGCCTGCACCCTCGGCGGTTCGAACACGGGCGCAGGCGCCGGCACCGGGGCAGGCATCGCCACCGGATTCGGCGGGCGGAACTGCGCCGCCACTTCGCGCGCGTGGTTCGAGTGGCTGTAGCCCTGCACCGCCGGCCTGTTGTTCTGCAGCAGGTCGACCGCCGGGTGGGTGTCGCCAGGCAGCAGCGGATCGGTGTGGGGCAGGGCGGTGGGGCGCGGGTCGGACAGCGGCGAGTGTGCGCTCTCGTCTGAAGCGAAGAAGGACAGCGGATCGACGCCGCGCTTGAGCGCCACGTCCGACATTTCCCTGGCCGCATCGGGATTCAGCTCGGCGAGCGGATCGACCGGATTGCGGCGTGCCTGCGACGGCAGTTCGAACGGCTCGTGCGCCATCGGGTCGGGCATGGGCGCAGGCGTGCTGTCGACGCGGCGCGGCGCATTGGCCAGGATGGCGTCCCAGTCGGCCGCGGAAGGCATCTGCGAAGAACTGGAACTGCCGCTCGTCGCCGGGGCTGGGGCTGGGGCTGGGGCTGGGGCTGGGGCTGGGGCCTGCTTCGGCGGTGCCGGTGGCGCGAGGGCAGCCCAGGGATCGGGCTCGGGCGCCGGGGCCGCAGCCGGCGGCTGTGGCTGCGGGTATGGCGGCTGCGCGGGCGCAGAGAAGGCCGCGCCGGGCGATGGCGGTGTGAAGGCGGCGGGTGGCTGCACAGGCGCCGGCTGCCGCTGCGCCGGGGGCATCGCCACCGTGGGCTGCATGTCGCCGATGGGCAGCGCGCCTTCGCCGAACAGGTCTGAAAAGACGTCGGATGCACCGGAGGAGGGCAGCAGCGCGTCCATGGGGCCCGCTGCCTGCGTCGGCATCTGCGGCGCGGCCATGGGTGGCGGCATGTACGGTGCCGGCTGTGCAGGAAAGGCCTGCAGCGCGGCGGCAGCAGATGGCGGCGCGGTCAGCGGGCGCGCGGCATGCTGGGCGCTGGACGCCTCCAGCACGTAGCTGCCGATCGTGACCCTGTCGCCATCGGCCACGCGCGCTTCCTGCTCGTGCGCGAGCGAGTGCCCGTTCACGCTGATGGGCAGCACCGCGCTCATGTTGCGCAGCACCGCGACGCCATCTTCGTCATAGCGCACGGTCGCCTGCAGGCGGGATATCTGCCGCTGCTCGTCGGGCAGCACGAGGTTGTTGTCGGGACTGCGTCCGATCGTTCCTCCGGGCGCGGCGAGCAATGCCGAGGGGCCCGTGGCCACCGGCCTGCCTGCGTGTTCGATCACTGTCCAACGCATGGCTTCTCCGTGTTGGTCTTCTCGCGCCGCTGTGCTTGCGCGGCCGCGATGTTCTTCATCAACGCTTCATTCGCTTGGCGGCCTCGAAGGCGGGGCCCCACACCGGGTGCTTGCGCTCCGCCACGTTGAGGTCGAAGGTCGGGAACGCATCGAGGATCTTGCGGAATTGCAGGCGGCACTCGGGAATCTGGTTGGCCACGCAGTAGCTGAAGGCCTCGAGCTTCATGGCGTCGAGGCGCGTGGCCGGCTCCGCGCCTTCGAAGACCGACACGCCGCCGCTCTTGAGCGTGCTCAGCGCCTTGGCATAGTCGCCTTCGTCATACGCCTGCTGCGCCTTCTCGAGCGTGGTGCGCGCCACTTGCTGGCTGAGTCGTTCGGGCTGGGGCGCGGGCTCCGGCGGCGGCGTGGTCGTGCAACCGGCGACCGCAAGAAGAGCGAACGCCAGAGCAGGCAGACATGACTTCAATCTTCTCTCCTACTTTGCAGAGGGCAATAAAACGGCAATGCTTGGAACCTTGTGCAGCGCAGCTGCGCCGCATGTGCACGATGCGCCATAGCGAGTGCGCATGACTTCGATAATATAAGCCGCGAACACTCGGGAGATTCCAATGCATCGACGAAGCTTGCTACAAGGCGCACTCGCAACCACACCGTTGTTCGCGGGCCTCATCAGCGGATGCGCATCGACGGCCAAGTCAATGCCCACGCCCTACGCGGTCACCATCAAGATCGACGAAGGCGTCAATCCCGACGGAAGAGGGCAGGCCGCCCCGATCCTCGTCAAGGTCTTCGAGCTGAAATCTTCCGGCAACTTCGAGACCGCAGACTACTTCGCATTACAGGACCGTGACAGGGAGACGCTGGGCACGGAACTCGTCAATGCCGACCAGGCCATCATGCGCAGCGGCGAGGAGCGCGTGTTCAAGCGCGAGGCCGGCCTCGACTCGCGTGCCATCGGCGTCATCGCCGGCTATCGCAAGCTGGAGGCCGCTCGCTGGCGCATCGTGCTGCCGCTGAAGGAGCCGAAGCAGACGAACCTGTACAAGGTGTGGCAGTTCTCGCCGAGCGAACAGGCCGTGCAGGTCGTGGTGCGCAAGACAGGCATCGAGCTGGTACCAAGTCGTTAACTTTGCACTGAAGGTACGCAATGACTAGTACCAAAGTGCGAAGAATTCACAAGATAAATGCGGTGCAAAACGCAAGAGCCGGCGTGTAGCATCGAGAGCAAAACAAGTGGACCGGGAGGCCGCTCTCCAGCGCATCTCCCGCTCCGGCGTGAGCACCCCCCAGGAGGTCTTTTTGGTGACAGTTCGCAATCCGGGCGCTTCGAGAAACGGCGCTCATCCGCAGGCATTGGCGAATCGCGTGGTGTGGTCCGAGGGCATGTACCTGCGCCCGCAGCACTTCCAGCAAATGGAACGCTATGTCGAACAGTACGTCACGCGGCGTACCGCGGGCCTGCAAGGCGCCTACTGGGGTTGGCTGCACCTGGACATCGATCGCGACGCCTTCGCACTCGGGCGCGTGTCCTTGCTCGGCGGTGCCGGCGTGATGCCCGACGGCACGCCCTTTTCCTTCGGCGCGGAGGATGCGCCCCTTCCCTACGAGGTGCCCAGCGACCTCACGGACGAACTGATCGTTCTCGCGCTGCCATTGCGCAGGCCCGGCAGCGAAGAGGTCATCTTCTCCGAAGACGAAGGTTCTGCCGCACGCTTCGGCGTGATCGAGCGCGAGGTCAACGACGGCAATGCCGTCGCGCTGGGCCCCGCCGTGCTGCAGCTCGCGGCGCCCCGCCTGCGCCTCGCGCGGGCCTCTTCGCTGACTGCCGAGTGGCAATCCATCGGCGCGGTGCGCGTGATCGAGCGGCGCACCGACCACAAGCTGGTGGTCGACGCCAACTACATCCCGCCGGTGCTCGACGCCTCCGCGCATCCCATGCTGCGCAGCATGATCGCGGAGCTGCACGGCCTGCTCACGCAGCGCTCGGAGGCCCTGGCGTCGCGGCTTTCGCAGCCCGGCCGCGGCGGCGTGAGCGAAGTCTCCGACTTCCTGCTGCTCGAACTGGTCAACCGCTATCTCGCGCTCACCTGGCATGCGCAGCAGGCCGTTCAGGTGCACCCCGAGGAGCTCTTCGTCGACTGGCTCAAGCTGGCCTGCCACCTGGCCACGCACACCTCGCCCACGCGCCGCCCAGTGCTGTGGCCGATCTACGACCACGACAACCTCAACGAGTGCATCCGCCCGCTGCTCGAGGAGCTCAGGCGATCGCTCTCGGCCGTGCTCGAGCAGAGCGCGATCGCCATCGAGCTCGAGGAGCGCAGCCACGGCGTGCGCGTGGGCCGCATGCCCGACCCGGTGCTGGTGCGCAACGCCGGCTTCGTGCTCGCGGTGCATGCCGACCTGCCGGCCGACGCGATCCAGCAGCGCTTCCCGACGCAGGTGAAGATCGGCTCGGTCGAGCGCATCCGCGACCTGGTGCAGCTGCAGCTGCCGGGCGTGGTGGTGCGTCCGCTGCCGGTTGCGCCGCGGCAGATTCCGTACAACGCGGGCTACCACTATTTCGAACTCGACAAGAGCGGCGACATGTGGCGCCAGCTCGAGAAATCGGGCGGCGTGGCGATGCACCTGGCCGGTGACTTTCCCGGTCTGGCCATGGAGTTCTGGGCCATCCGTCCGTGAGGGACTCTATGAACGGTGTCAACGACATGGCCGTCGGCCCCGGGGGCTTCGTGCCGCCGAATCCCGGCGGCGGCAACGCCAACGGCGACATGGCCGGCCTGCCCCCCGCATCGCGCGGCGGCGGCATGGGCGGCCTGGGCGCGCAGCCCGATTCCTTCACCGCCTGGCACGACGCGCGGCGCCCGCATGCGGGCGACACGGCGCTCGCCGGCAACAACCCGCTCGTGGCCGCGGCGAATCCGCTGCTCGACCTGATCCCGCAGATCCGCGCCACCGGCCATCACCCCGCGCCCTCGCAGCTGCGCGAGCACCTGGTGGACGAGGTCCGCCGCTTCGAGACGCGTGCGCAGCAGGCGGGCATCTCGCCTGAGGTCATCATCGGCGCGCGCTACTGCCTGTGCACCGCGGTCGACGAGGCCGCGGCGCTCACGCCGTGGGGCGGCAGCATCTGGTCGTCGCAGAGCCTTCTGGTGATGTTCCACAACGAGACCTGGGGCGGCGAGAAATTCTTCCAGCTGCTGTCGCGCCTGGTGCAGAACCCGCAACAGCACCTGCACCTGATCGAGCTCATCTATTTCTGCCTGGCGATGGGCTTCGAGGGGCGCTTTCGCGTCATCGACAACGGCCGCTCGCAGCTCGAGACGCTCAAGCAGCGGCTGCTGCAGATCATCCGGCAGACGCGCGGAGAAATCCCGGTGCCGCTGTCGCCGCACTGGCAGGACGGCAGCGCTCCGGTGCGCCGTTCGCGCAACTGGCTGCCCGTGTGGGCCGTGGGCGCGGTGGCGGCGGTGCTGCTGATGGGCGTGTTCGCGTTCCTCACCTTCAATCTCGCGGGCCACTCCGACGGCGCCTTCGCGGCCGTCAACGCGGTGCGCCTGCCGCAGGCCGAGCGTGCGGTCGTCATGCCGGCGCCGGTGCCGCGCCTGCAGCGCTTCCTCGAACCCGAGATCCGCGAAGGCCTGCTGACCGTGCGCGACGAGGCGGATCGCAGTGTCGTGGTGCTGCGCGGCGACGGCCTCTTCGCCTCGGGCTCCGATCGCGTGCTCGACCGCTACGCGCCGGTGCTCACGCGCGTGGCCGATGCGCTCAATTCCGTGGAAGGCAACGTGCTGGTCAGCGGCTTCAGCGACGACCAGCCGATCCGCAGCGTGCGCTTCCCCTCCAACTGGCAACTCTCCCAGGCCCGCGCCGACGCGGTGAAGAAGATGATCGCAGCGCGCCTCGCGCGGCCCGAACGCCTGCGCGCCGAAGGCCGCGGCGACGCAGACCCGCTCGTGCCCAACGATTCCCCGGCCAATCGCGCGCGCAACCGCCGCGTCGAGGTGACGCTGCTGGTGGCGCCTGTGGCTCCCGCGCCGCTGGCAGTGCCCGCGCCCGCGCCCGCACCGCAGCCCGGAGGCAACCGCTGATGCTGCGCGCCGTCTTCCGTTTTCTCATCAGCCGCGACCTGTGGGTCTTCCTGGGCCTGGTCGCGCTCGCCTTCCTGATCTGGGTCATCGGCCCGGCCATCGCGGTGGGCCGCTACCGTCCGCTCGAGGACGAGATCGTGCGCATCGTGGTGATCGTGGCGATGTTCACGATCTGGATCGTGCGCGTCATCTACCGCAAGTGGCGCGAGCGCCGTCTCAACGCGCAGCTGCTCAACCAGCTGCGCACGCCCACCAAGAGCGAGAAGGAGGCCAAGCCCGAGGACGCTCCGGAGATCAAGGAGCTGCAAAGCGGCTTCACCGACGCCACCAACATCCTGAAGAACATGCGCTTCGGCGCGGATGCCGACGGCAAGCCCGCCAGCCGCTTCTCGCTGTTCGACCGGCAGTATCTCTACCAGCTGCCCTGGTACATCTTCATCGGCGCGCCGGGCTCGGGCAAGACCACCGCACTGGTCAACTCCGATCTCGACTTCCCGCTGGCCGACCAGCTCGGCAAGGCCGCGGTGCGCGGCATCGGCGGCACGCGCAACTGCGACTGGTGGTTCACCAACGAGGCGGTGCTGATCGACACGGCCGGCCGCTACACCACGCACGAGAGCAACCGCGAGACCGACGAGGGCGAGTGGAAGGGCTTCATCGAGCTGCTGAAGAAGTTCCGCCCGCGCCAGCCGATCAACGGCGCGATCCTCACCATCAGCATCGCCGACCTGCCGCTGGCCGACGACGCCCAGCGGGCACGCCACGCGATGGCGCTGCGCAAGCGGCTGCTGGAATTGCGCAACGACCTGGGCATCGACTTCCCGGTGTACGTGCTGGTCACCAAGACCGACCTGCTGGCCGGCTTCAACGAGTACTTCGGCTCGCTGGGCCGCACCGAGCGGCAGCAGGTGTGGGGCTTCACCTTCCCGATCCAGGGCAACCCGGCGAAGGCGGGCAAGGGCAGCAAGGTCGCCGCGCCGGTGGGTGCCGACCTGCGCGAGCGCTTCCACCAGGAATACAAGCTGCTGCACCAGCGCCTGGACGAGCGCCTGCCCGAGCTGCTGGCGGCCGAGTCCGACCCGATGCGCCGCGCACAGGCCTACCTGCTGCCGCAGCAGTTCGCGAGCTTCGAGGACATCCTCGGCACCTTCCTGGCCGACGTGTTCAACCCGTCGAAGTTCGAGGCCGCGTCGATGCTGCGCGGCGTGTACTTCACGAGCGGCACGCAGGAAGGCACGGCCTTCGACCGCGTGATGGGTGCCATCAAGCGCTACCTGCAGGTCAATGCGCCGCCGGCGCCGCCGCCGGGCCCGGGCAAGAGCTACTTCCTGAAGGACCTGCTGCAGCAGGTGATCTTCCGCGACGCGGGCGTGGCAGGCACCAACCTGCGCTGGTACCGCCGCAAGCGCGCCATCGACATCGTGGGCTACAGCGTGATCGGCGTGCTGCTGGTGCTGCTGCTGGGCGCCTGCGTGAACAGCTGGCGCAACAACAAGGAGTACGTGGCCGAGGTCGACACCAACGCCAAGGCCTTCAACAAGGCGGCGGCGCGCGGCGAGCTGCCCACGGTGGTCGACACCAGCGGCGACATCGCGAGCTCGCTGCTCATCCTCGACCGGCTGCGCGACCTGCCGAAGTCCAGCCAGTTCGATATCGGCGATCCGCCCACCTCCTACCGCTTCGGGCTGTACCAGGGCGAGAAGCTGCAGGCCGCGACCGACGGCGTCTACCAGCGCGCGCTCGAGACCGTGCTGCTGCCGCAGGCCGCGCAGCGCGTGGAGCAGTCGCTGCGCGAAGCGGCGAAGAACGACGCCGAATACAGCTACGAGGCGCTCAAGGCCTACCTCATGCTGTACGACGCCGAGCGCTACGACGCCGACTTCCTGCAGGCCTGGCTGCTCACCGACGTCGACCGCAAGATCGGCGCCTCGCTCACGCGCGAACAGCGCGCCAACCTCGAGTCGCACCTGAAGGCGCTGTTCTCGGGCCGCGTGGTGACTTCGCCGTTCGCCAAGGACGACAAGCTCATCACGCAGACGCGCGAGCGTCTGGCCGGTGTGCCGCTGGCGCAGCGCTCGTACGCGCGGCTGCGCCGCATCCTGCTGCAGACCAGCGCGCCCAACGCCTTCAGCATCGCCGAGGCGGGCGGCGCCGAGTCGGCGCTGGTCATCCGGCGTGCGAGCGGCAAGCCGCTGACCGACGGCATTCCCACGCTCTTCACCTACCGCGGCTACTGGGACATCTTCGACAAGCGCATGGCCGAGACCACGCTGTCGCTCGAGCAGGAAGACCGCTGGGTGCTGCAGATCCGCGCGCCCGGCATCGCCGACATCACCTCGCGCGAACTGCTGCTGCGCGAGGTGCGCCGGCTCTACCTCACCGACTACATCAAGGTGTGGGACGACTACCTCGTCGACATCCGCCTGGCCGACAGCCGCTCGCTGCTGCAGAGCATCCAGATGACGCGCGTGCTGTCGACCGCCGAGTCGCCGATGTCGCGCATCATCCGCGGCGCCGCGCGCGAGACCGACCTGCTGCGCAACCACGACGAGGCCGCGCGCAGCCTGCTCGACCAGGCGCAGAACCGCGTGCAGAGCACGCGCGAGCGCATCGAGCAGCTCATCGGCCAGCCCGACGGCAGCCAGCGCCGCAACACCCGCGTGGACCGCCCCGAGTCGCTGGTGGACAACCATTTCGAGCCGCTGCGCCGCATGGTCACCGCGCCCAGGCAGGGCGGGCAGGCGCCCATCGACGCGACCGCCGCGCTCATCAACGAGCTCTACAACTTCCTCACCGCCACCGACACCGCGCTGCGCAGCGGCAACATCCCGCCGACCAGCGACGCCGTCACCAAGGTGCAGGCCGAGGCCGGGCGGCTGCCGGTGCCTTTCCAGGGCATGCTGAACGACCTTTCCGCCACCGCCTCGTCGAAGGCGGCGGCGGTGACGCGGCAGAACATCGGGCAGAGCGCGGCCGCCAGCATCGGCACCTTCTGCAACCAGGCGATCGCGGGGCGCTACCCGTTCTCGCGCGGCTCCAGCCGCGACGTGGCCGCGGGCGACTTCGCCCAGCTGTTCGCGCCGGGCGGGATGATGGACGACTTCTTCCAGAAGAACCTCATCACGCAGGTCGACACCTCGGTCAACCCGTGGGCCTTCAAGCGCGGCGTGGACGGCAGCGCCGCCGGGCGATCGGCCTACCTCGATTCGTTCCAGAAGGCGCAGGCCATCCGCGACGTGTTCTTCTCGGGCATGGCGGGCGGGCGCACGCCTTCGTTCACCATCGACATCCGGCCCGAGGACATGGACGCGGCGCTCACGCAGTTCACGCTCGACGTCGACGGCCAGACGGTGCGCTATGCGCACGGCCCGCAGGCGCCCAGCACCATCAAGTGGCCGGGCCCGCGCAACAGCAACCAGGTTCGCCTGCAGGTGACCACCGCCAACGGCACGCCGGCCGGCGGCATCGTGACCGAGGGGCCCTGGGCGCTGCACCGGCTGTTCGACAAGGCTTCCATCTCCGCTGGCAGGTCGCCCGAGTCCTTCAACGCCAGCTTCGACCTGCAGGGCAAGAAGGTGGTGCTCGCGGTCACGGCCAACAGCGTCTACAACCCGCTGCGCCTGCCGCAGATGAACAGCTTCTCGTGCCCCGGGAAATCATGAACAGCCCCAGGCTTCGCGCACTTCGTGTCGCTCCTCCTACCCACTTGCAGGAGGCAACACCAGCGGGCCGGCAAAGCTGGCTTCGCGGTGTTCCCGGCACTCGCCGCGATGTCGTCTTGAGGCATAGGCCATGAACAGCAGCATTCCTCCGCATGCCTGGGTGCCGGTCGACGAGCAGATCGGCTGGTACGGCAAGCTGCCCGCCGCCGGCGACTTCCTCTACCGCCGCATGCCGCGCGAGCTGCAGGCCTGGTGGGACCGCTGGATGCAGAACGGCCTGGGCAGCTTCAAGCGCTGGCCCGACGCCATGACGCGCCACTATGCGGTGGCTCCGGTGTGGAATTTCGCGATCCCTGCCACGCAGGGCGTCGACGCGGTCCAGTTCGGCTGCATCGCGCCGAGCTGCGACCGCGTGGGCCGCTACTACCCCGTGTGCATCACCCTGCAGGTGGCTGCGCGCAGCTACCGCCCGTCGGTGCTCGAAGGCTCGGCGGAGTGGTACTGGCAGTGCGGCAGCGCGATGCTGCAGGCCATCCGCCACGGTGTGGCGCCCGACCAGTTCGACAGCCAGGTGCTGGCGGCCGGCCGTGCGGGCTTCCAGACCGCCAGCGGCGGCTCGGACGACATCCTTTCGATCCTCGGGCCTACGGCCGGTGGCGCCAGCGCCCAGCAGCGCCTGGGCTGGCCCGAGCTTCCACTGTGTTTCGACCCCTTCGGCAGCACCAGCTACTGGTGGACCAACCAGGCCGACGGGTCGCCGTTGCGCACCGCGGCCCATGGCGGCGGGCTCAACACGCCGCTGTTTTCCAAGTTGTTTTCGCAGGGACATGTGCCATGGGCATGAACAAGAAGAGCCAGGTCGGCCGAGGAGCCCGGAGGGGGGCTGAACGCCATGGGGGCCATGGAGGTGGCCGCCCTGCAGGAGGGAGAGAAGCATGACGAGCACGCACGGCACCGAAAGCCCGGCGGGCGACACGCAGGACGAGCGCCCGCATCCGCTGGGCGCGAACCACCGCCTCGACGAGTTCGAGCTGCTCGAGGTGATCGGCGAGGGCGGCTTCGGCATCGTCTACCGCGCCTACGACCACTCGCTGCAGCGCGAGGTCGCCATCAAGGAATACATGCCCGCCATGCTCGCGCGCCGCGTGGGCGACAACAGCGTGCACGTGCGCTCCGAGCGCCTCACCGCGACCTTCCAGGCGGGCCTGCGCAGCTTCATCAACGAGGCGCGCACCCTCGCGCAGTTCAGCCACCCGGCGCTGGTGCGGGTGCATCGCTTCTGGGAGGCGAACTCGACCGCCTACATGGCGATCCAGCTCTACAAGGGCCGCACGCTGCGCCGCCTTGCCGAAGACGAGCCCGGCAGGATCACCGAGCCCTGGCTGCTTGGCATGCTGGGGCCGCTGCTGGGCGCCCTGGAGACGCTGCACCGCAGCCAGTGCTTCCATCGCGACATCGCGCCCGACAACATCTTCATCCAGCAGGACGACATGCCGGTGCTGCTCGACTTCGGCGCCGCGCGCAAGTCGATCGCCGACCTCGTCGACGAGGTGGCGGTGATGGTGAAGTCGGGCTACTCGCCCATCGAGCAGTACGCCGACGACAACACGCTGCTGCAGGGCGCGTGGACCGACCTGTACGCGCTGGGCGCGGTGCTCTACCGCGCGGTCACCGGCCACCCGCCGCCTTCGGCCGTGGTGCGCAGCGTGCAGGACGCCTATGTGCCGCTGTCATCCATGGGCCGCGACGACCTGAGCCCTGCCTTCTGCGCCGCCATCGACCACACGCTGGCGGTGCACAGCAAGGACCGCACGCAGACCGTGGCCGCCTTCGCCGCGGAACTCGGGCTGGTGAAGCTGGGCGACATCTACGTGAGCGGCATGGGCGTGCCGGCAACGATCATCCCCGCCGCGCCTGTGTCGGCCACGCCGCCGCCGCCGCAGCTGACGCCGCAGCAGTTCTCGCCGGTGTCGGCGCCGGCGCCGCTGGAGCCGATGTCGATGCCCATGCCGGCGGCCGCGCCCGAACCGGTGCGCGCTCCCGCGCCGGCGCCCGCGCCGCGCCCGGTGCAGGAAGACCGCGGCGCCCGCGCCAAGGCCCAGGCCGCGCAGAAGGGCGCGGCTGCAGCGCCTTCCCCGAAGCACAAGCCCAGGCGCCCGCCATGGGTCATGGTCGGTGTGCTGGTGGTCGCCCTGGTGGCAGTCGGCGCCTGGATCGGCCTGCGCCTCACCTCGGGCGTGCAGCCGCAGGAGCAGAAGACCGCGATGGTGCCGGTGCCGCCGCCGACGGAGCCCATGTCGAGCAACACTGCGCCGCCGGCTGCGATGCCGCCCGCGGCCGGCACCGGCACCGCGCCGGCCGCCACCGATGGCGTGCCGCCAGCCGTCGCTGGCGCCGCCCAGCCGCCGGCAGCGGCGGCGAGCGCTCCCACCGCTGGCGCGCCGCTGACGCCGCTCGAAAACGTGCCGTCCACCACGCCCGCGGCCACGACGACGACGCCCGCCACGCCGACGCCGCCGCCCGAAAACGCCCTCGCGACCGCCGAAGCCGAGGACTGGAACCTCGCGCAGAGCGAGAACACGCGCGAAGGCTACGAAGCCTATCTGCGCCGCTACCGCCGCGGCCTGCACGCCAGGGAAGCACGCAACGCCATCGCCGAGATCAACCGCGTCTCGCCGCCCTCGGTGCCCGTGGCTCCCGGCACGCAGCCGCCCGGAACCGCCGTCGCAGGCGCCACCCCCGGCACCCCGGGCGCCACGACCACCGCGCCGGCGGCAGCCCCCGGCATGGGCCGCGTGCTGTTCAACGTGCGGCCCTGGGGCCAGGTGTTCGTCGACGGTGCGGACCGCGGCGTCAGCCCGCCGCTGAAGTCGCTGTCGCTGCGACCGGGCATCTACAACATCGAAGTGCGCAACGGTGATCTCGAGGTGTACCGGCAGCGCGTGACGGTGCAGGACAGCAAGTCGGCGCCGGTGGTGAGCCACGAGTTCAAGTAGCCGGATCCGGCGGCCCGGCCGCCTCCGGGCCGCGACCCGCCCCGGCTTCCTGAGCGGAAGCCGGGAGCGCGCCCTTGTGCTCTTATATATATCTCGCCTCAGGCGGCTCCCCGCAACGCCCTGCGGTACTGCACCGCCTCCGCCAGGTGCCCGACCTGCACTGCCTCCGACCCCGCCAGGTCCGCGATCGTGCGCGCCACCTTTAGCGCGCGGTGCGTGCTGCGCGCGGACCATCCGAGCTTGGCGGCCGCGTTGAACATGAAGGCGCGGGCCGTGTCGTCGAGCGCCGCGTGGCGGTCGATGGCCGCGCCGTGCAGCGACTGGTTGGCATGGCCCTGGCGCTGCATCGCGCGCTCGCGTGCGGCGACGACGCGTTCGCGGATGCTGTCGGTGGATTCGCCCGGAGGCGCTTCGAGCAGCAGCTGGGCCGAGACCGGCGGCACCTCGATGTGCAGGTCGATGCGGTCCAGCAGCGGGCCGCTGAGCTTTCCCTGGTAGCGCGCCACCTGCTCCGGCGTGCAGCGGCAAGGCCATGCCGAGGAGCCGAGATAGCCGCACGGGCAGGGGTTCATCGCGGCGACGAGCTGGAAGCGCGCCGGAAATTCGGCGCGCTGCGCGGCGCGGGCGATGGTGATCGTGCCGGTCTCCAGCGGCTCGCGCAGCGCCTCGAGGGCGGATCGGGCGAATTCGGGAAACTCGTCGAGGAAGAGGACGCCGTGGTGCGCGCGCGAGATTTCCCCGGGCCGTGGCGGCGAGCCGCTGGTCAGCTACGTGCTATTTGAGAAAATTACCCCTCTATTTGAGAATTTCGAAGGCGGCCCCTTCCGCTCGTCGGTCGTCCAGATACGGAGTGGCCCAAGACGGCAGCGGATGAGCCAGAGGATGTGTTCACCTCGACCCGCGGCTGACTACTACAAATGGCCGCAACGATGTCGTAGAATTTCTCCAGGGCACTTCCGTCACCCTGCTGGCCGACCGCGCAAATGCGTAGGCGAAGACTGCTTCAGGTCAACGGCGTATTCATTGCTTACCACCCCTCTGAGGTCTGGTAAGTCGGCCACCTGCACCTCGCAGATGAGGAGATGGATATGCACAATGCCGACGATTCTCGGCAGTTTCCCTCGGGCCGTTCGGTCCGCAATGCTCGTAAAGATGCCAAACGACTTGCGCGTTCAACAGGCATCTCGGTATCGGCCGCTCAGGATCAAATCGCAAAAGACAACGGATGCCCCCAGGGTTGGGGTCGTGCCATGCCGACCCTTCCGAAGCGCGGGGCAACGCTTGATACGCAGAACAAGGGCATTCCCCGCATGTCTGCAAATGATGTTCAAGCCATCCTGGAGCGTGAACCTTGGCTGACGCGTTTTGGTCATGGTCCCTCGGACAGTTCAGTTCGAGAGTGCGGCAGCTACGCCGCGGCTCTCGCGGCGGGCCGACGCGAGCTGCTAGATCACTTGGAGGAGTGCAACAGGGCGCTGCGATTCCTGTCGCATGTCGAAAAGCGCAAGTCCGTCAATCCAAGCCTGGCCACCAGCTATGGCCTGAAGCATGTCGCGGAGCACTACCTTCGCCGGGTGGATGTCGACCTCCCCGAAGACCACTACGTCTCGAACGGCGCGTTCATCTGTGCGGCCTTGCACGCTGGGTTCAGCATGAAGGCCTGCGCCGAAGATGGGCCGAACGTGAGGTTCAACATGAGCTCGCGCTCACCCGTGTTCGCATGGCGCCGCATCGAGCGGAGATCGACCTTTGGAGATCCCAGGCTCGCCGCGCGCAAGGCACGCCTTGCTCAACGCGTGGGCGTGCGGGTGCTGTGACCGCTGGGCTGCGACGCTGATCTGAACTGCGGATCACGTTCGTGAGATCGAAGTCGCGCCGACAACGCGATGCGGGCGGATCTGCCTGCCAGTCGTTGTCGGCGCTTCGCTCCATGCCGCAGCGAGCGCTGCGGAATGTTTTGCCATCATCCTTCTTGCGTGGAGCTAGAAAAATCCGCGCTTCGTGAGCACACCCAGAGCGATCAGTCCCAGGAACGTCCACCCTGCACATGAAGGAAGAAGATTCCTCCACACGACCCGCACACGAGTCAGGGGATGCTTCGTTTCTCGCCATAGCTTGAACACGCGATCGTATGGCTTCAGTCTGATGTAAGCCGTGAAGAGGACGACGAGCAGAGAGCAAAAAGCCCAAAGCCTGGGTGCATCCGAGCTCAAGGACAGCGCGCCGAGCGAGAAAGACAGGGTTCCGAAAATCTGGTTGGCAAGGCGCGTTCTGGCAAAGAACAAGGGCAACTCGATCGAATGAATGTTCATCATGATGATGCTTTCAGAAGTGACTGCTGATCAGTGACCGGGCACTGGGAATGCTTCGCGAAGAGAAGGCGCGAAACGTCGGAGACGATACGACGGGAGCTCTCCTGCATCTCGATCTCTGGAACGACGAATAGAACCGGGCAAGACTACTGACACAACGCATTGCGTAAAACGTCAATTTATTTTTTGCTTCTTTCGCCGATGATCGTCGATGAACTGATTCTTTGGACTTAACGCGATGCTTGATGTGAGTGCTTAAGTGGTGTGGCGAGCAGCTCAACCTTGCGCGTTTGAAGCGTGTTCATGCATTCTTTGCGCATGGTCACCCGAAAAATCCAAGGCAGCCCGGTCAATGTGACCGGTGTCGACCCGTATGACGTCGAGTATGAAAGCTATCTCGAGGAATGCTTTCTTGACCTCGTGCGCTTCGATCACCGGGTCGATGACTTCTGCCGATGGGAAGAAAAGATCGTCTGGTACGACGACAACAAGAAGCGCCGAACGTACACACCCGATTTCCTCATTCGCTACAAGAAGGTCAATGGTAAGGCGGTCCTCAAAACCGAGGTGATCGAGGTCAAGCCAGACTTCGACCAGGACGATCCGCGACCTGTCGCACGCCTTCCGCGCAAGGACAAGGACAACCCCCGTGAGAACGAGCTCAAGTGGCAGGCCGCGGACAGGCTGTGCAAAAGCAGGGGCCTTCGCTTCCTGGTGAAGAGGGAATCGGAAATCTGCACGCCCTACCTGAGCAACGTCAGGTTCTTGATGGCCTATCTAGAGCGAGGTCGGGAAGACAGCCGCTCGGAAGCAATTCTTGCCGCTCTTGAGCCGGGCGTTCGCATTCCAATGGGCGATCTTGTCGCGCGTCTTGGCAAGAATCCGGACGAGCGGCTCGCCTATCGTCCTCTTGTCTACCGGCTGATTGCGACCCGTCGCCTGGAAATGGATCTGACGGAAGTCCTGCAGGATTCCTGCCTGATCGGGCTGCCGCGATGACCACGAAAGCCTACTCCCTGTCACTCGAGCCAGGCCGTGGCGTGTCGTGGAATGGCCGCAACTGGCGCATTGTGGATGCCAGGGACGGAGATCAACTGCTGTGCGTTCCGCTCGGGGGCGGAGCGCGAAAATTCCTGCCGGTGCAGGAGGTTGGGCCATTGCTCGAGGGCGATCCCGCTGTGCCGCTCGACCTTGTCGATGCCGCCGATCCAGGCGGTGCCGCGAAACCTGGCGCGTCACGGGCCTCCAGCAAATGGCAAAAGCACGTGCAAGGACGCCGACTCAGGGAGCTTCCTCACGAGTCGCAGATGAGTCCTCGCGAGCGGTTCGAGCACGAGCAGGATGTCGAGACCTTCCACAAGTGCAAGGAGATCCTCAAGGAGACGGACAGGCGCGTGCGCAGGCTTCGCACGCTTGCGCTGGCCGAGGAGCTCGGGGTTAGCGAGGCGACCGCCTACCGGCGCGTGGAAGCTGTCCGGCGATACGACAGCGCCAACGGGCTGGCGAGAGCTGTTCGCAATGACACGGGCGATCAGCGACATCCTGAGGAAGCGATGCAGATGCTCAGGGATGCATTGGCAAAGCACCGGTTCATTCCGCTGCGCAAGACCGTGCCGCAGATCAAGACCCTTCTGGACGGCCAGCTCAAGGCCAAGGGTTTCTCGCCCATGTCCAAAAAAATGATCTACCGCGAGATTGCAAAGACGTCGCGACGGGATCAGCTGAAGTCCGAGGGGCGCCTGGAGCAGGCAAGGAACGAGTACCGCCAAAAGATTGGTTCTCTGCCGTGTACGGACTATCCGCTGTCCACGGCCCAGGTAGACCATTCGCCCGTCCAGTTGTGCGTGGTTGATTCCGAAGAACGGCTGCCGATCGGCGACGCGTGGCTCACGCTCGTTGTGGATTGCTTCAGCCGCATGATCCTGGGATTCTTCATTTCGCTGAACGCACCGTCCACGCTGAACTACGGCCTTGCCCTGGCACACGCCTTCCTGCCGAAGGACAAGTACATGCAGAGAATGAACGTTAAGGGCAGATGGCCATGTTGGGGCATTCCGGACCTCATCCTGGTCGACAACGCGGCCGAGCTGAATGGGCACATGATCCAGCGCGCACGCAGGCGCTACAAGTTCAAGATCCGTCGCCGCCCCCTCGGGCAGCCTCAGTTCGGCGGTCACGTCGAGTCCGTCTTCAGCACGTTCATGGACTGGATCAAGACGTTGGACGGCACGAAGTTCTCGAACCCCAAGGAACGGGCCGAATACGACTCTGAGGGGCGCGCCGTTCTCACGGTCGATGAGTTCGAGGCGCTGTTCACCGACTTCATCGTCAACGAGTATCACCTCAGGGAGCACTCCGGCGGGGGAATGAACCGGCGCTGCCCCTTGCAGCGCTGGGATGCAGGAATCCATGACGGTGACGTCATGCCTGCGCGAGGCCTTCCGGAGGTCCCTTCGGATCCCGAGGAACTGCGGATCTCGCTCATGCCTGTGCTCGAGCAGCGCGTGGTCAAACAGGGGTTCGCGTGTGCTTTCAGTCAGAAGTTTTTCAGCCACGAGCTCGCTTCGCTCAGCGACAAGCTCGATGCGAGGCCGACTGCCGCGGGGCGAAAGTTCGATCTGCGCTACGACCCCAGGGATGTTCTGTCCAAGGTGTGGCTCGATCGAGGACCTGACCACAAGTTCATGACTCTGCCGAACGCTGACCGCACTCAGCCGCCCTGCTCCCTGTGGGAACACAAGGCCCATCGCAAGCGTCTGGGGCGTCCGGCTGCAGTCTATGACGATCAGCGCAGCCAGCGCGCCCAGCGTGCCGAGGAGCAAATGGCCAGCGCGGCCGAGAAGACCAAGCGGGCCAGGGGTCTGCGCAAGGAAAAGGAAAAGCGCGCACGCGGCGAGATGCATCGTGCGGGGCCTGCACCGAAGCCGCCGGCGAGCCCGCGTGCGCCAGGCGGTCTTCAGCCCCGGACGGCGGAACAGAAAGCAGCGCTTCTCAGCCGGCTGCCGGCGGCGATCTGACCTGGCTCGGTTTTCACCGCCATCCATTCTCTCGACCACCCTGGAGCACCTTCATGACCCTCGCGATGGCTTCTCAGAATCGCTCTTTGAAATACCCGCATCTTGGCGAAGATTACGCAGTGGTGGCGGACCTCAGCGATGAGGAAAGACTGGCCTTCATCTCGCGCGATCGCTTCATTTTTTTCCACCAGTCCACCGAGATCCTGAAGGCGATGAATCGCCTGTATCGGCAAGAAGATGCCATTCGGCCCAGCGGGATGCTGCTCGTGGGCGAGTCCTTGATCGGCAAGTCGTTCCTGATCGATCAATTCATGAAGGAGCATCCCGCGCAGGACAACCCCGAGGGGGATGCAGCCATCGTTCCCGTCGTGCACATCACGGTCGCCGGACGCGCACGCGTGGACCTTTATCGGGAGATCATGGGTTCGCTCAACTGCCGGCCAGCTGCGACGGCCAAGCCGGACGCCGTACGCGTGGACTGCATCGATCTGGTGAAGGCCGTTGGCATGCGGGTCCTGATCATCGAGGAATTCCAGGATCTGCTGGTCGGCACTCCCACGGAGCAGGACGTGGCACTCAACCGCGTCAAGTACATCATGGGCGAGACCCGCAGACCCATCATTGCTTCCGGCGTCGAGAAAGCGGTCAATGCAGTCGTCAAAAGCACACAACTCAAGAGTCGATTGAGGGAGAGGCGTCTCTATCGCTTCGAGCTGAACGAGGAATATCAAGATGCTCTGGCGATGTGGGAGCAGACTCTGCCCTTGCGCAAAGCCTCCAATCTCGACGATGCCTCCATCGCGCATGACATCTATGACCGAAGCGATGGCGTGACGGGCCGCATCTCGGACCTCGTGAAGATGGCCGCCGAATTGGCGATCGAAGACAAGTCGGAGTGCATCACGATCGAGACCCTGGCTCGTGCGGAGGAAGCGCTTGGGTCGATTGCTGCCGACAGCGATTGACTCGACCCTACCATGCTCGCGCACGGTCTCAGTGGTGAAGTCCTGCCGGCGCACCCGCGAAGCAGGCCCGGCGAACTGCTGAGTTCGTGGATCGTACGATTGGCGCGGGCCAACCGGATCAAGGTCCACGCCTTGTGCGCGCGCATCGGAGGGAACATGGCGCCGGTCTGGAACCGAGACGTCGATCGCATGGCGCCACCCTGGCTGATCGAGCGTCTGGCCCTTCTGACGGGAAGACCCGCGGCAGAGATCTATGAGACCACACTGGCCGACCTCGCGGACAAGATCGACACCGATCATCATCCCAATGGCAACTCCACCTGGCTGCTGCCACTGGGGATCTGGCATCGCGAGCGGTTGAAGTTCGGCCTTCAGTTCTGTCCGATCTGCCTGCGCATGGACGAGGATCCCTACATCCGCAGGTCATGGCGCCTGGCGTTCTACACAGAGTGCGAACATCACCGCACGCTGTTGCTCGATCGCTGTCCTTCGTGTGGCAAGCCGCACACCTACTTCCGTGGCGAGCTCGGGGATCGGAACGCGATAAGGGCCCCGTCCATGGCCATCTGCACCCATTGCGGGTTTGATCTTGGTTATGCGCCGATCGACCGCTTCGAGTGGCCAGACTGGCAGACCGCTGTCGCGGTGCGGACGTTGCAGTTCATGAACGACTTCGGATGGGCGGCTCTCGATGGGAAGACCTATGGGAAGTCGGCCGAGATCCTGCTGGTGCTGCGCCGGGTGATCGCCATGCTCTCGAGCTCGACGAAGGACGGCCAGCTCTACGACGCCGTTGCCGACCAGATCTGGCCCCAGGGCTACCATGTCCTCGGAAGCCGCGGAGAGCCCTATGAGGCACGCGGTGTGGCCGAGCGCCATCGCCTCTTCGGGATGTCCGTCTGGCTGCTGCAAGAGTGGCCGCATCGATTCGAGATGTGCGTCCGGATCGCGGACGTGCGTCGCTCATACTTTCTCAGCGGCATTGGTGGCCTGCCAACGTGGTTCGTGGCGCAGGTTCAGAGCGCTGACTATGTGCCTAGGCGCCGCTGATTTTCGCATACTTGGCTTCTGTCTGACCTTGTCTCACGAGTGGACGCACAAGTCGCAAACAGGTGTCCGTATCGAGGTTGGTTGAAGCGATGGCAAAGACAGGCTGTTCTTCGCTCAGAAGATCAAGGCCGGTGTTTCCAGACTCGTCGCAATAAATTCGCAAGATCGCCCCCTACTCCAAGAGTCCAGACAAGGCTCCGCTCTACGAAAACCCAGCCACGTGCGAAGTTCTGCAACTCCGAACGAGCCCTGAAGCTGGTGCGCTCTCGAACTCATCAATGGCTTATCGTGCTCTCGCGCTAGTGCGATGCCAACTGCTCCGCTAACACCACGGCCGCCGGGCAACCTTCCACTTGCGCCCCTGGAGGTCAGTTCCCTCGACGCCCGTGTCCATCAACAAACCGAACACGCCAAGGTCGATGACAGTTGCCTCGTCCTGCTTCCAAAACACAACCGCATACTTCGTCAAGACGTTCGCCCAACTGTATTTAGGCCAGAGATCGCCGCCATCGACGATCTGCACCTGAACTTCATACACCTTGCCGGTCTCTTCGTACTTGATGCAGCCATCCGGGATGGTCGTCGTGACCGCCAGTGATGCTGCAGGCTGCAGACAAACGATGGTGGCGAGAGTGGCGAGTAACTTCTTTCGCATGGCTGGTACCGTACGAGGTTTTCGATAGTCGACGAATCCTGCCGTTGGTTGAGACGACGTATCGGCATCTACAAAGCTGATGACACGAAGTCTTTGCAGGCATGAACGCGCACACAGTAGTTGAGAGCTCTGGCTAATATTATCGGCACCATTGCTGTTCGCAGGGCACCCCATCGTTGTTCCCATCCATCTTCACGCCAGGGCAGTTCTTTAAGAAGTATGTGGCTTCCTGGCACGAGCTCATTTGCGAGCAGTACTTCCGACCGTCGCAAGAAAACGTCGCTGCAGGCCGCGGCGCTGTGGTGAGGGTGAGGGGTGTGGCTGGCGCATGCTCGGCCAATCGTTTCGCCTGGTAGTGCTCGTATCCCTTCCACGCCCCAAAGAGCAAGGCGGCTATCACCAATAACCTGAACATCTCTCTCCTCCTGACGCTCCTACGTCGATTTACACTAGCTTACGGCCTTTTGTTTTATCTCCCAAGCCTATGCTGCTCTTCGACCACGCGGGCGACGACGGTGTCGAACAGTGCCAGCGGCGTTTGCACCGAGGGAAAGCCGATCAGCGCCGCCGTGTAGCCCGCGAGCATGAAGACGTAGGAGCGCGGCGTGCGGTCGAAGAGCGAGATGCACAGGCACAGCCCGACCCACAACGCGAGCACCAGCGTGAGCAGCTCTGGCGCGTTGGAGAGCGCGGGCACCAGCAGCACGGTGGCGGTGCTGCCGATGAGCGTGCCGAGAAAGCGATAGACAGCCTTCGAGCGCACCGCGCCGGCCAGCGGATGGGCGACGACGTAGGTGGTCATGAGCGCCCAGAACGGGCGCGGCAGGCCTGCGCGGCTGGCGAGGTACATCGCCAGCATGGCCGCGGCGAAGCGATGCGCGGCTCCCTTGATGCGCGCTCGTCGCTTGATCTCAGGTATGCGCTTCAATCAGCGCCTGCCAGTGCTTGGGATCCTCGGTCTGGATGAGCGTCAGCATCTCGTTGATCGCTGCTTCGATGTCGCAGATCAGGTCGTTGTTCTCAGCCAGCCGCTCGATGTTGTTGGCGTGGCTGAAGTAGTGCAAGGCCTTGAGGATCCGCTTGGCCGGTTCCACGCCAAAAAGCGTCTCGACACGGGTGTCGACCGTCACCTCGTGGTGGGTCGGTATGCGTCCGTAGGAGTACAGCTCGACAAAGCGGCGCATGGCGTTGGGCAGCATTAGCAGCAGCTCCATCTCTTCGACGCCGCGTTCCTGCCGGAACCTATTCAGCACACCAAACAGGAAGTGGTACTCAGACGAGTAATTCAGCAGTGCCGCAGGCATGTCGACCAACGCGGATGTGGTCGGCGTGGTGCGCTTGACCAGGCAGTACCTGGCCTTCTTCTTGTCGGGCTTGAGCTCGCGTACCAGGGAAAAGAAGTTGAAGTTGTGGGTCAGCACGAACAGCTGCTTGCAGCGGGTGCGCCACTCCATGTTTCCGTTGGCCTGCACTTGGTGGAAAAACGCTTCTCGAATGACGCCGATCACCTGGAAGATGTGGTTGCTGTCCAAGCTGGATATGGGGTCGTCGATGCACACGATGACATCGGCCAGATTGGCAACTTCCTTCAGCTTGGCCATGAAGTACGCGAAGGCAATGGCGGTCTTCTCACCCTCGCTCAAGTATGTAGCCGGCCGGCCGCCCTTGCGCATCAGCCGGAACCGTTCCTGCCCGTCGACGTCGACGACATCGATGTTGACGCTGGACGGCCCCAGCAGGGAGTGGATTCGCTCGTTGATCTCCTGCCGGCCCCGCTGCGCCTTATGGACGATAGCCCGCTGGCTAGCTTCCGCGGCCATTACGCCATTGCGCCAACGATGGAAGCGCCCGCGGCGCTGCTCCCGGGCCTTGCGCTCGGCATCGAGTCGATCCAACTGCTGCTTCACGACGAAGTCAGCGGCGTAGTGCGCCTTTAGTTTGGTGATGGCCTGCGCCTTGGCCTGGTCAAAATTGTTGGAGACCCGGTTGTGCTCCGCGATGATGGTGTTGATGGCGGCCACAGCCTGAGCCACGTCGGCCCAAGGCTTGCCGTGGATTGCCGGCATCGGGATCAACGCCCGCGGGGACTCAACTTTACGCTCAAGCGCTGATTGCAGTGCCAACACGTCCGCGTTGTACGCGTTGACCGACTGCTTCAAGTTGGCGGCAGCGTCTCTGTAGCCCTCGCGAAATGAGGCGTACAGCTCGCTCTCTGCCCGAGGCGCGAAGGCCAGCACGGACGTCCCAACTCTGGCCAGCAGGTTGGCGATAGCGTCCGCGTGGGTGGTCAGGTCTTTGGAGAAGTGGGTTCGAAGCTCCGCCAGTCGTTCTTCGCTGAGCGGCGACGCACAAAAGAGGCAGTCGTCTTGGTGCTGGTGGAGCGGCATGCCCTGCAGCACCCACCGCTCGACGTCTGCGTTCTGCGCCAAGGCTTGGATGGCGTTGGCCAGGTCCGGCACCTTGGCTAGCAGCGGTTGAGCCTCGGACAGGAGTTGGCGAAGCTTGGTGTCCAAGCTGCTGGACGGCAGCGGCTGCAGCCGGTCCTGGTCCGAGGCGCGGGCCAGACGTAGGTTCGCCTGCAGATCATCTGCAGACAGCATTGCCGCGCCCGGGTTCTGCCGGACCGATTGCGCTTCCCGGTCCAGGTGGTCTGCTCGGAACGAAGCGTTGAGCGCCATGGTCTCCCGTATGGTCGCCGCCGTGGCCGTGCGCGCCGCACCAAGATCGTGGGCAGCTTTTTCAAGGGCCGCTTCGGTTCTGGCCGCAGCCTGCGCAATCTTGGACCGCAGTCTTTCACATTGCGCCAATTTCTCGATCGCCGCCTTGGACTCCTCGCCCAACAGAAAGATCGGGTTGAAGTGGTCACCCGCGAAATTGAGGTTCGTCGCCACGAAGTCCGCGTTAAACACCCGGACGTTCAAGGTGTTGCTCTGGTAGTTGGCCTCGTTGACGACGCCACCGTCGCATCTGAACTCGAATTCGAAGTCCGGCAGGCCGGGCAGCGCCTGACGGTGCTCGAGCATGGCGAACAGCCTCGACAGCGTCGTCTTGCCGGAGTAGTTCCAGCCGTAGATGACGTTCTTCATGCCGAAATCAGCCATGCCGGCCGCTGGCCGATAGTCGGCATAGACGCCTAGGCCCCTGATGTGGTTGATGCGTTCGATCATGGATCCTCCGCTGGTCCCGCATGTGGCTGCGGTTGGCCTTTTAGTCGCACGAATGTGCAAAGCACTTGCACGCAATGCGCCTGGGCAGCATCGCCGACCACCCGTAGCATTTTGCGACCTTTCTCTGCCCCAGCCTTGGCAGGCGAGTTGGGAGCCGACGGTTCAGTGCTCGTCGGTATGTCAGCACGAACCCTGGCGCTGGAGTAGGTCGGATGTTGAGCGCCCGCCTTAGTACGGCGATGCAGCACAGACGGAAGTCTGCTCCGGGCCAGGCCCGAAGCGGAAGTTCAAAGCGTTCAAACGCGGTCATTCAACAGGCTGACCAGGAGCCTCAAGGATGGACGCCACGAGTGCCGCCGAATCGGTTAGAAGGTCAGCGAAGAGGTTCCCGACTTCACCACAACACGCATCTCCCGCTCCGATTGTGAAAATGAAGCGGCGGGTGTCGCGGGCAGCACCAGGGCAAGGATCGTAAGGAACCTATGCAGAGCAACGGCACAAGACACGCGGTTTCGTACCCACCAAGCCGGGGCAATGCATTGCATCTAAATCTCTCCGTACGTTCGCATAGCTGGGGCAAGTAGTGAAATCTTTCAGCAAGATGGAGTAGATGAGGGAGTCAATGCTTGCGCATCCCCTAAACAGGGGATGCTTATTGGGATGAAATAGCTCAAATTGGCGTTCACAAAACGGGGGAGATACTCGTGTCTTCAGCCAGGGAAATAGCAGGCTGGTGCGCCGCCGGGACAGTGGTTCTTACTGCAACGAATTCCCAGTGTCGTCCTTGTGAGCTTGGGCTTCGGCGTGCTTGCCCTCCCAAAGCCGCAGCGCGCTCAGGACTTCTGTAGTCTCCGGATACTTCCGGCGAGCGAACCCAGGGATTTCCATGTCGCTTGAATCAACATTTTCACGAGGTTGTAAGGGCGACATCGTGCGTGCATTACAGCGCGCCCTCATGAAGCAGGTAGTTCCAAAGGAACTCGGGGGCGGCGAGGAGCCGGCGTTCACCAAGGTGGATGGGACCTTCGGTCCTGGAATGCAGCGTGCTGTTGAGCGTGTGCAGGCGGCCAAGAAGAAGCTCGTGACAGGTGTAGTCGATGTCGACACTTGGGGGCTCCTCATGGGAGCAGTTCCCTGGCCGAATCACTATGACCGGCTGATCAACGTACCTGCTGGCTTCGAAGGACATGGCTACACGGTGGCCTCCGGTGATCATGACCGCACCGGCATCACATGGGGACTGATTGGCTTCACGCTGGTCCAGTACGACACTGCGACCGGCAACTACAACGTCGGGCCGCTGTCAGCGGTTCTGCGTCGGGTGTACAGGAACCAGAGAGCGACCTTTGATGCTGCCTTTGGCGAAATCTATTCCAAGGAGCTTGCGGCTGCCTTGAAGCTCGATAAACCGGCTCCGCCTGCGTCTACGCCTGCGCTGGCTCAAGCGCTGCATGAATTCGCAAGACCGCTCTCCGCGGCGGGTGGACACAGGCTGCTGCCGCAATGGCAGTCGGCTTTCGAAACACTGGGGAGTTCTGCCGACGTCCAGCAGATTCAGCGCGACGTTGCCGATGAGCTGTATTTTCGTCCGGCGATGGCCTTGGCCAAGACGTTCGGCGACGACTACCAGATGGCGTGCGAGCGAACGCAGCTTTTCTTCCTCGATGTGTGCATCAACAACGGAAGCTTGAAGCCCAACGAGGAAGCGGATGCGCGAAAGAGAATTCAGAAGATCATCGACGTCGATCCGAATGCGCTCGTCGCCGACAAGTTGGTCGCCATTGCGGAGGCGATGGTGGTGAGCCGAAAGTCCTACGCCAACGACATCCGCGAGCGCAAAGGCACGATGGCTCATGGCGCTGGGACCGTGCACGGCATTTTTTACCGGCTTGACGGTTGGGGCATCGACCTCTCCGAGCCTGGCCAGGCCGGCGGGATCCCGCCGTTGTCGCACGCCGCAGTTCACCTGAACCCGGAAGGCCGGGAACCGCTTGCGCTGGCGGCTGCGGCCTCGGCGCTGGATCTCGCGGAGGCGCCGGCGACGCCATTTCTCGCAACAGGTCGTTTTCCGGAAAAAACCGGATTCGACCTGCTGGTGGGAAAGACCACGAGGGCGGTGTCGATGCAAGGGCTCGCAACGGTCGGCTATCCACTGATCAACTCGAAAAACGAGGAGATCCACGAGGCGGTCCAGATGGCGTTCCGCGGCAAGGTCGCGATTCTTGCCATCAGCGGGCAGCAGGTGCAGTCCAATCTGCCCGGTGGCAAGGAGGATGTGATCGTCCTGCAGAAGAACAAGAAGACCTATGTCGGTCTCTGTCTCAAACGCAACGACCAGTTGCTGGTGATACGGCAGCGGGAACGAGGCAGTGGAATCGATGAATCGAGCGTCGACGTCACGGGCATTCGCAAGAGTCTTTCGGCGTGCCAGTTGGTGTTTCTCTATACCAGCCTGGGTGTGCCGCAGGACAAACAGCGTGGCAGCGCGCCTCGCTGGCGGGAATGGATCAAGGCGACTGGCGCCGACCCGGTCATCCTCGGATGGTATGGCGCAATACGACCGCCCAGCGACGACGCCGGCAAGACGGTCGCGGACAGGATCCTTGCGCGTCTCAAGGCACTTGAGCCCGCCGCGGACTTCACGACGCTCTGTGCCAAGTACGGGGACAAGCTGGTGGAGCTGTGGGGTCAGGCCTGCCATGACGCATTCGCCGGCGGCAAGCAAAAATATCTCTGGTACGAGCAGTTCCTCGCGGGGCCGGCACTGCCGATGAGCGGGGCCGCTGCGATCGATCGCTCCGGACAAGCATGGGTCGCGAACCCTCGGTACAAGAACACACCGGGCGAGCCGGCCATGGTCAGGGGGAAATGATGGAAACGCTGCGCATCAACGTCCGTGGCCAGCCGAACCAATACGTGGAGTTGAGATCCAGCAAAGGTCTCGTCAAGCGCTGGGACACCGGCCCGGGCCCCAAGCAGCACACGCTGACGCTCACGAAGTATGACGAGGTCGTCGTGGCCCATGGGGAGGTCACGTATCGATTGCGTTGCGATGCCCAGGTCTCGGCAGAGATTCCGGTGCCGGATCACTTTTCCGGCATTGCGCTGTTCAGGGGGGTCTTCAGGAAGCGGGAGGACTACTGGCTGGACCCGGAAGGCTACTTCGAATTCGTCCTTCACATGAGCACGCCGCTCGCGCCGAAGGACCAGGGAATCTGGGTGCGTCTGGGCCTTGAGATCGACAACGGCACACTGGATTTCAAAAGGCGAAGGTGCGGCCTGCGCGTGGCTACGTATGAGGCGGAGCAGGAGAACTACGCCCCTCCGTGGCGCCAGAACCCTGACGATCCGTGGGTGCTCGAGAGGCTGCCACAGCCGGCGCTTGACAACACCCTTCTCTCGTGCGCCCCCGGCTCGGGGCGCGAACTGGCCGGCAACCTGATCGATGTGGAGCCGCAGCGCAAGTCGGGAACCGATGCGCCCGCGAGGCTTTCGCTGTGCCTGGGGCCTCCCGATCGCCATGGCGTCCGCGATGTCTGCACAGAGCTTGAGCTGTCGGCGCGTTTCACGGGGCGTGCGCCAATCAGTGGCTACCCGCTTTTGCTGCATACTGAATCACGTGCCAGTGCCCCCTATGTCGCCGGAGATGTCTGGCTCCATTGCACGCAGCAAAGCGATCGCCGCGGCTGGACGCTCCTGTGGAAACAGATCCCAGGCTGCCAGGAAAACTCGGATCCGGACGCCTTGACGCTTGAATCGCTCACCGGTGCATTGCTGCAGCAGCACGCTCTGGGCTTGGCGACGACGCGTGCGAGAAACCGCCTGAGCCTGATTCCGACATGGATGCGTACGGTCAACGACGAGGACACGGTGACGCTGCGATTCGAACTCGATGCAGACGAACACCAGAAACTGCGCAGGACGCGGTTGCGCGCGCTGCAGGTCGCTGGCAGGTCTTGCGAAATTCAGCTGCACTGCGCCGGCGCGCTGGACCTCGAAGGAAAGAGGTTCGTCCTGCCCGTCAAGGCCCTTGAGGTGGAGCCGCGCGAGGCGAAGAACTCATTGACGCTGCTGAGCTGGAAGCTGCAAGCACTTGGCGCAAGCAAGACGACGGAGTTGGGCATTGGCTCGGTGCTGTTGTCGATCCGAGGCTTTACCCATGGATTTCTCCAACTGGGCGTTACCTCCGACGGCACCTCATATCGCCGCGCAACCCTGGTCAGCACACTGGAGCTGGCCTTCGCTGCGGCAAAGTACACCGCACTGAGCATGGACCCGGAGCTCGGATTCGAAACCCTGTCGGCGGAGACCGAGCGCGACAGGCCATGGACGCTGGATCTGACCGGCCCCCAGGACTGCCTGCTCGAGATGGTCGAAACCGCGAGCCAAGATCGAAGCCGCTGGCTGCACATGAAATTAACGCTGGCGAAAGAAGGAACGCGCACCACCGATGTCGTGCTGATCGACCCGAGTCCCCTGACGGTGGTGCGCCTCAATGCCACCGAAACGCAGCTCGGCGGCGATATCCTGGCCGAATACATCGACGATGCAGACCAGGCGCCGGAATGGCGGTTCTATTCGGGGCAAGGCAAGATGGACGCGATCTTGCCCCCGCAGGGGATCGGCGAGGAAATGGTCAAGGGAACTCTTCACCTGATGCGCGGCGAGAACCGTGTCCGTGTCCCGGCGGATGAAGAACTGTTTGACTTCAGATTGACACCTGTGGCGCGCCTGACGCTGGATCGCACGGATGTGGACATGGCTCGTTCAGAGGCAGCCTGGTCTCTGCGCCGGTTGCTGGGGCGTCGCTTGGGAGCGGTCGGCGTAGCACTGGACCGAGCCGACTTCGAACTGCTCTACGGCATGTCCGCGCGGGTCGAAACGAAAGGACTGCGCATTGCCGAACTGGATGGTTTCATCGGGCGAGTGCCCTACCCCGAGGAACTGCGCCGCGCGCGGCGCACCAGACCTGATTCCGTCAAGGGCGCGCAGGCCATACGCGCATCCGAATGGATCGCCGGGTTGTGGAGGAGGCCTTCTTGGTGGCGCGTGTATGCGGACATCGCGCAGCGCGGCCGCCTGGTCATCGACAACGGCGTGGAGTACCGTCTGCGTCCCAGCCGGCAGACCGCCGACCCCTTCGACATTGGCAACTATGCGACCCAGGAGGGCACGGTTGCCGGGCGTGAACCGCTGCGCGGCGGTGTTGACTGGCCGTTCCAGTCCCGCAACATCTACCAGGAGCTTCAGCCGAGGAAGTCCACGGTCTCCAGCGCAGGAAGCATCGAAGGCCTGGTGTTCGGTTCGCTCGGAGGCGAGGGGGCTCAGACGGCCGCGTTCAACAACGGCAAGACGCTGATCATCACCAACAGCCGGCAGGGGCGCAT